>JBDHGL010000089.1:0-9140 GCA_039589875.1 Gemmatimonadota bacterium
CCGCGGCTTCGACCGTCCCGAACCCGCTGATCATCAGGATCGGAATACCTTCCCCCCACTGCCGGAGGGTCTCGATGACCTGCATGCCGTTGACGCCCGGCATCCGTAGATCGAGCACCAAGAGATCGAACGGCTGCTCGCGGAGCGCGTCCACCGCTTGCTGGGCATCGGCCACCGTGCTCACGTCGTAACCGTCCTGGCGTAGCAACTCAGCGGTCGAGAGCCGAAACGCCCGGTCGTCGTCAACGATCAAGATCCGCGAAGCCACTCGCATTCTCACTTCTCTGCCACGGAGCCGCCGAAACGGTCCGGCCGATCGGCGCCTGGCTCCGCCGGTGCCCGATCTGCGGCGATCAGCTCGATCCGGAAGCGCGCTCCCCGCCCATCGTCGCGATTCGAGGCCGTAATCCAGCCCCCGTAGGTTCTGATCATGCCTTCGGCAACGAAGAGCCCGAGGCCCACGCCTTGGAGCCCCACCTTCGTGGTGAAGAACGGATCGAACACCTTTTCCAGTACATCCGACGGGACGCCCGACCCATCATCTAAAACCTCCAGAACCACGGTCGAGTCGGCGGCCGTGATCGTCAGGTCGATCCGCCCGCGGTCCGACACAGCCTCGCGCGCGTTCTGCATGACGTTCAGCAGCACCTGCTTCAGTGCATCTGGTGGAATCGCCGCTCCGGCGCTCTCCTCGCCGTGCACTGCGACCTCGAGGCGCTCGTCGGTAGCACCCGCGCGAACCAGCGCCGCGACCTCGCCTGCGACGGCCGCGGCGTCGCACTGACGGACATCCGGGTCACGGGGCCGATTGAGGTCCAACATGCGCTCCGCCAGTTCGTGCATCCGCAACAGCTCGTCGATTGCCAGATCGGCGAAGCGCCGGCCCGTGGGGTCATCGTCCACGCGGCGGCGGATCACCTCCAGGCAATTCCGAACGTTCGCCACCGGGTTGCGGATCTCGTGGGCAAGCTCGGTGACCATTCGCCCGCTCGCCGCGAGCCGGTCTCGCTGGATCAACTCCGCTTGAAGCGCCGAGAGCCGCCGCTGCCGTTCCGCCAGCTCGCGATTCGCGGTCTCCACCTCGTCGATGCGAGCAGCCAGCGCTCGCCGCATCTCCGCAAACGCCTGCGCGACGCGATCGACTTCCCGGACCAGCGAGCCTTCGAGTGGCGCCTCGAAGTTCCCCTCGGCCAAGCGATCGGCGGCGCGAGCCAGGGTCCGGACAGGCCGCGCGAGCATCGCGGCCAGGAAGGACCCGAGGATGAGCGCGATGGCAAGCGCCCACAGCCCGGCCAACGCAGCCACACGACGCAGCTCGGGGAGAACCGCGAGCTCACCGTCAAGGTCGCGAACGAAAGCGACCGCGCCCACGTCTCCCAGAGCGGCGGACGCCACGAGGTAGCGCCGTCCCGAGCCCAGCCGTAAACCGTGGACTTGCCCGTCGTCACGCCAACCGGCTGCCATTTCCGCAACTGCGGCGCTCAACTCCTCCTCCGCCGTACTCGCCGTCACGTCGCCGCCAGCCAGCAGGATCACGACCTCAGAACGCGTCAGACCGGCCAGGGTGCCTGCGTCAGCCAAGTCGAGCGCCCTCGCGACTCCGGCCGCACCAAGCCAGACGCCCTGCCGGACCACCGGAGCGAGCGCCATCCGACGCAGCATGGCCCCATCGCTGATCAGCTCCACCGGACTCAGACCCCGGCGCGTGGCTTGCACCAACGCATCGGTGGGCTCGGGGCCGGCCCACACCTCGCCTCCGCTTCCCACCAGCACGGCATCTTCGTCGAAGGCGCCGCTTGCCACCTCCACCAATTGCCCCGCGAACGCGCGGTCGCCCCGCTGCAGAGCTTCCGCCAGCCCTTCCGAGCTGGCCAGGTCCTTCGCGTGCATCATCATGGCGTCCGCTCGCATCGCCTCACGGTCGGCGAGCAACGCCGGAGCGAGTAGCAGGTCCTCACGCGCCCTGGCCTCGAGAGTCGAGGCGAGTCGCCGATGGAGGACCAGGCCCGCCGGCACCAAACCGGCGAGCTGTGCGATTGCGACGAGGACGAACAGAGCTCGCTGCAGCGACATATCCCGGATCTCGATCCCTCAGGGTGGACAAGCGCCGCGCCAGACTCGCTCATCCGATGCAAGGATGCTCCCATTCTGGCTAGCCCGGTACCGCATCGGCATCGAGGCCCGGGGCTGGCCAGACAGTGCTGACACTCCCGATGCTCCGCAGAAGTACCTGAATACTAAGACCCGTCATCCCGACGGGATACCCACAGCGCCGGGACCGGTGAGCCAGGCTACACACCCCAGCGGAACGTGGCCGCCTCCGCCAAGGGGCCTGCCCGCGGGCGGCGATCGGAGCACGAAGTCGCGATCCGGGCAGGCGGGTCCGAAGCCGGTGCTCCGGTGATCAGAGGCCATGGCGCTTCAACCAGCGCCACAACGTCGTGCGGCTGACACCCAGCACCTCGGCCGCCTTATCCCGGTGCCCGTCTGTGTCTTCCAGTGCCTGGATGATCGCCGCCCTCTCCTGCGGTTCACCGCCCGGGGCCATCGCCTCTCTCCAGGCGACTCGGATCCGCTCCGGGAGGTCCGTCGCGGTGAGCCGGTTGCCTTCCGCCCCGATCAGGGCCCGCTCGAGCACCGCCAGGAGCTCACGGACGTTCCCGGGCCAGTCGTAGCCTTCCAGCATTCGCAGGGCCAGCTCCGTACAACCGCCTTCGCGTCCACCTTTGGGGCGCGCGGCCCTCAACGCATACTCTACCAGCGATGGGATGTCCTCGGTCCGCTCGCGGAGGGGCGGAATCTCGATCTGGTAGACGCTCAGACGATAGTAGAGGTCGGCGCGCAACCGACCGGACTTCACGGCGCTCTCCGGGTCCCACTGCGTTGCCGCGATGATCCGGACATCGACCTCGATCTGTTGCACGGCTCCGAGGCGACGTACCGCCCGCTCCTGGATTGCCCGAAGCAGCCTGACCTGCACTGCGGGTGGCACTTCACCGATTTCGTCGAGGAAGATCGTTCCCCCGCCGGCAACCTCGAAAAGACCGGGTTTGTTTTTGTCGGCTCCCGTGAAAGCGCCCTTGGTGTGGCCGAAGAGCTCCGTCTCCAGCAGGGTTTCGGAGAGCGCCACCGTATCCACAACGACGTACGGGCCGTCGCGGCGGGAGGAGCATCCATGGATGGCCGCCGCCACGAGCTCCTTCCCCGTCCCCGTCTCGCCGGTGATGAGGATCGTCGACTCCGTGGGTGCCACCTCCTGGATCTGCTCGATCACTCGTCTGATGCCCGGTGACCTGCCGACGATCCCGTGAAACGCGGGCCCTGCCTCCTCAGCCGAGGACGGCGCCTCGCCCCGGCCGGCGATCTGGCTTCGCAGCTCGTCCAGCGTGCACGGCCTCTGGAGGAAGCCATCCGCCTCCGGATAGAGGACGCGGGCCGCGGCGTCCATCAGGGGGCACCCCGTCACCACCACCGTGCGGACCCCGGTCCGGGCACGGATCACCGGCTCCACGCCGTCGAGCAGTCCCTTGTGGGGAACACACACGTCCACCAGGACGGCGTCGACGCCGCCGCGCTCGACCGCCGAGATCGCCTCCTGCGGGCTCTCTGCCCAGAGGACCCTGTAGCCCTCCGGAGTGAGGACGTCCCGCGCGAAGGCGTGGAAGGCTCCGAGCCGGTCCAGGACCAGAACCGCGGGGGCGTCCCGTTCCTCGTGTTCCCGCATCTCCGCCGTCGTCATGTACCTTGAGCCTCCTGGAAGCAGCCCCGGGGATTCGCACGGGAACGTTGCCTTGATGAATGCCGGTTCCGCGTTGGAAGGCCAGGGGAGGCGCCCCGGTTCCCAGCCCTTCCACGCAGCGAGGGAGGAGCAAGCTGTATTCCGCGAAGAGGTTGGAGAGCCGGCCATCCGGAATCGCGCCGCGGAACGCACTTTGTGGTTCCTGGATCCCCGAGGACGGTGCCCGACGAGCGTTCCATGAAACGCCCCGGCCCGTTTCATGCCCCGGAGGCTGGAACAGGTCTCGGGCGTGGAGGCACGCGTTCCGGGCGATTGACCTCGAGCTGTGGCGCAGGGTAGCGGCCCGCTCAGCCGATCGGCGAATGCTGTTACAGGGTCGGTTATCGGTTGGCCGCTGGCTCAACCCGTACTCTCATCTCGCTTCTGTACCTGACGCTGAACTCCCCGTTCTCCGTTTCATGAGATACCTGACGTCGCATCATCCGTATGTGTGAAACGTGATCTTCTCCGAACAGCCGCTCACGCCAGATCACTCAACTAACTGGCTGCGAAAGACTTACAGCCGTGGAGGTAGGCGACTTGCTCAGCGGCATGGACCGTGCCTTCTAATTCGCGCACTTCGAACACATTACGCGATACCCAGACCAAAGGAGGTAGGCCATGCGCTGGACTCTCATGTTTGTAGGTGCTGTCATGCTGACGGCATGCACGGAGCAGCCGGTCACGGAGCCCGACCCGCTGCCGCCCGATCTCGCAGCGTTGATGCAGGGACGCGGACCGGGCAACGGAGCGGTAGTCGCGAACGGCTGGTACGAGGAGGAGGAGATCTACTACATCTTCGGTGGCGTCGAGGAAGGCGTCACGCAGCGGGGACAGAACGACCTCTATTTCATCGGCGGGGACCGTACCTACCAGGCCAATGTGGCGGAGTTCATCCCGGGTGAGGCGGGCTACTCGCCCCACTGGAACGTCGTCATCGTTAACACGGCGCTGAATAAGACGCTCGCTGACATCCTCGCGAGCCCGTACGTGTCCGAACACTACCCCGAGGCACTTTTCGATGACGTGGAAGACATCTTGGATGCCGAGGTCGCCGGCCTGGTGACGATCGAGCGACCCGGAGTCGTGGTGCTCTGCCCGATCGTCCCGGAGACGGTAGCCGACGCGCCGGGCAATACGGAGCTGTCGGAGGAATTCCCTCCGTTCCCGGACACCTTCTGACCCAGCTTTGGCCGCCCTCTCCAGCCGTTGGAGGGGGCGGCCTCGCTCTACCGAATGACCAAACGACGCAGCCCAACTGAGGAAATCTCCATGTTATGCGGTACCTGGGTACGGACGAATGAGCCCCTGGCAGCGGGCCGACTCGAGCGGCTGACGGAGCATCGCGTCGCCGAGAGCCCGGAGGAGGACCCGTGAGCGCGGCGGGCGAGGCTCCGATGCGGGAGCGCGTAGTCCGCCTCGGCCCCGGGGAAGAGTTCCCCGCGCTGACGGCTTCCCTGGTGGGAGGCGGTGTAATCACGCTTCCCGATGATGTCCGGGATGGCTGGGCCGTAATCCTCCTCTATCGGGGGCATTGGTGCCCCTACTGCCGGCAGCAGCTGACGGATTTCCAACGCAAGCTCGAGCGCTTCACCGACGCAAGCACACGGGTGGTGGCCCTGAGTGCGGACCCGGAGCCAGAGGCCCGGGCCACGGTGGAGGATTACGGGATCGAGTTTCCCGTGGCCTACGGGCTGGAGCCTGACCGCTTGGCTCAAACGATCGGCGTGTATCTGGGAGGGGAGGCGGAGTTCGTCCAGGCGACCGGTTTCGTCCTGCGCCCCGGCGGCGAAGTCGAGCTGGCCGTGTACTCGAGCGGTGCAGTGGGACGACTGGTCGCCGATGACGTGCTCGGACTGATCGAATACGCCAGGAAGCAGGATTGACCGACCCTCGGGTCGAGCCGATGGCCGGGAGCGCGAGATCCGCGAGGCCGCTCGGGGGGGACCGCCCCCCGCTCGGCTTGTGGGGAAACGTACGAAGGCCCCGCGATGAACATGACGAACTTCGGTGCAACGCTATATGACCAGGCCCGACACCGGTCAACAAGCCGTCGGCGCCCCGCAGACTATCGAGCCGTTGATGCTCCCGGTGCTGCCGCGTGCATACAACTTCGCGCTCCGTCTGACCAGGAACGAGGTAGATGCGGAGGACCTGCTGCAGGAGGCGGCGACCCGCGCCTGCCAGTTCTTCCACCAGTTCCAAGCAGGAACAAATTTCCGTGCCTGGTTCTTCAAGATAGTGACGAACTGCTTCTACAACCGCAGGCGGCAAGACCGCCGTCGCGGGCAGCGTGTGAGCATCGAAGACACGCCGGCTTTTTACCTCTCCACGCGGACGGCCGAGGCCGGCCTGCAGAATAGGGATTCGAACCCGGCCGCCGAGTTCTTGACGCGACTGGATACGGAGCAGATCGCGCGAGCACTAAACGAGTTGCCGGAGGAGTACCGGACGGTGGCCACGCTCTTCTTCGTCGAAGACCTCCAGTACAAGGAGATCTCGGGTCTCCTGGGCATCCCGCTTGGCACTGTTCGGTCGCGTCTGCATCGCGGGCGCAGGATGCTCCAGAAGAAATTGTCGAACGTCGCGTTGGAGCATGGGCTCGGCCCCAAGACAGTTGGCAACTAGAACGGTGGGTCCGTTGCACCGTTACACATGCGAGCAAGTCTTCCGCCTGCTCGATGAGTACGTCGATCGCGAGAGCTGGCGCCGGAAGGGGATGACCGCGCCGAGGGCTGAGGCGGCAGCGCTAAGACCCATCGACCCTTGGAGGCTCCTAGCTGCGCGTCGCAGTCGCCTGAACTGGACGTTGGAGCCTGTACGGTTCATCCCCCGCCGCGGTGACGGATGGCGGGAGAGAAGAGAGACATGGCCAAACTCCGGTTGTTGGGCCGCAAGAGCTCGCTCTTGCTTGAGGGCCCTCCGATGAAGGGTACCTCGTTCAACGGAGGTTGGCCTTCTCATCTCAATTCTGAAACGGATATCCGTTAGGCGGCGACCAGCTCGGCATTAGCCGCGCTGTACTTGACGGAGCGACGGCGAAGATCGCGCCGCCATGTCGATTCGAGAATCGAAACTCAAGAGGAGGATGAGCCATGAACAAGAGTCTCGTGATGGTCGGTCTGACCTTGCTCTGTGGCGTCGGTCAGGCCTACGGGCAAGAGATGGGGATGCACGGACCGCAGGATCCCGATATGGCGCCCAGGGCCGTGGTCGACCGCTTCAGCGAGATGGCGGGGCATCTGATGGTCCGCACCGCTTCAAACGGGCTTCCGGGTCCCAACCAGCCGGTCGATTTCGATCAAGGCCCTTTCATCACCCAGGGCCTCGGGCCCAACGGCCAGGTGGTGAAGTACTACAATTTCGACGTCCAACCGACGACGCCCGCGCCGATCTACGCTCTCTTCCGCGCAGGCGAGAGCAAACCGGTGGAGGGGCAACTGAACATCGTGGAGGTGATCCCCGGTGATGAGGGCTACAACGATTTCTGGCAGATCAACAAGGTGACCGTGCCGAAGGACTACGTCGCGAACACGATCACCAGTCTCGAGGAGATTCGCGCCGCCGGCTACGCGATGGAGCCGACCAACATGCTGGTCAATTGCCCGATCGTACCCGAGGGTTCGACGGCGCGACTGCGCGCTGGTGGCGAGAGTGCCGACCTGCACCGCGGCTGGTATCGGGGCCAGGTGGTCTTCTACTTCACGTTCGAGGAGAAGGCGCTCACCGCCACAATGCAGGGCAACGTACCGGTGTCTCCGATCTTCGTTACCTTCAACATCAACCCGGACCAGCCGGACGGCGGCCCGGCTTCCGGCTTCATGACCGAGAGCGGCGGCTTTCAGACGCACAACGTCGTCCAGACGATCCCGTCAGACGACGGCTACTCGCCGCTCTGGCTGGTAAACGTCTACGACAACGCCGACTTCGCGAAGGTGCGGGACATCCGGAGCGTCGGCCAAGCGATGATCCTTGCCGGCGGCGTCGCCACGGTGAACTGCCCGATCGTGCACGTCGAGTCGTGACACCGAGGTGTCGACTTGGACGACCCACGCCCCTCGGCGACGCCCTGGCGAATATGCGCAGGTGGCGTGGGCCGTTCCTTTCGTCTCCAAGTGTAACTGCCCGCCGCGATCCTCTCTAACTCCCTTTCGTTCGTCACCCGATGGATTTCGATGAGATACGTAGTGCTCTTTCTTGTCTTTGCGGCAATGCCCGGTACACTTCTGGCACAGGACCAGCATGACCACACTTCTCCCTATGCCGCCAAGCACGATTCTGAGGCTCCTTTACTTACGTCTGAGGAGCTGGCGCGCATTCAGGGCGAAGAGGAAATGCAGGCTCTCAGACTGGAGGTGGCCGGTGAACAAAACGGGAATCATCGTGATCGTCTTCGCACTGGCGACCATCGTTCTGACAGTGATCGTCGCGCAGGAGATGCGCGACTCGAGCTTCATCGCCCGGGCCTACGGCGTGACCGCGATCATCATCGCCTTCTACACCTGGTCCGTCGCTCGCCGGCTGGATCAAGCCAAAAAGGCAAAGGCCCGGCGCGCGCCGCCTCGCCCAAGCCGAACAAACCCGAGAGCGCCGCCAATCCGGGCCGTAAGTTCCTACTCTTAATCGTACTCCTACTCGTGCTCGTACTCGTACTCGTACTCGTACTCGTACTCCTCCGGCCCTCGAAGGAGCCACGAGTACGAGTAGGAGTAAGAGTAGGAGTAACTGCAGGGAGCCGAGTTACTCTACCTCCGGGGGGAAGATCGCCGGCAGATCGATCGCGCCGACTTCCTCGTCGCCGAGGCGAATGGGTAGTCGGTCCGAGTAGCGAGTCGGCTCTTTCGCGCCGGAAGCGAAATTCCAGACATCGACGCAGTCGTCCTCCGGATCCACGATCCAGTACTGCGCGACACCCTGCCGCTCGTAAAGCTTCTTCTTGATCGTGCGATCCCGCTTCGCCGTTGTCGGCGAGCCGATCTCGACGACCAGGTTCGGGGCGCCGAGAATCCCGGCCTTTACGAGGGTCTCTCGACGGTTCCTCGACATGAAGATGATATCGGGTTGGACTCCCTCGTCCGTGTCCGGAAACTTCACGCCGACCGGCGCGTGGAAGACCCACCCGTATCCGGGCTCCATCAGCATCGCCCGTAGCGCGGCCTCGAGGTTCACGCTGATCCACTGATGTCGGAGGTTTGGCGCCGGGGTCACGTACAGCTCCCCGTCGATCGCCTCGTAGCGCTTGCCGTCCTCCGGCATGAGCTGGGCGTCCTCCCAGGTGATCCGCGTAGTAGCCATTCTGTCCACAAATCTACCCCCCAACCCAGCAAGAGGCGAGCAATTCTTTGTGGATTCAGAGTAGCGA
>JBDHGL010000090.1:0-8880 GCA_039589875.1 Gemmatimonadota bacterium
CCTCGAAGGAACAACAGAAGAAGGACGGAGAGCGCCGAATGAGCGGGATCCTCTGGAACCTCTTCACCGGAAGCGCTCCGTATCGGGAGATACTCGCTCAGGCCCTCCACCCTGCGTTCATCGGCCATTTCCTCTGGAGCCTGGCCTCGGGAGTCGGGCGGTCGAGAGCTTCAGAGGCCTGATCAATGGGACTGAGGCGACGGAGCCCACTGGGCAAGATCTACGCGGACGGAGAGATCATCGTCCAGCAAGATGAGCTGGGCGACTGCATGTACGTCGTCCAATCGGGAGAGGTCGAAGTGCTGGCAGAGGCGAACGGGAGCGAGGTGATGCTGGCGGTCCTCGGTGCGGGCGATTTTTTTGGCGAGATGGCGATCTTCGAGCGGCAGGAGCGGTCGGCGACCGTCCGGGCGCGATCGGACGCCCGCGTCCTCACGGTGGACAAGAAGACGCTGTTGCGGCGCATACAGGAAGACCCGCTTCTCGCGGTCCATATCCTGGAGGCCATGTCTCATCGAATCCGAGAGTTGAACGGGGAGCTGACGCGGTTGAAGACTCCGAGGGGCAAGGACTGATGGTCGAACCCATACTCGAGGCCCCGGTGACCGGAGAGTTTGGCAGGCTTCTTCAGTATTCCCGCGCTAGATGGGTCGCATGCCCTCCCGCGGCGGCCTTCAAACCGATCCAACGTATCGGGGGCACCAACGGCTGGTACTACGGAAACTGGCTGTGGCGCCTACGAGGCTTCTTGGACAAGCTGGTTGGCGGAGTCGGACACCGACGCGGTCGGAGGCATCCGGAGCTCGTGGCGCCCGGGGACTTCATAGACTTCTGGAGAGTGGAGACATTCGACCAGGACCGTTTGCTACGCCTTCGAGCCGAGATGAAGCTCCCCGGTCGGGCCCGGGCGGAATTCGAGGTCTCGGAAGAGCGTGGCGGTTCGATCGTTCGGTTCAGCGCCTTCTTCAAGCCCGATGGATGGTTCGGTCGCGTCTACTGGTACGCCCTCCTGCCCGTCCACGTGCTCGTGTTTCGGGGGATGCTCAGGGGCCTGGCGCGCGAGATGGGCCAGTGTGGGAGAGGCCGATGACCCCCGAGCCGGAGGCCACTCGCCCCCGAGCGGATGTCGCGGGAGCGTCGAGCCTGCGCCCCAGGCAGGTAGAAAAGCAGGCACCCTGCCAAACCGGCTGCGCCAATAGCGGCGACATCCGTGCTTGGATCGGCGCGGTCGCTCAACGCGGGAAGACAGGCGCCTCGCGGCAGGCAGCCTACGAGCGAGCCTGGAGAATCATTACCGAGGCGAACCCCTTCCCCGCCGTGCTCGGGCGCATCTGCCCGCATCCGTGCGAGGCGCACTGCAACCGTGCGGAGAAAGACGGCGCCGTGGCGATCAACGCTCTCGAACGCTTTCTGGGCGATTGGGCGATCGAGCAGCACCTGCCGCTGGCTTCTCTCGAGCAGGATTCGAAGCCGGAATCCGTCGGGGTGATCGGAGCCGGGCCGTCAGGGCTCTCTTTCGCCTACCAGCTGGCGCGCCGGGGCTACGCCGTCACCGTTTACGAAGGTCGGCCGGAGCCAGGCGGCATGCTGCGTTACGGCATCCCCGACTACCGGCTCCCATCCTCCGTGCTGCTCGCCGAGATCCGGCGCATCCTGGACCTCGGTGTTCAGCTGGAGCTGAACACCCGTGTGGGCCAAGACATCTCCGTGCAACGACTCCGCTCGCGGCACGAAATCCTGTATCTCGGGATCGGCGCTCAGGCCGGCCGGCTACTCGGCGTTCCCGGCGAGGAGGAACCCGGAGTTTGGGTCGGGACCGAGTACTTGAGGCGCATCAAGGAGGGAGACGACATCTACCTCGGCCATCACGTCGCGGTCATCGGTGGCGGAGATACGGCCGTGGACGCTGCGCGAACCGCCCGTCGTCATGGAAGCCAGGCCACCATCCTCTATCGGCGCACGCGTGAGGAGATGCCTGCCGTGCCGAAGCAGGTCGAGGAAGCTCTGGCCGAAGGCGTCCGATTGGAGCTGCTCGTGGCTCCCATCTCGATCCAGCGACGGGAAGGAACGGTCGTCGGCCTCCAAGCTCAGCGAATGAGGCTGGGTGAGAGAGACGAGACCGACAGGCGCCGGCCTCTACCTGTCCCGGGATCGGAGCACCTTGTCGCGGTCGACGCGGTCATCGTCGCCGTTTCCCAGAAGCCTGATTGGGTCGGCTTGGACGGCTTGGGCATCTCGGATGGCTGGTTGGGCACCGACGAGGCCGGAATCCTCGAGGATGGTTGGTGGGCGGGAGGCGACGTGCTCGGCCTCGGCATCGCCGGCATGGCGATCGCGCACGGACGACACGCGGCCGAAGCCGTCCATGCGAAGCTGCGCGGCATGGAGCCGCGGCCGGCCTCAGGAGGGGCTTCGATCGGCGCGGACCGCATCAAGACGGACTTGTTCGAGCCCTGCTCACCGGTCAGCCCTGCCCAGCTCTCCCCTGAGGAGGCGATCAGTCACCCCGTCGCCGAGGTGAGCCTCGGAATCACCGAGGATCAGTTTCTTGCCGAAGTGGGACGCTGCTTTTCATGTGGCCTCTGCTTCGGCTGCGAGCACTGCTGGATGTACTGTACGCCCCTCTGTTTCACGCGGGTGGAAGAGGCCGAGCCCGGCGCGTACTTCACCCTGGCTCTGGAGATGTGTGAGGAGTGCGGAAAGTGCGTTGACGTGTGCCCGGGCGGCTACCTGGAGTTCGAGTAGGATCGGCAGTCTCAGACCACCTGAAAGGCGATCCAGACGAGCACGCTAGCGTGCGCCAGCTGATCCAGCCCGAGCAACCGCCAGAAGGCGTCGCTTCCCGCGTCGCGCAGGGCTGCGAAGCGCCGCATCAGCCTTCCCCGGCCCATATCGATCGCGAAGTGCGTGCCGAACTCGGCGCCCGCTACGACCAGCAGAATCGGCAGCGCCGGTTGCGCCAGCAGCGCCACGACCCCGGCCACGAGGAGCCCGTGTACACTTGCGTGCGCCAGGATCGGGCCGATCGGGGAGGCTCGCCGTTTTGCGTCCAGCATACGAGCCGTGACAAGCGGGCTGAAATCGCCCGCGTAGTGCGCAACGAGCAGGGCAGCCAAGAGCGCGGCCGCCTGGCCGCTCATACCGGCTGCTCGGTCCGGAGGATCTCCGGATTGGGATGGACTTCCTCGAGGAACGCGCGACGGTATTCGGCGCCGTCGATCCGCTCGGCCTTCGTTCGCAGAAGAGCCCTCGCTTCTTCCATCAATGTCCCGGCCTCTTTGTGGCGGCCCGCCGCCGCGAGCACCTTGGCTCGGGTATAGACGACGACCTCCTCGGGACCCTGAATGCTCCCGTGCTCGCGTAGCTTGTCCAGAGACTCGCCCGACGCGGCCAGCGCCGCGGACAGATCACCGGCATCCATGGCGAGTTCTGCCAATCGGGCGCGGGCCAGGATATCGACGTGTACCAGACCGGTCTGGACCGCCAACCGTGAAGCCTGTCGGGCGCAACGGTCAGCCTCGTCACTCTCTTCGATCTCTGCCAGGCTCAACCAGCTCCGGGCGGCCAGAGCCGGCCGGTCGATCTCCGAAGCTCTTTCGATCGCGTCGCGCAGGACTTCCCGGGCCTCCTCCTTGCGCCCCGCCGCCGCCAGGACAAACCCGAGCGTCATCCTGGAGGTCGAGAGCGCCCGTCGAGAGCCGGTCCGCTCGGCGAGAGCCACGGCACTTCGGGCCGCTTCCTCCGCCTCCCGATAGCAGCCGATCCAGCGCAACGCCGTGGCACGATGGGCGCGTACTCGCACCTCGAGCATCTGCAGCCCGCGCTCCTTGCACAGGTCCAGGACGTCGTCCAGGTAGAGCAAGGCTCGACAAAAATCGTCCAGATCCACCTGTACGAGACCGAGTCGATCGAGAACCTCGGCCTCGCCCGGGCGGTCTCCGGACCGGCGGAGTAGGGGGAGGGCCTCCTCGTAGTGTTCGCGGGCCTTGGGGTAGTCGCCCCGAGTCTGGGCGATGCGGCCGAGAAGCGAGTGCAGGTCACCCTGCCGCGACGGCCGGCCGAGCGCCTGGAAGGCTTCCAGCGCTGCTGCTCCAGCCTCTTGGGCATGCCCGATCTCACCGGTGGCCAGGAGATAGCGCCCTCGCCGGTAGAGGGATTCCGCCGCCAGCTCGCCATCCTCCAGCTCGCGTCCGACCCCTTCCAGCTCTTCGATCAGCTTCAGCCGCTTCGGCGCGTCGCCCATCGCAGCGGCGATCTCCTCGCCGAGAGCGAGCAGCACCGCGCGTTCCCCGTCGTGAACGCAAACCTCGAGGGCCCGATCGATAATCTCGGCGGCGTCGGCCAGCGCGCCTCGCTCGCGTGCCCGTTGTGCCCTTCGTTGCAGGAACGGAATGGCCTGTTCGGGCGTCGAGGACCTTTCCCAATGGTAGGCGATCAGATCGTCGGCCTCCTCGTTGCGCGCCAGAAGTTGCTGCTCGAGCCAGCGCGCCACATCGCCGTGGAGCTGAGCTCTCCGTCCACGTAGCAGACCCTCGTAGGCGACCTCCTGAAGGAGCAGGTGCTCGAACATGTACTCCCTGTCGCCCGCCACCGCAGACTCGTCCTGAGCGCGAACCATCTCGCTCCCCAGAAGCTCCGCCATCTCGACATCTACCGGGCGCCGCACGAGCGCCTCGGAAAGGACTCCCCTCCAGAATCGGCGGCCGACGATCGCAGCATACTGGAGCACGCGCTTCGTCGAGACACCGAGTCCATCGATGCGCGTGCTGAGGATGCTCTCGATGCTCTCCGGGACATCCACCTCTGCCGACGCCGCTCCGGACTGCCAACACCCATCCTCCTGACGGATGACCTGCCGCTCCATGAGTGACCTCAACATCTCCTCGACGAAGAGCGGATTCCCATCCGTTCGAGAGATGATCTTCCGAACCAGGCTATCCGGAAGCCGGTGATCACCGAGTATGCCGTCGATGAGCAGCCGCGTCTCGTCCGCTGAGAGAGACCGCAGCTCGAGCGACTCCCCGTATGCTCGCAGGAGACGCGTGAGATGCTCCTCGCCGGGCAGGGGCGGCCGAGTCACCAACAAAAACAGCCCGGCCATGTCCACATCTCTCTCCGGTAGACTGGCCAGGAACCGCAGCGTTGCTCGGTCCGCCCACTGCAGATCCTCGAGAATCAGGACGGCTGGATCCCCGTCCACCGCCTCGAATCCGCTGAGCACCGCATCGGCGACAACCGCCTGAAGCTCCGCGTCGCCGTAGCCCGCCAGCTCGGAGGACACGGGCGCGCCGAGCGCCACGCCGAGAGCGGGCTCGTCGACCGCGGAGCGGTGGCTACCGTTACCGAGGATCATCGCGGCAGCATCCACGGGAGCGAGATCCGGGCCTACGTGGTGAAGGTCGCGAAGAAGCTCCGCAATCGGCTCCCAGGGCGTGACACGGGCGTAGGGATAGCTGCGACCGTGGGCACAGCGGCCGGTTCCGTCCAAGGCTTCCGCGGCAAACTCCTCGACGAGCCGCGTCTTGCCGATCCCCGGAGCGCCGACGACGAGAGCCTGCCGGCACACACCTTCCCGAACCTCGGACCACGTGCGCAGCAGGCGCTCCATCTCCGCGGTGCGGCCTATCAGCTGTACCCGTCGACCCTCGAAGCCTCGAATCTGGCCTCTCTCTTCACGGAGGCCTACAACGACGCGCGCCCGCACGGGCTCTTTCTTGCCGCGGACGCGCAGCTCGCGTTCCTCACCGTATTCGACGATGTGGCGCGTCTGCTCGAACGTGGTCGCGCCGACCAGGATCTCCCCGGGCGTGCATGCGCCCTGGAGCCGCGCCGCGACGTTCACCGCATCTCCCACGGCCGTGTAGTTCCGTGCTCCACCGCCGGTGAACGTGCCGGTCACCACCGGGCCGGTATTGACGCCGATCTTCAGGCGAAGCGGTGGCCGGCCGCCTCGCGCGGACTCGTCCGCCGACCAACGCGCGAGAGCCGCTTCCATGTCCAGAGCCGCCCGCACGGCGCGCTCCGCCTCGTTCTCGTAGGCGACCGGAGCACCGAACAGGGCCATGACGCAATCGCCGATGAACTTGTCCACGAAACCACCCCAGCGAATCACCGCATCGCACATGGGCTGAAGCAGCTCGTCGATCAACTGCCGAACCTGCTCGGGATCGAGCCGCTCCGTCACGGCGGTGAAGCCCGAGAGATCGGCGAACAACACGGTGATTACCCTGCGCTCGGCCTCCGCGGTGGCGCCGAGCTCGGTTCCGCAGGCGAGGCAGAAGCGAGCTCCCTGCGGGCTCGTGGCCTGGCAGGATGCACAGGAGCGGGATGTAGCGTTCGGCTCTTCCTCCATCAGACCTTCTCCGTTGACTCGAGAAGCCGACAGCAAGCCTGGTTTTCCTTGGAATCTATCCAGGGCCTCGGGCGAGCTTCTGTGGGGAATCGTCCGCGAGCCGCTGTGGGGAGAAGCCTAGGATCACTTCTCGTCTCTCGGGTCGACGTCTGGCCGCGCGCGACCGGCGATCGACAGGTAGCTGGCGAGGGGTAGTACCAAGCCGTAGCGTGTCCCGCCAATGAGCCGACCTGAATTCAACGACCGACTGATTCGGGCCCTGCACAAGCAGCCCGTGGACCGGACTCCGGTCTGGTTCATGAGGCAGGCGGGTCGAACGCTTCCCCGCTACCGGGAGATCCGAGCGAACCGCGGCTTCCTGGAGATCGTCGGAGATCCGCAAGCCGCGGCGGAAGTGACTGCGCTACCGCTCGAGTACTATCCGGTCGATGCGGCGGTCCTGTTCACGGACCTGGCGACGCCGTTTCTCGGCGCCGAGCTCGACTTCGAGATCCAGCCATCGCTCGGACCGGTCGTGAGCCCTCCACTTGATCTGCCGAGAGAGCTGGGGCGCCTTAAGCCGTTCGAGCCGAGGGAAGCGCTGTCCGCCGTTCTGGAGACCGTCGCCATCCTGAAAGAGCGCCTCGACGTGCCGTTGATCGGCTTCGTGGGGGCGCCCTTCACGCTTTCCTCCTACCTGTTCGACGGACCACGGTCGGAGCGCCTGGCGAAAACGAAGCGATTCATGTGGGCCGAGCCCGAGGCCTGGAGCCGCGTGGCTGACTTCTGGGCACGCCATGTGGCCGAGTTCGCGGTGGCGCAGGCGGAGGCCGGCGCGGCCGCCATCCAGCTGTTCGACTCGTGGGCCGGCTCTCTCTCAGCCGAAGACTACGAGAGGCACGTGCTGGAGCATTCGAAGACGGTCCTCGACCGTCTCGCGGAGGCGGGGATTCCTACGATCCACTTCGCGACGGGGAATCCGCATCATCTTCCTCTCTACGCCCAGGCAGGCGGCACGGCGATAGGCGTGGACTGGCGAATCCCGATCGATGAGGCGTGGGAGCGCATCGGGCCGGACAGGGCGATCCAGGGCAACCTGGACCCCGACCTGCTACTCGCGGGAGCCGATATCGCCGTGGAACGCTCGGAGGAGATTCTCCGGCGTGTCGGCGGCCGCCCCGGGCATATCTTCAACCTCGGCCACGGCCTTCATCCCACCACCGATCCCAACGTGATCCTGAAGGTCGTGCAGGCCGTGCACGAGTACTCCGAACGTGCCGCGCGCTAACCGTCGACAAGACGCCCGGTGGAGAGCGGTTCGATGATAGGGGTGCTCCTCCTCAACTTCGGTGAGCCCGAAACGGCCGATTTCCCGGAGGTCACCGCTTTTCTGGAGCGCATCTTTTCGGCGAACCGGACCCTCGAGCCCGGTGAGAGCGAGGAGCACGCGCGGCAACGAAGCCGGGAGCTGGCAAGCCGACGGGCTCCGGGCCTACTGCAGGAGTATCGGCAGATCGGTGGCTCTCCCCTCCGGGCACAGGCCGAAGGCCAAGCCCTGGCGCTGGCCAACGAGCTGAAGGCTCGAGGACACCAGGCCGAAGTCCTCCTCGGGATGCAGTTCACGGAGCCCACGATCGGCGACGCCGTATCTCGAGCTCGCGATGCCGGCGTGGATCGGCTCGTCGGACTGCCCGTCTATCCGCTGTGCGGTCACTCCACGACCGTGGCTGCGTTGGAAGGTCTGGAAAACGCACTTGCGAAGGTCGACTGGGATGCGTCGCCGGCCCAGATCAGCGGCTGGCATCCACACCCGGCATACCTAGAGATCCGCCGTGATGCGATTCTCCGCTGTGCGGCTTCGGCTGGGCTCGACCTGACCGATCCCGAGACCAGGCTGATCTTCTCGGTTCACGGGACGCCGATCCGGTACCTGGAGGCCGGAAGCCGCTACGATCGATATGCGGAAGAATGTTGCTCATGGGTCGCCGCTGCGGCAGGCGCGGAGCGTTACGCGTTCGGTTATCAGAACCACGCGAACCGCGGTATCGACTGGACCCAACCCGAGATCGATGACGTCGTGCGAGAGGCAGCGGCCGAAGGCGTGCTAAGGGTCGTGGTCGACCCAATAAGCTTCATGCACGAGCAATCGGAAACGCTCTCGGAGCTGGACGAGGAGCTTCGGGAGATCGCCGAGGACGCGGGGCTCGAGTTTCACCGCGTACCCATTCCGCACGATGATGACCGGTTCGCCGGCGTCCTCGCGGACCTCGTGGAAGCCGCCCTGGACGGCGGAGGATCAGGCGGACTGGAGCTCAGGCCTTGTCTCTGCCGGCCGTCCGAAGGGGTCCGATGCCTGAACGGGTGAGGCGGAGCTAGCTGTAGTAGGGGTTGGCCCCCACCGAGTGGTCAGTCACGTCGACGATATCGACGATCTCGGGCACGGCTTCTCGCAGCATCCGCTCGATACCCTGCTTGAGAGTCACCGCGGCCATCCCGCAGCCCTGGCAGCCACCGCTCATCTGCAGATAGGCCACTTCATCGCGGATCTC
>JBDHGL010000091.1:0-8841 GCA_039589875.1 Gemmatimonadota bacterium
GAATCGACCTCTCACCAAACCGGCCGCATCCCTTCGAGAGCTGAGGGCCAGCCTCCTGGCGGAGTTCGGCGTGAAAGGAGAATAGGAAGTGTTCGGATCCAGCGTGAAGCTAGAAAAGGATCTGCTGCAGCGGGTAAAGCGCTACTCCGATCTGGCCGGCTACTCGTCCGTCCAGGAGTTCATCACGCATGCGCTCGAGAAGGAGTTGGCCGTGCTCGAAGAGGCTGATTCGGAGGAGGAGATCCGCAAGCGTCTCCAGGGGCTCGGCTACATCTCGTGATCGGAGCGCTCAACCGATTCCTGAGCGGCGCCTTCGATCTCGCTCTGGCGCCTCTTTCCAGATTCTCTCCGGTGTGGGGTCTCGCCCTCACCGCGCTCGTGACCAGCGTGGGTATGCTCTTGATCTTCAAGGTCACATCTAACCAGAGCAGGCTCGTGGAGGTGAAGCGGCGGTTGCATGCCGGCATTTACGAGATTCGCCTGTTCCGCGACGATGCGAGGGCGATCTGGCGGGCGCAGTTCGACATCCTGAAGCACAGCTCTCGGTACCTGTGGCTCTCGCTCCCGCCGCTGCTCTGGATGATCGTACCTCTCTTCCTCGTGATCGCTCAGCTCCAGTTTCGGTTCGGCTACACCGCCCTGGAAGTGGGCTCGCGGGCGATCGTAACGGCCGAGGTCGAGGAGGGCTCGACGAGAGGGCTCGGCGGGGCGTCGGGATCGCCAGGTCTCGAGCTTCAGACGTCCTCCGGCGTGGCAGTGGATGCGCCGCGGGTTTGGATTCCGGTCCTCGGGGAAGCCAACTGGAGGATCGTGATCCGGGAGCCAGGCAGCCACTCGGTGCGGGTCGCGGTCGGGGAGCAGGGGTTCGACAAGATCGTGGACTCATCGCCCGGTGTTCACCGGCGTTCACCGGTCCGACCGTCGAGCGGTTTGGTGGATCAGCTGATCTATCCGGCGGAGCCGCCGCTGGACCGGTCGTCGCCTCTGCGCAGGATCACGGTCGAGTATCCCGAGCTACGTGTGTCCGTCCTCGGCTGGGAAACGCACTGGCTCATCGCTTTTCTGATCTTTACGTTCGCCTTTACGCTCATCTTGCGGACCCCGCTGCGCGTGACGATCTGACTCCTCGGGGCAGACGAGCTGCGCCCGAGGCCTTTCCTGTCGTGGCGCTAAGATTTTGATCATATATTCCCAGCCAGCACACTCCCCCGTCAGGCGAACCGGACGGGGCGCAGAGGGTAAACAAGGATGGGTGCCTGCCGATTTATCGGGACTGCCGGGCCGCCTGTCCGACTGCAACGGTTCAAACTCAGGAGCTGAGTCTATAATGAAAACCAAGTATGTCGCCTTGGGTGTGCTGGCTCTTGGCCTGGCCGGCTGCACGTCCGATACGTCGCCGGGGCCCGCGACGGGTTTCCTGCTCGTCGTGACCGAGGCCACCGGCACCAACATTCCGCTGGACTCCATCATCCATATCGAGGGCCTCGAATCCACCACGATTCGGACGGACGGAGCCCAAGGCTTCAGTCGGCAGCTCCCGCCGGGCCCGCGCCTCGTCGAGCTCGAGGTTCCTGGCAACAACTGCACGACCGAGAACAACCCGCGGACCGTGCAGATCGAAACCGGACCCAACGAAGAGACATTCGTAACGACCTGCGTCTGAGCCGGCGACTGCCGTCGGCCGCGGCAATCCTGGCTGCGGACCCTGCTGGTTTGTCCGAAGGCGAAGAGATCGGCCGGTCCCGAGAGGGCCAGCCGATTCGTGCGTTTCGTCTGGGCGGCGGGTCGAAGCGCATCAGCCTGCTGGCCGGCTGCCACGCGGATGAGCCGGTCGGTCCGATTCTTCTGGGCCACCTGGCCGGCTTTCTTGCGGCTCTCCCCGAGGAGGATCCTCTACTGACCCGCTACCAGTGGTGGATCCTTCCGCACATCAATCCCGATGGAGAGGAGCGGAACCGCGGCTGGCAGAGCGCGGCATCAGGGGCATACGGCCTCGGCGAATACCTCGCTGCCGTGGTGCGCGAACTGCCCGGAGACGATGTCGAGTTCGGATTCCCCCGTGACTCCGCAGACGGCGGCGCTCGGCCGGAGAACCTGGCCGCGCACCGGTGGTGGCTCGGGGCCGATGGGCCGTTCGCCTTCCACGCATCGCTGCATGGCATGGCGATCGGAGCGGGGCCGTGGTTCCTGATCGAGCCGGCCTGGCGCGATCGGTGTCAGCACCTGATGTCGCGTTGCGCCGAAGCCACCGCAGCCTGGGGGTACGCGCTGCACGATGTGGAGCGGCGCGGGGAGAAGGGCTTCAGCCGGATCGCCCGGGGCTTTTGTACGCGTCCCGACTCGGCGAGCATGAGCCGATACTTTCTGGCGCGTGCGGACGAAGAAACGGCCGGCCGATTCCGGCCGAGCTCAATGGAGGTGATCCGGTCGCTCGGGGGCGACCCGCTCACGGTGGTGAGCGAGATGCCCCTGTTCATCACCCCGGGTGTCGGAGACATCCTGGGTCCGCCCGATCCGGCGGCGGGCGTTTGGCGGAAACGGCTCGAGGACTGGCAAGCGGAGTTGGCCGGGATCGACCCGGCCGATGCCGACGCTCTCGGGATGGCGTCCGAATCGGTGGCCATGGCAGCGAGTGGTGCCGGGCTCCGCGCGATGCCGATCCGCGACCAGCTGCGGCTTCAGTGGACGTTGGTTTCGGCCGGACTGGAGCAGGTGGAGCTGCAGACAGCGTAGCGTGGATCTACCTCAGATAGTGTGGCGCCGCAACTCGCCTTTTCGCCGATGGATTCCGCGCAGCGCGTCCTTGTACGCCTTCCGGTCTCCCGCTGCCAGTGCGGCGTCTCTCTGGCCCTTCAGCTCGCCGATTTCGGCCTTCAGCTTGCTCTTGTTGATTCCGATTACTTCGTGATGGACGTGCGCCTCGATGCCAAGCGCGGCACAGAGCGCTGGCAGCAGCTCCTCCTTGTGCATGGTGCTGTATCCATGCAGGGCATCATGTTCGATGCCTTCGGCGACCTCCCTGAGCTGCACGACCGTCTTTCCGCTCAGTTCCTCGAACGTAAACGCCATGTCGCCCCCTTTCTGACTGTTGATGCTCCGGCTCCAGATTGACGTCTTCGAGCGAGTGGCGCAAATGGCCTTTTCACGAGCCGCACGAGCGACCAGTTTCCGGGCTGACCGGTGATGTGCCGCTTGGGCTCACCGCCCACAGATCTCGCCTGAAAGTGCAGGAGAAGCCGACGTGAAGAAGACGAAGCAGCAGAGGATTCGAGGGATCCGGATGGCGACCGCCATGATCGGCGCGGCTATCTGTCTGGCGACCATTCTCGTCGACGCAGGGATGGCGCTGGGCCAGGGAGCTTCGGCCTTCGGGATGGATCTGGACACGGTGCGCGCCGGCCGCTTCGATAACGGCCGGATGTGGACCTTCGAGTATCCGCCGACCGCCTATCTGACCGACACGTACCAGTTCTCGCCCGACGAGGGCTGGTTCGAACACGCGCGGCTCGGTGCTCTGAGGATTCCGAGCTGCTCCGCCTCCTTCGTCTCTCCGGGGGGGCTGGTGGCCACGAACCATCACTGCGGGCGTGAACACGTCTCGGCGGTCTCCCGGGATGGCGAGATGCTGCTAGACGATGGCTTCTATGCGGCAACGCTCGAAGATGAGCGGCCCGTCGAAGGATTCGAGGCGGATCGCCTGACGGCGATCCATGACGTAACCGACGAGATACACTCGGCGTTGGTTGGAATCGAGTCGGATGAGGAGAGGGCGGCGGCCCGCGAGGCCAAGCTCGAGGAAGTGGAAGCTCGAATCCTGGCGGAGTACGGGGGTGAGGAAGGTGGCTTCGCGGTCGAGATGATCTCGCTGTACAACGGCGGACGTTACTCGGCGTACGTCTTCCGGCGTTACACGGACGTCCGTCTCATCATGGCTCCCGAGCTGCAGATGGGCTACTTCGGCGGCGACCCGGACAACTTCACGTACCCGCGCTATGCGCTGGATTTCAGCTTCTTCCGGGTCTATGAGGACGGGCGGCCACTGGACACGAGCGATGCCTACTTCCCTTGGAGCGTGGATGGCGTGAGCGAGGGGGACCTGATCTTCGTCGTCGGCAACCCGGGATCGACCAGCCGGATCCAGACGGTCGGCGAGCTCGAGTTCCGCAGGGATGCCTCGGACCGCGGGATTCTGGAATTCATCAATCGGCGGATCGACGCGCTACAGGAATACTACGATTCGGATCCTGAGACGGCGGAGGCGTTGGATATCCGAAACGAGACGTTCAGCCTCCTGAACTCGCAGAAGGCCTACACCGGAATCATATCCGGCTTGTACGATCCGGTCATCATCGCCAAGCGTCAGGATTCACAAGACAGCTTCGCGGCGGCCATCGATGGGGATCCTGATCTGGCTGCGCAGTACGGCGGGCTTCTCGACCGAATGGCCGAGATCCAGCAGGAGAAGCAGGCCATCGCGGCGGGCTTCGGCTCGTTCCTCGGGCTGCAATCGCCGGTCTATGGATCGGCCGCGCTCGTCCGTGCGATCTGGGCTTTCCAGTATCTCGTAGCACAGCAGCGGGGGGCGCCGGAGGAGCAGGCGGAGGAGTTCAGGAGCGAGCTGATCGGCGTTTCACAACAGCCGGTCGAGTTGCAGGAACTCCTGATCGAAGCACGCCTGTTGGACCTCATCGCCAACTATGGTGAGTCGAACCAAATGGTGCAGGCGCTGCTTGGCGGGCGCACGCCGGAGGGGGCCGCCGCCGTCGTGGTGAGCGGATCGGTTCTGGCAGATTCGGCCCGGGCAGCGGAAGCGGTCGAGGCCGGTACGCTATCGATGAGCGATCCGGCGATCGAGCTATTCAGCACGATGTTGCAGGAGTTCGCTCCATTCCAGCAGACGCTCTCCACCCTGTCCACCGAGGAGGAGGAGATCGCCGTCCAGCTCGGAAGGGCACGATTCGAGATCTATGGAAGCGACGTACCGCCCGACGCCACTTTCTCGCTGCGCATAGCCGATGGCGTGGTCTCACCCTACGAGTACAACGGCACGATGGCGCCGATCTTCACGACCTATTTCGGCCTGTACGACCACTACTACTCGTACGGGGCCGGCAGCGACGAGAGCGAGTGGGACCTTCCTGAACGGTGGCTGAATCCGCCGTCCTCGTTCGAGCTGTCGACGCCGCTGAACTTCGTGGCGACGGCGGACATCATCGGTGGGAACTCGGGATCACCCGTTTTGAATCGCGATCTCGAAGTCGTCGGGCTGGCGTTCGACGGGAACATCGAGAGCCTGTCAGGCGAGTACATCTTCCTGACCGAAACGGCACGAACCGTCGCCGTGGACTCGCGCGGCATCCTGGAGGCACTGAGCGAGATCTACGGTGCCGACCGGCTGGTCGAGGAGCTGCGAGCGGGCGCGGCCGCAGGAGCGGCAGGCAGCTAGCCGGGCGATGCATGTCGAGCTATAGAGACGGAGAGTCGAGGGCGTCGGGGATTGACGGCCGCCCTCGGCACGATTAGCGTAATCCGTTCTATTCTCCGGGAGCCCGCTGTCTCAAAGGACGTTGTAACTCGCTGGTGAGACCGCCTCTGATGCGCCTTCTACCCATCTTCGACTTTCCGTCGGCACTTCAAGGTGCGCCGGGATCCCTATGTTAGTATTTCAGCACCCCTAGCTCCGCTGAGCCTGAACAGGAGGTAACCCGATGCAGTCCCCGAGCCGAATCACCCTGCTCGCTGGCGTCCTGGCCGTTGCCGGTGCATGCGCGCAGCCCGACGCAGGCGAGACCGATGAGCAACAGGCTCTCGCCTCCGCCGAGATCATGGAGATCCCCATCACGACCGCCAACGAGGCCGCGATGGTGGACTTTCTCGCCGGACAGGAGAGAGCGGATGTCGGGCGGGCCGTCGAGGCCAACTCCCTCTTCCGCGCCGCCGTGGAGAAGGATCCGACCTTCGCGTACGCGTATTTGAACATCGCCTACAACTCGACCTCCGCCGAAGAGTTCAACAGCAACGTCGAGCTGGCGATGGAGAACATCACCAACGCGAGCGACGCCGAGCGGCTGATGATCGAGGTAGGCGGCGCGTTCACCGACTCCGACAACGACAAGGCGCTCGAGATCTCGAAGCAACTCACCGAGGCCTACCCGAACACCCCGAGGGCGTGGCTGAACCTTGGCAACACGTACGGCGGCCGGCAGGAGACCGACGCCTCTCGCGCCGCCTATCAGAAAGCGCTCGGGCTGGATCCGAACATGTACGCCGCGCATCAGGCGATCGGCCTCAGCTATCTGTTTTCCGAACCGAAGGACTTCGCCAAGGCGAAGGAACACTTTGATCACACCGTCCAGCTACAGCCCGAAGAGGCCAAGGGTTATGAGTTCCTCGGTGACACCTATCGCGCCATGGGCGAGCTCGAGACGGCACGGGCTTCCTACGCGGCCGCTCTGGAGAAGGATCCAGGCCTCGGCGTAGTCTCCAACAAGAAGGGGCACATCAACTCCTTCCTCGGCAGCTTCGCGGAAGCTCGAGCTGACTACGACGCTGCGATCGCCTATGCCGAGGGCCCTTCAAGCGCTGCCAGTTACGGTGTCTATCGGGCGTTCGTGAACCTGCATGCCGGCTCGCCGGGTGAGGCCATTGCCGAGCTCGCTGCGGTGGCTGAGACTGCCGGAGAGAAAGGGCTTCGAGAGGATCAGGCTGTCGGTGTGCAGATCTTCGCGCTGAGCAGCGCGGCCCAGATCGCGTTGCACCACGAGATGTTCGATGCGCTAAAGCAGATCCTTACGGCCCGAGAGGCCGCGCAGCGAACGAACATCGAGCTCGTGAGCGATCCGGACTTCACCAACGGCACCGAGGCGAACATCGTCTTGTGGCGCGCCCGTTCGGCAGCCCGGATGGGCGAGATCGAAAAGGCACAAGGCCTACTCGAGGAGCACAAGACGCTGCTTGCAGAGGTTCGCAGCCCGACGCGCTACCAGGGGCTCCATCAGGCACTCGGCGAGATCGCCCTGAAGCAAGGGAGCTTCGACGAGGCTGCGCAGCACTTGAGAGAGGCGAACCTGAACAACATCTATGTCAACTACCTCTTGGCCCTGGCCGAAGAGGGCATGGGCAACGCCGAGGAAGCCAAGCGTCTCTTTACGAAGGTCGCAAACTTCAATTTCAACTCGGTCGGATTTGCCCTGACCCGGCGGGATGCCATCGCCAAGGCGGAAGCGACGACCTGATCCGAGGAGCGAGATTGGACGAAGCTGCTCGAACTGGCTTCGTTCCATCTTAGATGTTGCACCCTACATCAATGCCCCGGCGTGTCTTACGCCGGGGCATTGGCTATGTTTGAAAGAGCGGTTGTTCCAGTGTGCCTGGTCCCTCAACGGAGGTTTCGATGGCGAAGCAGATCAGCTGTGCGGACGTCGTACCGGGTTGCGACTACACTGCGTGGGCGGAGACCGAAGAAGAACTGATGGAGCTCGTAGTGCAGCATGCGCGCACCGCGCATGGCATCGAAGAGGTCACCCCCGAAGTGGCCGAAAAGGTGCAGGCGGCGATTCAGGAGGTATGAGTAGTCCGAACACGAGCCTCTCGGGAGCTTGCTGACGACAGCGCCGACCTGCGCTGCGCTCATCGCTTCCAGGGTGTTGCCTCCTCGGGAGCCGCCAGGTTCCCGGCGCTGCCCAGTAGCTGCCCCGCCGGTACAGGTCGTCCGGTGAAGAACCCCTGGACGAGGTCACAGCCGGCCGACCTCAGCCAGTCGAGCTGCATTTCTGTCTCCACCTTCTCCGCTATGACCGTCACACCGAGAGCCCGACCCATCTGAATCACCGCTTTCACGAGGTTGCGGCTGTCGTAGTTGGTACCGAGATCGTGGACGAAGAAACCGTCCAGCTTGATGATGTCCGCCGGGAAATGTTTGATGTAGGCGAGGGTCGATTGCCCGGTCCCGAAGTCATCGAGAGCGATCTTGATGCCCAGTTTCTGCAAAGCCGCCAGCCGGCCAGCGACCGGTTCGGGGCTCTTGACTGCGACTCCCTCGTTGACCTCGAGTACGATGCGTCCCGCAGGAACGGGCGATCGTCGAAGAAGGTCCTCGACTCTGCTCGTGATCTCCGGATCTCTCAGGCTTCCGATCGACTGGTTGATTGAAATCCACTCGGGGCTCTCCCTGTTCTCCCAGGCCGTCGCCTGCTTGAAGACCTCTTCGCGAACCCAGGCGTCGAGCTGTCGGATCACCCCACATCGTTCGGCGAGTCGGATGAAATCGCAGGCATCGAGCAGACCGCGAGCCGGGTGATTCCAGCGAACGAGCGCCTCGGCGCCCACCAGCGCACCGTCGGATACGCGGATCACCGGCTGATAGTGCAACGTAAGCTGATCTTGCTCGATCGCCTCCCGGAGCTCTTCCTCCTGAGCGATCTCGTCCGGCACGTCCTGATCCAGCAAGGCGGAGTAGACCTCGATAGCCGGATTGCCGTCGACCTTCGTCCGGTACATCGCACGGTCCGCCGCCGCGAGAAGGCCTTCGAAATCGGGTGCGTGATCAGGGTAGAGAGAGACGCCGATCTGAGCATCCACGTGCAGCGTGCGATCCCCGAGCTCGAACGGACTGCTCAGCTTTTCAGAGATCCGATGAGCGACAGCCAGAGCACCTCGCTCGCCCCCCACCTCGGCGAGCAAGCAGGCGAACTCGTCACCCCCAATTCGCGCCGGCGTGTCGCTCCCCCGCAGGCAGGATCGAATCCGATGGGCGACTTCCAGGAGTACCTCATCGCCGGCTTCGTGACCCAGCGTGTCGTTGATGCGCTTGAAGCGAGACAGATCCAGATAGACCAGACC
>JBDHGL010000092.1:0-9071 GCA_039589875.1 Gemmatimonadota bacterium
GAGCTGAGAACGACCGCCATGGACCCCGCGTCGGCCGATCTCCACTTCCGGGGTTTCTCTCGCGAGTACCGGAAGGGAGGCAGGTACGGACCTCACTGGTTCGAGTACGAGGAGGTCTCGACCGAACCGAGATGGCTGCCGCTGGAGGGCACCTTCACGCGCTTCGGAGACGTGCAGCCCCTGCTCCTCGAGCCCGACGACAGGTACGTGGTCATGGGTCCTGGCGACGAGGCCACGATCGCGTTCGATGCGCGGCAGCTGCCCTCCCTGCCGCCGGGTTGGCGGCGGGACTTTCTGCTCTACTCGGTGGGTTGGGTCAAGGACGCGGACCTCAACACGGCGACCGGCAACACGGTGTACCCGCTGCCGTTCCACGACATGTCACCCGTACGGGCCGGACGAAGCGTATCCCGACGACGAAGTCCACCGGAGCTTCCTGAGCGACTACAACACGAGGCGCCTAAGGACCCGAATGGACCGCTAGGACGGTCGTCCCGGATCGCCTCAGGCAGCGACCGTTCGTTGTTTTTTGCGCCGTAGCCGCTTGATGCGTTCGCTGACCCGGTTCCGGAAGCTCATACGGACGAAGACGAGCAGGATCGAGCGGTCCTTCAACGCCCAGCGAGCGACCTTCCTCGAGATCGAGAAGACGTTGAAGAAGGCGTCCAGGATCTCCTTGCGCGCCTGCACGATCTCCTCGTGCGTGAAGTGCTTGAACTGGATCGAGGGCATGTCCTTTCGAACGCGATCCCAGTCGCGGCTGGCGCGCCCTTCCTTCTCGAGCCGGTCGAATAGTGGCGTGCCCGGCCAGGCGGTCATCAGAAAGATCCGGGGGAAGTCCGCATCCGCCTCCCGAAGATCGTGGATCAATCGCTTCGGATAGTCCTTGTCATGCGCATCCATCCCCAGGATACAGGAGGCGATCACGCCGATGTTGTGGGCGTGCAGAGTCTGAACCGCTCTCTTGTAGTCAACGCCGAGGTTCTGCCGCTTGTTGACCTCCTTGAGCGCGGTCTTATCGGTAGCCTCGAAGCCCAGGAACACGGCACGGCATCCAGAACGGTACATCAGATCCAGCAGCTCGGGGTCATCGGCCACGGTCACCGTCGTCTGGCATCCCCAGTAGAACCCGTAGTTCCGCCGGATCATCTTTTCGAGCAGGATCTTCCGGTCCTCGACGGCCGGCTCGCCGTAGCCCATGAAATTCTCGTCGGTGACCACCACGACGGGGTAATCCCGCACGGAGTCGAAGTCGGCGAGCACCGTGTCGTGTGGGATCGCGCGATACTTACGATGATCGAAGACGGTCAGGTAGCAGAACGAGCAGTGGTACGGACAGCCCCGCGAGGTCATCACGGACGGGTATTCGTAGTTCTCGTGGATGAGATCGCGGCGTGGTGTCCCCAGGTCGTCGAGCGGTACGTCCATCCGTCCGGAGTATGTCTCCCGCAGCCGCCCCGCCTCGAAGTCCTCCAGTAGCTCGCGCCACGGCCCCTCGCCTTCCCCGGCGATCACCGCATCGAAGTGCTCGAGGGCCTCGTCCGGCAGAGCCGTGACGTGCGCGCCGCCACTTACACAGGTGATACCGCGGGAGCGTAGCTCGTCAGCCAGTTCGTAGGCCCTGGTGATTCCGGGCGTGATCGGGGAGAACGCTACGAGGTCAGCCTCGAGCCGAGCGGCGTCGACCTTCTCGCCCACGTATTCGTCGTCGAGCGTGATCCGGTAATGATCCGGGGTGTGCCGCGCCACGTACGCGAGGGCGAGCGGGCTGTACAGGAGCTCCTCGCCCCGGGTCTCGTTGTAACGCGACGGATAGACCATCCGGAGGTCGATCATCGGGCCTCACGATCTTGTGAAGTTGTACCTTCAAATCGTCGCGAAACTACGCCACCAACGCAACGGGCGTTGCTCACCAAGACGTTTGAATGTGAACGAGAGCCCCGCCGGCATGCGGGGCTCTCGAAAACGGGACCGTCGGGCCCGTTACGGTGTCGCGGAACCTGAGCCTACACCGTCGCACGCTCCGGCTTCTGCTCCTCTTCCACGCCGCGCTCCGCAAGCGGCACAATGGGACGCTCGGTCGCGCCCGTATAGATCTGCCGCGGACGGCTGATCCTCACGTGCGGATCCTCCGTCAACTCCTTCCATTGGGAGATCCAGCCGGGCAGCCGGCCGAGGGCGAACATCACCGTGAACATGTTGGTCGGGATGCCCATCGCTCGGTAGATGATCCCGCTGTAGAAGTCGACGTTCGGATACAGCTTGCGATCGACGAAGAACGGATCCCGGAGGGCTATCTCCTCCAGGTTCTTGGCGATCTCCAGCTGCGGATCATCGGCGCCGAGCTCCGTCAGCACGGCATCCGCCGCCTCCTTCAGGATCCGAGCCCTGGGATCGAAGTTCTTGTATACCCGGTGACCGAATCCCATCAGACGGAAAGGCGAGTCCTTGTCCTTCGCCATGTCCACGTACTTGTTGTAGTTGCCGCCGTCGTTCTGGATCATCCGCAGCATCTCGATGACCTTCTGGTTCGCGCCGCCGTGCAGCGGCCCCCAGAGGGCCGATATCCCGGCCGAGACCGCAGAGAACAGGTTCGCCTGGCTGCTCCCCACCATCCGTACCGTCGACGTGCTGCAGTTTTGCTCGTGGTCCGCGTGCAGGATTAGCAGGAGGTTCAGCGCACGGTCCAGCACTGGCGAGATCTCATACTGCTCCGTTGGCACTGCGAACATCATCTGCAGGAAGTCTTGCGTGTAGCTCAGATCATTGCGGGGATAGACGAAGGGCTGGCCCACCGACTTCTTGTAGGAGAAAGCGGCGATCGTCTTCGCCTTGGCGAGCAATCGGATGATGTTGAGATCGACGTCTTCTTCCCCGTTGGCGCCAGTGTAGAACGCCGACAGGCTCGCCACCATCGCCGAGAGGACCATCATCGGGTGCGCACTAGGTGGGAAGCCCTCGAAGAAGTGCTTCAGCGATTCGTGGATCAGGCTGTGCTGCGTCAGCTGAAAGCGAAACGTATCCAGCTCCGTCTGCGTGGGCAGGTGGCCGTAGATCAGCAGATAGCACACTTCCTCGAACGTCGCCGACGCCGCGACCTCTTGAATCGGATAGCCGCGGTAGCGCAGAATCCCCTTCTCTCCGTCGATGAAGGTGATCGTGCTGGTGCAGGAACCTGTGTTGCCGTAGCCCGGGTCGAGCGCGATCGCGCCGGTGGTGGCCCGAAGCTTCGTGCAATCGATGGCCACCTCATCCTCCGTCCCCACTACGACCGGGAATTCGAACTCCTCCCCGTTCAAAATCAGTTTCGCCGTGTTCATCGCTCACATCCTCCCGTTTGGAAAAAACGCGTCACTGAAGAACCGCTCGTACGTATTCGTATGGAGGGGATCAGGAGGTGCGGTCAGGCAGGCGTCCACACGCGGGCGTCGGCTCGGCACAGTCAGAGGCCCACCGAGCAGCTTGGAGAGCCTCTCCGCCCTCAGATTACGTAACCTCGACGAAGGCGGGGCCACCGCAAGTCGGGAGAACCTCGATTCTGCGGCTCGTCGAGCCTCAGCCCGCTTGCCAGGTGCCGGACCACGACAGCCGCCAGGTGCCATAGTATCTTCTAGCGTTCCCCCGAGCACCGCAGCCGTCGTACGCAGGGAGCAAGGGAATGGCCGATCCTCACGAGATCCTGCACGAAGCCCTTAGCCACAAGTACGAGCTGCTGGACGTCGTCGGCGAGGGCGGCATGGGCACCGTCTACCTCGCCCGGGACCGCAAGCACGACCGGAAGGTCGCAGTCAAGACGATCCACCCGCACCTCGCGACCACCGAGTTCCGCGATCGGTTCGAGCGCGAGATCCAGATCACCGCGCATCTCCAACACCCCCACATCCTCCCACTGCTCGATTCGGGTGTAGCGGGCGATACGCTCTACTACGTCATGCCGTATGTAGAAGGCGAGTCGCTTGGTCAGCGACTCCAGCGCGACGGAGCGTTGCCCGCCCGAGACGTTGTCCAAATCGGCCAGCAGGTCGGCGCCGCGCTCGAGTATGCCCACCGGCGTGACGTGGTGCACCGGGACATCAAGCCCGAGAACATCCTGCTCACGGGCGACCAGGCGATCGTGGCGGACTTCGGGATCTCCAAGGCAGTGGGAGAAGCGGCCGAGACAGCCCTCACGCGGAGTGGCGCGCTGATCGGAACTCCGGCCTACATGGCCCCCGAGCAGTTCGGGGGCGGAGCTACAAGGCGGAGCGATGTCTACGCGCTCGGGGCCGTTCTCTACGAGGCGGTTACGGGAAAGAGATGGGTGCTCGGTGCGGCCGTCGATGAAGCCGAGTGGAGCGACGTGGATTCGAGGTTGCGCTCGGCGCTGTCTCGTGCACTGGCTGCATCCCCGGGGGATCGCTGGCCGGATGCGGGCGCTCTTCGGGCCGCGTTGGCAGGAGATTCGCTTGGAGACACCAATGGGGGTTTGCCGGGAGGGGATGGCGAGAAACGGAGAGTACTGCGGTGGGTGGCGGCAGTGCTTGTCGTTGGGGTGCTGTTCACGGGCAGTGTCCTCGCAGCCCGTTTCACCTCAGCACCCGACCGCGCCGAATCGCAACCTGAAGCGGAGGCGGCCGCAGGAGCGCGCATCGACCGGATGGCGGTACTCCCGCTTACCAACCTCACCAATGATCCCGACCAGGAGTACTTCGTTCAGGGGATGCATGACGCCCTGATCTCCGAGCTCGCGGAGGCCGGCGTAGCGGTCATCGCTCGCACCTCGGTGATGCGCTACCGGGACACCGAGAAGGCGGCGCGCGAAATCGCGAGCGAGCTGAATGTCGACGCGATCGTCGAGGCCTCCGTGTTCAGGGTCGGGGACAGCGTCGGGATCCAGGCCCGGCTGGTCAACGCCAGCACCGAGGAGTCCGTCTGGTCTGGGTCCTACGATGCCGATCTGCGGAACGTGCTGGCGGTGTTCCGCGGCGTGACGCGGGCGATCGCCGAGGAGATCCAGCTGGTTCTCACGCCGGAGACGCAGGCTCAGTTGGCCCGCGCGCAGCCAGTGGATCCGGAGGCGTACGAAGACTATCTGAGGGGTCGTTTTCACCGCCAGAGGCTCACCCCGGCGGATCTGCAGGCCGGGCTCCAGTACCTCGAGGCAGCGCTGGAGCGGGATCCCGGCTTCGCCATGGCCGAGGTCGAGATTGCTAGGACCTGGATAGCGCTTCAGCAGTTCGGGCTGTCGCCACCGAGTGAGGCAACTCCGAAAGCCAAGGCGGCGGCGCTGCGAGCCCTGGAACTGGACGGCACGCTTGCCGAAGCTCACGCAGCGCTTGCCACCGTCAGGACGTGGGGGGAGTGGGCCTGGGAGCAGGCGGAGCCCGGGTTTCGAAGAGCCATCGCTCTCAACCCGAAGTTACCAGGCATGCGCATCTCGTTCTCGCATTTCCTGATGTTCACGGGACACTCGGAAGAGGCGCTAGCCCAGGCCGAGAGCGCCCTGGAGCTCGATCCGCTGAATGCCACCGCCCAGAGCTTCTACGGTATGGATCTGATGTTCGTGGGTCGGACCGACGAAGCGATCGCGCAGTTCCAAAAAGTACTTCTGACGGCACCGGACCACCCGCTCGCCCACTCAGGGCTCTGGAGTGCCTTCCATCAGAAGCAGATGTACGACGAGGCGCTCGAGGAAGTGCAGACCGTGTACAGAAATCGGGGCGATCGTGAAATCGTGGAAGCCTTGGAGCGCGGCTTCGCGGAGGGAGGCTACGAGGCCGCAATGACCCTGACGGCGGAAATCTCGGTTGCGCGCTCACGCGAGTCTTATGTGGCGCCCATGCGCATCGCGCGTTTGTACGCTCACGCGGGAAATCACGACCTTACCATCGACTGGCTCGAGCGTGCCTTCGAGGCGAGGGAACCCAATCTCCCGTACATCGGTGTGGTCCCGGTCTTCGGCGGCTTGAGAAACGATCCACGCTTCGTTGATCTACTACGACGAATGAACCTGCCGACCTGAATGTTCGGCCGATCGGGGCCCAGCCCGGGCCCCGCATTAACAAGCTGCCTCGGCCTACGAATCGAGACGCGCCATCTGAAGCAAGGAATCGAACCTGGGGTCGGAGCGGAGGCCATCAAGTCTCGGATCCACCTTGATATAGCCAATCCACGGCGATCGCTCCTCATACGCGCGGCTGAGCCACAGAAACGCGTTATCCAGCTCACCGAGCGCGCCATGGATAACCGCTACGTGGTAGGCGGACACATGCCTCGTCGCGGACTCCTCCTCCAGCTGCTGGAGAACCTGCCGCGCCGCTTCGTGGTCGCCCGCCTTGGCGTAGGCGTGACCCAGCGAAGCCGTGTAGAGCGAACTCCCACCTGACAGGCTTATCGCTCGCTGCGCTTCGGATATCGCTTTCTCGTACTGCCCGGTTTGCCCGAACGCCCAGCCCAGATGCCAGTGCGCCGGAGCGAAGTCAGGGTCCAGCTCGAGGGCTTTCAGGTATTCTTCGATCGCCACGTCGTTACGCCCCGCGAAATAGTGACGCAGCCCTACCCAGGTATTGATGATGAGTGAAAGCGGATCCAGCTCCCGTGCCTCCTCCGCCTGCCTCAGGGCCTCGTCATGCCGTCCCATCGCGGAGAGAAAGCCGCCGTACCACTGGTGGGCTTTCGGGTACTTCGGGTCGAGCTCGATAGCCCTCTCGTAGCCCCGATTCGCGGCCTCCCAATCGTAATCGAATTCCAAATCGATGTGCGCACGGGAAGCGTGCGCCTCGGCCAAAGTTCCGTCGATCTCCAGGGCTCTGGTTACGGCCTGTTCGGCCTTCGGGAAGGTCTCTCGCGGAGCCAAGACGCTGTACCAGCCGCGGAAGATCCAGATGTCTGCGATCCCCGCGTGCGCCAACGCATAATCGGGATCAAGCTCGACCGCCTGCTCGAAGTAGTCGAGGGCAATCTGGATGTCGGCTTCAGTCCTCTTGTTCCAGAAATAGCGGCCTTTCAGGTAGAGGGCGTAGGCGTCCAGGTTCTCCGTCGGCCTGGCAGCCAGAACCGATCGCTCGGCTTCGAGCAGCGCGACGCCCAGATGCTCGACCACCCGGGAAGCGATATCGGACTGCACGTCGAAGATGCTCTCGATCACCCGATCGTATGATTCCGACCAGAGCTGGGTATCGTCGGAGACGCGTACGAGCTCCGGCGTGATTCGCACTCGGGCGGAGTCGCCTGGCTCCCAACGCACACTGCCGCCGAGGATGTAACCGACACCCAGCTCGGCGCCTATGTCTTCGGTGCTCTTGTCCGTTCCTGCATAGCGGAGGGCGCTCTTTCGGGAGATGACGCCGAGACCGCTCACCGCACCGAGACGGCTGGTGATCTCATCGGTCATGCCGGCCGCGAAGTAGACGTCCTCGGGAGGGCCTAGGTTCTCGAAAGGCAGGACGAGAACCATCGCACGCTCGGTAGCCGCTCCCTCCCCCGCTCTCGGCACGCCGGTCCCGGAGGCCGATGGGCCGAGCGTCTGCCAAACGCCGAGAGCGGCAACCAGCAGTACCGGGAGTAAGGCCAATCCAACTTTGGCCGTCGCCAGTCGCGCGACCGGCGGCTTGCTGCCAATCGCGTCCCGGAAAGCTACCGCGCTCTCCCATCTGTCCCCGGGAGCCGGTTCCAGTGCGCGCGATAGCGCGGTCCGGATCTCTGGAGGCACGTCTGCCCAGTCCGCCTCGTCGACGGGCTTACCCAAAGGCCAGCGGTGGCCGGTAAGCGCCTCGTAGAGAGCGGCGGCCAGAGCATAGATGTCGGTCTGGCCCGTTACCTCGCCACCGAACTGTTCCGGCGGCATATAGCCGGGCGTGCCTAGCAGTGCCCCGGTACGAGTCAGAGCGGTCTCGGCTGTCTGCTCGACGGCCTTGGAGATGCCGAAGTCGGCAACCACGGCTCGGTCACTCGTCAGCAGAATGTTTTCCGGCTTGATGTCCCGGTGCACGACACCGCGCCGGTGCGCGTAGTCGAGCGCCGAGGCTACATCCCGGCCGATTTGCACCGTCTCTTTCTCGGACAGCGCTCCGTCTCGCTCGAGACGCGCGCGCAGGGTCTCACCGTCCACATACGGCATGACGTAGTACAGCGTGTCGCCCGCCACACCAGAGTCATGGAGGGGAAGAATGTTCGGGTGCTGCAGCTGCGCGGTGATCTGGATCTCGCGCTCGAACCGATCCCGCACTTGGGTAGTCGTCAGGTGGGGATGGATCGTCTTGACCGCGACCTGGCGCTCATGCTTAGGATCTCGCGCGAGGTAGACGGTGCCCATGCCACCCTCACCGAGCACCTCTTGCAGCTCGTACCTGCCGGCTAGCGCCTGGTGCAGAGCTTCGTGGGGATCCGTCACGGCCGAGGCTCTCCCGCTCGAGGATCGGCAGATAGATGGATCAGTCTGAGCATCGCCGGGCAGCCGGTGCAACCGTACCGGTGCCTGCCCCCGTGGCCGGCTCCTCGCTATGATGGGCCGCGTGACCACGCGAAGCCCACACATACTACTTGCCGCAGCCCTCTCGCTGGGGGCGCCCGCCGGCCCCGCACCGGCACAGGAACCGCCCTCCGGCGACGCATCGGCGGAATCTGGATCCACCGGCTTTCCGCCCACGATGGAGGTGTTTCTCATCACGATCGGCCCCGGGCGACAGGTGTGGGAGCGCTTCGGGCACAACGCGATCTGGGTGCGCGATACGCTTCGCAGCATCGACCGCGCCTACAACTACGGCATGTTTTCCTTCGACGACCCCGGCTTCCTGGGTCGCTTCGTTCGGGGAGAGATGAACTACTGGATGCAGGGGTTCGACACGGAGCACCTGCTGCGAGCCTACCGAGCAGCCGATCGTTCGATTTGGGTGCAGGAGCTGGATCTCACGCCTGAGCAGATGGAAGAGCTGTACCGGTTCGAGCTGTGGAACGAGTTGCCGGAGAACCGTTTCTACCGGTACGACTACTACCGAGACAACTGTTCTACGCGGGTCCGGGACGCGCTCGATCAAATGCTGGGCGGACAGTTGCGCGAATCCGCCGCGAGCCTCGAAACGGCAACGACGTAC
>JBDHGL010000093.1:0-11067 GCA_039589875.1 Gemmatimonadota bacterium
GGCCTGGGCTCAGATCACGTTGCTCACGATGGCCGGGGGTCTTCTGGGCGTGCTCTCGATGATCCCGCTGCGGCGGTACCTCATCAAACGAGAGCACGGCAAGCTCCCCTATCCGGAAGGCATGGCGTGCGCCGAGGTGTTGGTCGCCGCCGAGGGCGGGGGAAGTCAGGCGCGAGGTGTGTTTTGGGGTCTCGGTGTCGGGATGCTGTTCAAGCTGATCACGGACGGCTTCAAGTTTGTCAGCACCTCTTTTCAACTCGGCCTGCCGCTCAAGGCTCAGCTATCGACCAGCGTATCCCCGCCGTTAATCGGCGTCGGCTACATCCTCGGAATCCGGATCGCTACAGTCATGGTGGCGGGAGCCGCTCTCTCGTGGCTCATCATCATCCCTCTCATCAATCTCTGGGGCTCCGGTATGACGGAGCCGCTCTATCCGGAGACCGAGGCGCTGATTCGGGACATGAGCGCCGAAGAGATCTGGCACCGGTACGTGCGCTACATCGGAGCCGGCGCGGTGGCGACCGGGGGAATCATCACGCTCATCAAGTCGATTCCCACGATGGTGGAATCTTTCCGTCTGGGGATGCAGCACATCTCGAAGGGAACCACCACCCGGCAGATAGACAGGACCGATTTGGATCTCTCTTTCCGGACGATCGTGTTCTGGGTGATCGGGATCCTGGCGGTGCTGACTCTAGTGCCCGGGATCTTGGGCTACATCGACTCGATCCCGGTTCGGGCCGTAGCCTCGATCCTCATCGCCGTCTTCGCCTTCTTTTTCGTGACCGTCAGCGCCCGGATCGTGGGGCTTGTCGGGGTCACCTCGAACCCGACCTCGGGGATGACGATCGCCACGCTGCTCGGAACCAGCACGATCTTTCTGCTGCTGGGCTGGACGGATCTTCCTGGTAAGGCCACCGCGCTCATGGTCGGAACCGCTGTCTGTATCGCCGCGTCCATCGCCGGCGATACGTCGCAGGACCTCAAGACAGGTTTCGTGCTCGGGGCGACACCTCGGTTTCAGCAAATCGGCGAGCTCGTGGGCGTGATTACGTCTGCCGGCGTGGTCGCCTTCGTGGTCATCCTGCTCAATCAGGGAGTGCCGGGCGGGCTAGGCGGCCCCGAGCTTCCGGCGCCGCAAGCTGTGCTGATGAAGCTGGTGATCGATGGCGTTCTGGATCAGAGCCTTCCCTGGATGCTGATCTTGATCGGTGTGGGAATCGGGCTCGTCGCCAGCCTGTTCAAGATCCCTGTACTGGCCTTCGCGGTGGGCGTCTATCTTCCGCTGTCGACCATGTCCGCCGTTTTCATCGGCGGGCTGACGCGCCATCTCCTGACGCGAAAGCAGCCGGCTGAAGAGGCCGAGCGTCGTAGGGAAGAGGGTGTCCTCTTTGGATCCGGGTTGGTCGGCGGCGGCGGCTTGACCGGCGTGCTGTTGGCGGTCTGGGTCGTGGCACGGGGCGGGCAGCCGATCCAGGGCTTCCCTCCCCCGCTATCGGATCCGGCCCAGCAGCTGCTGGCGTTGCTTACGGTAGGGGCGTTGGTGGGATTCCTGGTCTGGCACGCGAAACGGAGGCCCGCTACGCGCTCCGCCTAGTCAGGCTATCCTCAGGGCGAGCACGGTCAAGATAAGAAAGGCCACGAAAAGGCCACCGACGAGCATCACCGGAGCTCTCGAGCGCCGCATTACAACCTCTGTTTTCTTCGGAACGAGTTGATCTATCCCAAGCCATACGGGCGCGTATTGTGGCGCACGGAAGGCAATTAGGCAAGCCTCTAGCGGGTTAAACCTGCTGCCCTGCCAGGAAGAGCCAGGTCTCGAGCACCGTGTCGGGGTTCAGAGACATGCTCTCGATCCCCTCATCCAATAGCCACCGCGCCAGGTCCGGATAGTCGGATGGGCCCTGACCGCAGATTCCGATGTATTTGCCGGCGCTCGCACAGGCCCGGATCGCCTTCGCCAGCATCGCCTTCACGGCCTCGTCCCGTTCGTCGAACAGCGGTGCGATGGTCGCCGAGTCCCGGTCGAGACCCAGCGTGAGCTGGGTCAGGTCGTTGGAGCCTATCGACATGCCGTCGAAGTGCTCCAGGAACGCCTCGGCCAGGATCGCGTTGGACGGGACCTCACACATCATGATGATTTTTAGATCGTGGACGCCGCGCTCCAGTCCGTTCTCGGCCAAGAGCGCCACGACCTGCCGCGCCTCCTCGACCGTACGTACGAAGGGCACCATGATCCAGACGTTCTCCAGGCCTACCTCCTCGCGCACCCGCTTGAGCGCTCGGCACTCGAGCTCGAAGCTGGGCCTGAAGCTGGCGTCTATGTAGCGAGAGGCGCCGCGGAACCCGAGCATGGGGTTTTCTTCGTGCGGTTCGTAGCGGCTGCCGCCAATCAGGTTCGAGTACTCGTTCGACTTGAAGTCCGACAGCCGGACGATCACCGGCTCCGGCGCGAAGGCAGCTGCTATCGTCCCGATCCCCTCCGTGAGCTTCTCGACGTAGAACTCGACGGGATCGGGATACCCGGCGCACTGGATGTCGACCTTGTTTCGGAGATCCTCGGGCAGACGATCGTACTCGAGCAGGGCCTGTGGATGGACGCCGATCATCCGGTTGATGATGAACTCGAGACGGGCCAGCCCCACACCGCGATGCGGAAGGGCCGCGAAGTCGAACGCCCGGTCCGGGTTCCCGACGTTGAGCATGATCTTCACCGGAATCTCGGGAAGGGTATCCAGCTCGATCTCGTTGGTCGCGAAGCCGATCAAGCCCTCGTAAACGAAACCCTCGTCGCCCTCGGCGCAGGAGACCGTAACCTCTTGTCCGTCCGCGATCGCCTCGGTCGCGTCATCACAGCCGACGACAGCCGGGATTCCGAGCTCCCTGGCGACGATCGCGGCGTGGCAGGTGCGTCCGCCCCGGTTCGTCACAATGGCGGCGGCAATTTGCATGACGGGCTCCCAATCGGGATCGGTCATGTCGGTGACCAGTACGTCGCCCGCCTGCACGCGGCCGATCTCCGAGACGGTGTCTACGACTCTGGCCGGCCCGCTGCCGATCTTGTGCCCGATGCTCCGGCCACGCGTAAGAACCACGCCCCGCTTCTCCAGCGTGAAGCGTTCGATGAGGCGGCCGCTCCTGCTCTGCACGGTCTCCGGCCGCGCCTGGACGATGCGGAGGCGGCCATCGGCGCCGTCCTTCGCCCACTCGATATCCATCGGACAGCCGTAGTGCTCTTCGATTCGCAGCGCTTGCCTGGCCAGCTCCTCGACCTCGTCGTCGGTGATGCAGAAGCGCCGCCGCTCCGCTGCCGGCACATCGACGTTGCGCACCGGGTTGGACCCTCCGTCATCGGCGTAGACCATTTTCAGGGCCTTGGTGCCGAGCGTCCGGCGGAGGATCGCACGTCGGCCCGCACGAAGAGCCGGCTTGTAGACATAAAACTCGTCGGGGTTTACGGACCCCTGAACCAGCGTCTCGCCCAACCCGTAGCTGGCCGTAATGAACACCACGTCGCGAAAACCGGAGTCCGTATCCAGGGTGAACATGACGCCGCTCGCTCCAAGATCGGCCCGCACCATCCGCTGGACGCCCACGGCCAGAGCGACCTGCCGGTGCTCGAATCCATGGTGTGCGCGGTAGGAGATGGCCCGGTCCGTGAACAGGGACGCATAGATCTGGTGCACGGCCTCCAAAACATCGTCCGTTCCGCAGATGTTGAGCTGCGTGTCTTGCTGTCCGGCGAAAGAGGCTTCCGGCAGATCTTCCGCGGTGGCCGAGGATCGAACCGCCACCGAAGCCGCATCCCCACCGGACAACTCGGAGTACGCCGCCCCTATCGCCTGCCGAAGAGACTCGGGAAGCGGCGTGTCGAGAATCCAGCCGCGGACTTGGGCACCAGTGCTGCGGAGCGCCTCGACGTCGTCCAAAGGCAGCTTCTCCAAGGCGGCATAGATACGCTCATCGAGCCCGTCCGCGTAGAGAAAATCGCGATACGCAGCGGCCGTGACGGCGAACCCGCTGGGCACGTCGATGCCCTGCGCGGCGAGCTGGCCGATCATCTCGCCGAGCGAGGCGTTCTTCCCGCCGACCCGCTCGAGGTCGTCTCGGCCGACGGCTTCGAAGGGGAGGATGTAGTCGCTCAGGGTCGCTTCCCTTGTTCGAGGTGCACGAAGGTGGAAGAATGACGGTTGTCCGACGTGCATGACGCGCGCCGGCACCCGAACCTCGCGGACCCCCTGGCGTGGCGCTTTGCCTATGAGCCTCCGAACGGTCTTTTTCGTCTCCGATCAGACGGGCGTGACGTCCGAAACGCTTGGCAACAGCCTGATGACCCAGTTCGACGGCCTGCAGGTTCAACGCATCACGCTACCATTCCTCGAAAGCGCCGACAAGGCACGAGAGGCCGTTCAAACGATCAACGCCACGGCGCGCGCGGACGGACAGCGGCCGGTGGTGTTCAGCACGCTCGTCCAGGACCACCTGCGGGAGATCTTCGTGGGCTGCGATGGGTTCGTGCTGGACTTCTTTCAGACCTTTCTCGGTCCCCTCGAACGGGAGCTCGGGCTGCCCTCGGCCCACGCCGCCGGGCGCGCCCATGGGATCGCCGACTCGGCCGGCTACGACCGGAGGATCGAGGCGACCAACTTCGCCCTCTCCTGCGACGACGGGGCTCGCACCCGCGACTACTCCCAGGCGGATATCGTGCTCGTGGGCGTGTCTCGATCCGGCAAGACCCCGACGAGCCTGTATCTCGCCCTGCAATACGGGATTTTCACCGCCAATTTTCCGCTCACGGAAGACGAGTTCGAGGGAGGAGGCCTCACCCCGGCGCTAGCCGCCAACCGCAGCAAGCTGTACGGCTTGACGATCGAGCCCGGCCGGCTGGTGCAGATTCGGGAGGCCAGAAGGCCGGGAAGCCGTTACGCGTCTCCCCAGCAGGTCAGCTACGAGCTGAGACGCGCCGAAGGCCTGTACGGCCGGTACAAGATCCCGCATTTGGACGCGACGCAGCGCTCGGTGGAGGAAATCGCCAGCTGGATCCTGGACCAGACGGGTCTCAAGCGGCCACAGCTCTAGGCGGCCGACCGCTCGCATTGAAGACGGCCGGCACCATGGCGTTGCAACCCCCAGCCGATCCCGCGCGTCCTTACTTGTAGCCAGCGGCTCGCAGCGGCTCTGAAGGCCGACCTGCGCGCCGCCTCGTCATCGTACGGCCCGGAAACGCACAAGGGGGAAGCGCGTGGAATCACTTTGGAAGGACGTCCGGTTCTCGTTGCGCTCGCTGTACAAGCGTCCGGGGTTTACATCCGTGGCCGTGCTGACCATAGGCCTCGGGATCGCGGCGACCACCGCGATATTCAGCGTGGTGAAAGCGGTGCTGCTGGAGCCCCTTCCGGTCGACGAGCCGGGCGCCCTGGTTGTTCCCGATGTGATCGCGCCTTCCGGTTTTTCTATCTCGTTGTCCATCCCCAACTTCCGCGACTGGAGCGAACGGAGCCGGACATTCGCCTCCTGGGGAGCCAACGCAAGCCGCTGGCGAACCCTGACCGGCGAAGAACGCCCGGAGATCATCAGGGTCCGCATCGTCTTGGGCGACTTCTTCCACACCCTCGGCGTATCCGCTGCTATGGGGCGAACCTTCGGAGGGGACGAAACCTGGGCGGGTGCCGAGGCGATCGCCGTGGTGACGCACGGCTTCTGGGAGCGGCGGCTCGGCTCGAACCCGAACGTGCTCGGCCAGTCGATCACTCTCGACGGCCATCCATTCACGATCATCGGCGTGATGGCTCCGGAATTCGTATTTCCGAGCTCCGACACCGAGATCTTCCTGCCAATGGGGTTCTTTTCGGAGCAGATGTGCTGGGAAGAGCGCGGTTGTTCGCAGGGCACCTGGGCCATCGCCCGGCTCTCACCGGGCGTTACCATGGCCACGGCGCAGGAGGACATGGACCGCGTGGCCCGCGGGATCACCGAGGAAGAGGGCGATCAGCAGGCGGTCGCCCGCCTGGAGTCACTGCAGGAGGCGTATGTCGGTGATATCCGCGCCCAGATTTGGATCCTCATGGGAGCGGTGATATTCGTGCTTCTGATCGCCTGCGCCAATGTTGCGAGTCTGTTGCTCGCGCGCGGCGAGAGTCGCAGGCAGGAGATGGCTCTTCGGATGGCGATCGGGGCCGGACGCGGTCGGATCATCCGCCAACTGCTTACTGAAAGCACCGTGCTGGCCTTGGGCGGTGGCGTTCTCGGCGTGGCGCTCGCCTTTGTCGCAGTCCGCCTGATGATCCCGCGGCTTCCCGACGCCATTCCCTCCGTGATGTCCGAGCGTATCGGCATGGACCCCGCCATCCTGATCTTCTCGCTCGGGGCCGCAGTCCTTACCGGCATACTGTTCGGCATCGCGCCCGCCCTCAGGAGCTCCCGGCACGACCTCGGCCATGAGCTCAAGGAGGGGGGACGCGGCGGCACGGCCGGCAAAGCCCGTCAGCGACTGCGATCCGGTTTCGTCGTGAGCGAGGTGGCCCTGGCCCTCGTTCTGCTGATCGGGGCCGGCTTGATGCTGCAGAGCCTCAACGAGCTTCAGCGCGTCGACAAGGGGTTCGGCGAAGAGAACGTGTTCACGGCTCGCGTCTCCCTGCCGGTGTCGGAATACACTGAGAAAGAGCAGGCCTGGGCCTTCTATGACCAGCTACACGAACGGCTGAAAACCCTCCCAGGCGCCCAATCGGTCTCGCTGTCGCAGATCGTGCCGCTGCAGGGCAACTCCTGGGAGCAGGGAATCATTCCGGAGGGCGTTCCGTTCGATCAGGAGAACACGAAGTCCGTGCTCTTCCACATGGTCAAGCCGCAGCACTTCGAGACGCTGGAGATCGAGTTGCTTCGCGGTCGCACGTTTACCGACGCCGACCGCGATGAGAGCCCTCTCGTCAGCGTGATCGATGAGACGATGGCCGAGATGTTCTGGCCGGGCGAGGATCCGATCGGAAAGCGGGTAGCCTACGAGACCCTGGATGAGGAGGAGACAGGCTCGGAAGAGCCCGTGCCTGTGTTCCGAACGGTGATCGGCGTCGTGCGTAACGTCCGCCACTACGAGCTCGAGACACCGTCTCGGATCCAGGTCTACGTCCCCTTCAACCAGAGCAGACGGGGCTGGTCCCGGCAGATGTTCGTCCTGATCAAGACGGCGGACGACCCGCTGCAGATGACCAATCTGGTGCGTGAGGAGGTGAGCGCTCTCGATCCGAACGTACCGATTCACACAGTCCAGACTCTGGACGAGTACGTAAGCGAGGCTCTCGCGAGCACCCGATCTACGGGCTCTTTGCTCGCGCTGTTCAGCGCCGCCGCCCTCCTTCTCTCGGCGATCGGAATCTTCGGCGTGATGTCGTTTTCCGTCGTCCAGCGGATACGGGAGATCGGCATCCGAATGGCCCTCGGGGCCAGTTCCGGCGACGTCCTCCGCATGATCTCCAAGCACGGCCTCTTGCTGGGGGCAATCGGAATCGGGCTCGGCCTGGTCGGGGCGCTGGCACTCACCCGCTTGCTCGCGGGCCTGCTCTATCAGGTCGATCCTATCGATCCGACCACCTACGCCGGTTTCGCTGCTTTTCTCCTGGCTGTCGCTCTGCTTGCTTCCTATCTGCCGGCCCGGCGGGCCACACGTGTGGATCCGGCTGTGGTGCTGCGCGAGGAGTAGTGCTGCAGACCGCCTGAAATCCGCCCTGGTCCTTTTGGTGCTGCGGGACGAGTACATCGGGTGGGGTTTAGGGAGGAAGAGAGAAACGGAAGACCCGCACGAGCCCGGAGCGATTAGCAGTCCCCCAAGACGCTTCACCGTCGACCGCACGGGCTTCCGTCCTCTTGAACTGAACCATACGTAAGCGTACGGACTACGTCAAGGGGGATCGATTCGGGATCCCGCCCGATCGCCGGGCTCGCGAGAACCGGTCGCCGGCAAGAGCTTAGCGGCGGGGTCGGAGCCTCGAGCGCTCCCGTTTCTCCGTGGCACAGTTCACCGGCCAGGCGGCCGCGACCGATGTGCCCTGTGCCGAATCCCCGCGAACAGATGCCGCCTGGCCGACGAGGCCAGCACCATTGGCGAACAAAGCAACGCCGACCCGGGTCGGACCGGCCGACCAGACGAGACGAACCACCGGAGCGACCGGACGGTCTCGGCATCGTGTGCTCCGGCGAGCGGTACCGCCCTGGACGTTCCGTACGACCGACCCCACTCATCCAGGGAATCGGGGAGCAGCATGACGCGGGTCGGCGGCGTCAACAACGCCTGCGTGGCCGAATCGGCGCTCGCCACATACCGACCGAAATTCCATGCGCCTATCTCGAGATCGTAGCACCCGATAAGGTCCCAGCGACGCAGATCCGGCGGTCTTGGCGCGAGCGATCCGGGCCGTTCACGAGTGATCAGGCGCTCCACGCCCTGGAAGAGGCCAAGCGCCACGATGAGAAGAGCCAAGCTCTTGAGCCAGCCGGGAAGTCGACCAAAAAGCCTCATCTCGCTGGCCGCATGGAAGCGTACGTCTTAAGATTCAAGGGTCTCACCGGTTTCACCCACCAGCGCCGGCTGCAGATGAGAGGTATACATGTCTCTGGTTCCTGAGGGTTTTTCCTACTCCGCCGAAGCGGAGCCGCACAAGGCGCGTACGCAGGCCATCCTCCAGGAGCATCCCGAAGTACGCAAGCTGATCGGACGAAACCCGTACAGCTTCGTGGCCATCGTCGGACTCGTCGCGCTGCAGATCGCGGCGGCCGCCTGGGTGACCGGCAGGCCCTGGTGGGTGCTGCCTCTGGTCGCCTATACCGTCGGCGCCATGTCGAACCACGCCCTGTTCGTGCTCATTCACGAGTGCTGCCACAACCTCATCTTCAAGAGGCGCATCCTCAACAGGCTGGCCGGTTGTCTGGCCGACATCCCCAGCGGCATAGCGACTTCCGTGTCCTTCGCGCGCTACCACCTGAAGCACCACTCCTACCAGGGGGTCTACGAGCTGGACGCGGATATACCCAGCGAGTGGGAGGCCAGGCTCGTCGGCAGCTCTTCGATTCGAAAGGCTCTCTGGCTGGCGCTGTTTCCGATCTTCGCCGCCATCCACACGTTCCGGGTCAAGGAGGTGAGGACCTTCGATCGGTGGATCGCGCTGAACTGGCTCATCGTCTTGAGCGCCGATGCCCTGATCGTCCTGGCGTTCGGCTGGAAGGCGCTGCTCTACTTCGTGGTATCGATGTTCTTCGCGGCCGGGCTCCATCCGCTCGGCGCCAGGTGGATCCAGCGCCATTACTTGGTGGGTTCGCCCCAGGAGACCTATAGCTACTACGGTCGGGCGAACCGGGTCGCCTTCAACGTCGGCTACCACAACGAACACCACGACTTTCCGTCCGTACCCTGGCACCGCCTGCCGGCTCTGAAGGCGACGGCCTCGGAATGGTACGACGGCCTCGTGGCGCACTACTCGTGGACCCGCCTCCTCTTTCGCTACGTCTTCGACTCCGAGATCACCCTCTACTCACGCATGCTGCGCGAGGACCGGGATGGGGAGCACAAGGCGAGGCAGGAAGAAGCTTCCGCGGTTGGCCAGAAAGCCGAAGCGGTCGGGATCGAAGGCTAGGACAGGCTGTCAGCTGGCCTCCCACTAGAACAGGCCGTCGCCGTACAGGTAGAGCCGCCAAACGCCCCCATCGTTCAATCCCTTGGCAAGGTCGATCCTGAACAGTCCGTCGAGCAAGGAGACACCGCCTCCGACGGAAAGGGCGTAGCCCTCGGTCGACAGCCGCTCGCCCGCCCAGCCGGCATCGAAGAATCCTACGAGCCGGATCGCCCGGGTGGGGCCGAAGCGATCCACTCGACCCAATAGCGCGGCGAACTCGGCTCGTGCCAGCCAGAAGTCCTCGCCCCGGCGCGAGCCCGTCTCGAACCCGCGCAGGGAATGGGGACCGCCCAGGTAGTAGCGACGCTGAGCCGGGACCTCGCCACCGGCCACCCCGGCGCCGACCTCGATCGCCGCTCCGAAACGAGACCCGAGCGGCACGACCGCTGCGGTCGAGCCTGCGATTCGAGCGTAATCGAAATCGCCGCCGCCTAGCTCGCCCCATACGGTCCCGCTCACCGCGGTGCGTAGGGCCTTTGGCGAGTTCCACACCCGAAGGCGGCCGGACAGGCCCACCACATCTCCCGAGTCCGCCACGATGACGGGTTGAAACTCGTTGCCGCTGATCAGATGCGCGATCGAGAAATCGGTGTTCTTCTCCGCGGTGCGGTGTCTCTCAGCGAACAACCGGCCATCGACGCGCAGTTGGCTGGCCGTCTTTCCGGCAGCGATCTCAACGCCGGTGGCGCGAAAATACTGGCCGTCATCCGTACCGAGGAAGAGCGCGTTCACGGAGCTCCCCAACCCGAGCGGGTTGCCCCAATCGCGGATCGGATCCAGCCTCCGGTAGACCGCGAACCCGATATCGCTCCGCTCGGTCGACCGCTCGAACCGGAGCTCGCCGTTCGGCACGAGATCCGCCACGCCGAAACGCCCCTCGACCCGAAACGCCGTGTGCTCACCGGTCGGCACCGCCACCCCGACGCCAATGCTCAGCGCCTCCACCCGGTTATATCTCGACAGGCTCAACGGCCCGATGAATCGGACCTTCCCAGGGCTCGCCGGCGGTAGCTCGATGCCGGCGAGCTGATCGCGCGCCGCCCGAATCTCGTCATCGGTAAGCAGAGGTTCCCCCATTCCCAACGGCTCGGGAAGCTCGGGCGATCCTTCCAGGACATCACGGGGCGGAAGGATGATCACGACCGTTCCGGCCGCGGCAAGCGAATCGGCAGCAGACACGGTCACGCTGTCGAGCGCGACTTCGCCCCTCGCCGCCTCGCGTCGGAGCCGCCTTCGGCGCTGGCGGGCGCGCCAACCGTCCTGTGCGCTGTCCCCACTCAGCACCCGCCGGTCCCAGTCGAGCGGCAGGTTGGGGCCCGGATCGAGGTCTTCGGGGACGTTGACTTCGTAGTCCTCGAAAGACCATTCAACCTCTAGCGGGAAGGTCGCCGCGCCGGCGATCCTG
>JBDHGL010000094.1:0-7484 GCA_039589875.1 Gemmatimonadota bacterium
TACGATGAGGCGCGCCACTTCGCGGGCGAACTCCACCTGCCGCGCGTACATGGCGCCTGTCGGGGTTCCGTCGCGCCCCACCGCTGGCTCGCACAGTCGATCGAGCTTCATCCGCGCTCTTGCGAGCCGTTCGTCGGATCTTACGATCGCGACATCTTCCCACATCACGGTTCGCACCTGCCCCTCGATTTTGGCCGGGTCGTCGCCATCCGCCCTTAGCGAGGGGGGATGGTCACTCGTTCTCGAGGCGGCTGGTGCCAGGGATTGAAGATCGGCCTCCACCCGACGCGCCGCCCGCTCCGCATAGACCACGGCCTCCAGGAGAGAGTTGGAGGCGAGGCGGTTCGCCCCGTGCACGCCGGTGCAGGCCACTTCACCGGCGGCATACAGACCCGCCAACGACGTACGCCCGTCCCAATCGGCCAATAAACCGCCACACTGGTAGTGGGCAGCCGGCACGACCGGGATCGGCTGTTCCGGGAGGCTGATCCCTCGCTCCTCGCACTCGCGCACGATGTTGGGAAACCTCTCGTAGACGCGATCGGGATCGATGCCGCTCAGATCCAGGTGCACGAAAGAGTCTCCGCTCCGCTTCAACTCGGCATCGATCGCCCTGGCCACCACGTCGCGCGGGGCGAGCGAGCCCGACGAATGGTATCGCTGCATGAACCGCTCACCCGCCGTCGTGCGAAGAACGGCCCCCTCTCCCCGGACCGCCTCTGAAATCAGGAACGCCTGCTCGCCCGCCGGATAAAGAGCCGTCGGATGAAACTGCACGAACTCCAGGTTCGCCACCGCGGCTCCGGCTTCCCAGCCCATGGCGACTCCATCGCCCATGGCGATCTCCGGATTCGTGGTGTGCCGATAGAGCCTCCCGCATCCCCCTGTGGCCAGCAACGCCACGCGACAACCCACTTCGAACCACCTCTCCCCCGCTACGTCCAGAACGACGGCTCCTCCGCAGCGTGGCTTGAGCGTGCCGGGATCCGTAACCGCGCTGAGTTTCCAGAGGAAATGATCCTGCAACACCTCTATGCGGGGGTTGGCGGCAACCGCCGAAAGGAGAGTCCGCTCGATCTCCCGGCCCGTGAGATCGGCGGCGTGGACGATTCTCCGTACGCTGTGACCGGCTTCTCGCCCCAGCGAGAGCTCCCCTCCTTCGCGGCTGAACTGGGCGCCCCATTCCATGAGCTCTCGAACCCGCTCCGGCCCTTCCCGCACGAGCTCCTGCACCGCCCGACGATGACACAGCCCGGCGCCCGCGAGAAGGGTGTCGCCAGCATGGAGCTGGAACGTGTCCTCATCGGAGAACACGGCGGCAACTCCGCCCTGCGCGTAGTTGGTCGCGGAGTCCACGCGGCCCTTTTTCGTGACGAGGAGTACATCAGAGTACTCGGCTGCTTTCAGCGCGAAAGTGAGCCCGGCGATTCCGCTGCCAGCCACGAGGACATCCGCGCGAAGCTGGTTCATTGCGGGGCCGACCATCCGCGGATCAGAAGCGCCCCAGGTAGTACATGAGGAGAAGCACGAGGACCAGGAGGACCACGAGCGTGACCGTCCTCGGAGCGCGCTTGGCTCCGGTGCCGAGCTTCTTGCGCTGCTCTCGCTGCTTCTGGAGGCTCATCTCACATCGCCCCTGGGCCGGGCGGCTTCACCGGTCTACGACCGTCGCCATCATGGTGGCCTCGGCCGCGGTCTTCCCATCCACACGGGCGATGCCGCGCATCTTGCAGACCGACCCCCGCAGCTGGACGATCTCCACCTCGAAGATCAGCTGATCCCCCGGAACCACGGGCTTGCGCCACTTTACCCCATCCAGGGACATGAAGTAGACCACTTTGTCGGCAATGTCGTCGATCTCTCTCATGACGAGCAGGCCGCCAACCTGTGCCATCGCCTCGATGATCAGCACGCCAGGCATCACGGGATGGCCCGGGAAGTGACCTGCGAAGAAGGGCTCGTTGATCGTCACGTTCTTGAGTCCCACGATCCGCTTTCCGGCCTCGAGCTCCAGGACGCGATCCACCAGGAGGAGCGGATAGCGGTGGGGCAGGAGCTCCAGTATCCGGTGAATATCCAGAGTCGGCTCGCCGGTTTTCTCGTCAGTCATCCAATCCCCCTCGTCGGGCTTCTGCGCGTCTGCTCGCATGAAAAAGCGAGGCCGGCTGCACATCCGCAACCCGCTACGAAAGAACGCCCGCCCCCAATCGGGAACGGGCGCTTCTACAGAAAGCCTCACGACGGAAGCGCGCGGCCGGCAAAGCCGGCGGCAGCCCCTTCCGTGTGCCGCTGCTAGGGTTGGACGCTGCTCGCCGGACCCAGAGCCTGCAACCGGGCGATCACCTGATCCGTGACATCGAGGGCCGGATCCGCTGCGATCAAGCCCGCCGCCGATGCATCGAAGATCATGACATAGCCCTGCTCGGCGCGGAGGTTCTCGATCTCGGCCTGGACTCGATCCAGAATCGGCTGGAGAAGCTCCTGTCTCCGCTGGTTCGCCTGGCTCTCGAGCTCCGCGGTCCGCTGCTGGAGGGTCTGCTGCCTTTCGCCAAGGTCGCGCTGGCGTGTCTGCCGCGCATCCTCGGAGAGCATCGCCTCCTGCCGACGGTAGTCGGCGATCAGAGAGTCGAGCTCGACACTCTTGAGCCGGACTTCCTCCTGCATCTGCACCAACTCCCGGTTCCACGTCTCTTGCGCATCGGTAGCGCCGGGAGCCGACTCGAGCAGCCTTTGCGTGTTCACGTATACGAATCCCTGGGGCACCGTGGCCGTCTGGGCTACGAGGGGAGATACCGCCCCGAGGAACAGGCCTGTCGCGAACACCAACCGTATTCGTCCCATTCGCTTCATTCTCCTAGAATTGGTAGCCGCTTGGCAGGTCGCTGGAGTACTTCGTCGACCGTCAAAAGATCCGCCCGAACTTGAAGTGCAGCTTCCAGCCCGGATCAGGGCGGCCCACCACATCACGCCGGTCGAAGCCGTAGGCGTAATCGATGCCGATGGGTCCGAACGGCGTCACGAGGCTTACTCCTAACCCTGCGCCGACCAGGAGATCCGCTGGATTGAAGCCGCCGGCGAGGAACCAATTGTTGCCCGCATCCACGAACGTGCCGAGAAAAATGTTGTTGTTGAGCTTGTAGCCGAGCTGACCCGTGATCGTGAAAAACGAGTTGCCCACACGGTCGAAGTCGCTGATCGGGGCCCCCCGCGGAACGTGGCCCAACGGCGTGACCGTGGCTTCGCCATAGCCGCGGAGCTGCTGGCCTACCTGAGTCCCGCCTACCTGGAATTTCTCCTGAAAGAAGACGGAGTTCCCGACGATCCATCCGCCGCCGAACTTGATTCCCGCGGCAATCTCCTGAGGGGAGGGGTTGAACGGGTCACCGAATCGGGCCACCGGCACCCACCACTCGCTCTCGAAGGTCCACTTTGTGTAGTCCCCGTCCCCACCCAGCGGCCCACCGACGAATCGCGCGGAGAGCGCGTTCAGGTTTCCGCCGGTCGGAAAGATCGGGCTGTTGCGTACGTCCCGTAGTATCCGCGCCGACACGGTGCTCCTTGTCCCTCGAACGATCGCCGGGTCGTTCGGGCCGATCCCGAAGATCTCGAGGTCGCTGGTCTGGTCGCTGAACAGCGAGTAACCCACGAACGCCCGCGTGCTGCGAAGCGGGATAGGGAGTCCGACCTCGAACCACCCACCGGTGACCCGCCGGATGCCGAGGCTGACGTTGGTAAACTGGTCGCGTGAAGAGCGAAAGCCGACGGTCGCCGAGTATCGCGACCAGAACACCGACGGATCGGAGTACGTCAGCTCGATGTCCTGCTGCCGGCCGCCGAACACGAAGCGGAAAGAGCCCTGCTTAGCCATGCCGAAGAGGTTCGGCTGCGAGTATCCCACGAAGCCCGAAAAGCCGAACGCGCCGGCCGCCGAGACTCCGAAGTTGATGTTGCCGGTCTGTTTCTCCTGCACGCGCATCACGAGATCCACATCCCCGTCTGCCCGGTCGATGATGCGGATCGCTTCCTCGGGTGGCAGCGGCTCGAAGAAATCCAGGGCATGGATCGCCTGGATGCTGTTGATCAGGCGTCCCTGGGAAAACACGTCGCCGGGAAGCAGCGAAACGCGCTGCCTTATGATCCGATCGTGGGTGTAGTCGTTACCGACGATCGTAATCCGGCGAACGTACGTCGGCTCGCCCTCCCGGATGTTCCAGCGAGCCTGCACCATTCGGCGCCCGAGAGAGTCCGGAGGCAGCTTGTCGACGGTCGGAACGATGGCGGACCGCATGTATCCAGCGTTCCGGTAGAGCTCGGCCGCCTTTTGAGCTCCGTCCTGAAACGCCACCTCGTCGAACGGCGCGTAGACAGGATCCAGCGGGTTGCCCTCTTCGTCTTCCAGCGCCACCAGCGCGGCCTGTCTGTAGAAATTCTGGAGAATTGCCGTCGGGAAGCGACGGTTGCCGTCGATCTCGAAGCTCTCCAAGAAAAAACGGGTGCCCTCGTCCACCAAGACGACGATCTCGCCCTTCCCCGTCGTCCGATCGACGGCCACGGAATCCCCGATCACGGACATGTCGATGAAGCCGCGCTCTCCATAAAAAGCAGGAAGCCGCATGTTCAGATCTTCACGGAACTCCTCGCGCTTGAGCTCACCCGAGTTGTACCAGAAGAACCCTTCTTCTCCGGTCGCCATCGCCCCGCGCAGCGCATCGTCGGAGAAGGTCGTGTTGCCTTCGAAGGAGATGGCGGCAACCCCGAGTCGCGGGCCTTCGTCCACGTGAAACACAAGGCTGAACTGGTTCTCTCCTCGCTCGTGGGGGATGAGCTCCGGTTCCACCGTGGCCTGAGGGAAGCCTTCGTTGGCGAGGCGGGTCTCGATCGCCGTTTCCGCTCTGAGAACTTTGGATGGGTCGTACGCTGTGCCCCGGAACAGTCCCGTCGTGTCGCGGATCGCACTTTCCGATACGTTCTTCAGCCCTCGGAACTCGATCTCCACGACGAACGGCCGCTCGACGACGGAGATGTAGAAAACGGCCGGATCGCCCTGCGTGACGCTGATCTGCACGTCCTCGTAGGCTCCCGTGGCAAAGAGTCGCCGAATGGCGTCCTGGATGTCGGGAAAACGAACGCTCTGCCCGACGCGCAGCCCGCTGATATCGATGACCTGAAGTTCATCGATGCGCTCGTGGCCGCGCACCACGATGCTGTCGATCGAGACGGCAGCCGGAACCTCCTGCGCTTGAACCGAAGAAACCCCCTTCCCCGTGAAGAAGAGGGTTGTAAGAACGACGGCGCAGACCGCCCCTAACCGATACCGGGCAAGCAGAGCTCGACCTCCTCGATCCCCGGGATCAGGTCGCAGAAGTGGGGGACGCCGCCCTGAAGCGCAGGGATTCCTCATCGTCGGCAACGAGGACTTCGATCTCGTCGCCCGGCGTGAACTCCGCCATGAGGATCTTCTCGGACAGCGGATCCTCGATGTAGCGCTGGATCGTACGCTTGAGGGGGCGGGCTCCGAACTTCGTGTCGTAGCCGTGATCCACCAGGAACACGACCGCTTCGTCCGTAAGGCGAACAGCAAGGCTCTCTTCGGCCAGCCTCTTCTCGATCTCGCGCAGCATGATGTGCACGATCAGGCCGATCTGCTCGCGTGACAGCGGATGAAACACGATCACATCGTCCAGGCGATTCAGGAACTCCGGTGCGAAAGTGCGGTCGATCTCCTCCTTCACGCGCTCCTTGATCCGGTCGTAATCGAGCTCGTCATCGTCGGAGGTCTGGAAACCCACCTTGGTGGACGTCGTGATATCCCGGGCTCCGACATTCGAGGTCATGATGACGACGGCGTTCTTGAAGTCGATGACCCGGCCGTAGTTGTCGGTCAGGCGCCCCTCGTCGAGCACCTGGAGGAGGATGTTGAACACGTCCGGGTGCGCCTTCTCGATCTCGTCTAGGAGAACGACGCTGTACGGCCGCTGACGGACCGCCTTCGTGAGCGCGCCGCTGTCCTCGTAGCCTACATAGCCCGGAGGGGCCCCGATCAGGCGACTCACGGAGAACTTCTCCATGTACTCGGACATGTCCACTCGTATCAGCGCTTGCTCATCCGCGAACAGGAACCGCGCGAGTGCCCGCGCCAACTCGGTCTTTCCGACGCCGGTGGGGCCGGAAAAGATAAAGCTCCCGATCGGCCGGTTTGGATCCTTCAGACCTGCCCGGCTACGCCGGATGGCCCGACTGATCGCCTCGATCGCCTCGTCCTGTCCGACGACCGTCTCGTGCAACTGCTCTTCCATCCGGAGAAGGCGCTCGGTCTCCGCTTCCCGAAGACGCGTGACCGGTATGCCGGTCCAGCGGGAGACGATGAACGCGATATCTTCCTCGTCAACGACCGGACGTTGCTCTTTTCTTCTCCGCTCCCACTCCTCCCGCTCCCGCTTGATGTCTTCCTTGATCTCCTTCTCGCGGTCACGCAGATAGGCGGCACGCTCGAAGTCCTGGTCTCGGATCGCCTCTTCCTTCCAGCCCGCCAGCTCATCCATCTGTTCCTGGAGCTGCTTGACCTCGGGGGGAGGCACCTGCGCGCCCAGCCTCGACCTCGCACCGGCCTCATCCACGACGTCGATGGCTTTGTCCGGGAGAAACCGGTCGGCGATGTAGCGGTCGGCCAGCTTCGTGGCGGCGACCAACGCCTCGTCGGGATAAGCAACCCGATGGTGGTCCTCGTAGTGCTTTCGTAGACCGTGGAGAATCTCGATGGTCTCATCCACCGTGGGGGCCTCGACGATCACGGTCTGAAAGCGCCTCTCCAGAGCTCCGTCCTTCTCGATGTACTTGCGGTACTCGTTCAGCGTCGACGCGCCCACGCACTGTAGCTCTCCGCGGGCGAGGGCCGGCTTCAGCATGTTGGAGGCGTCGATCGCACCCTCGGCAGCGCCGGCGCCAACGAGCGTGTGCAGCTCATCGATGAACAGGATCACGCCCCGGTTTTGGGAGATCTCGTTCACGATCGCCTTCAGTCGCTCCTCGAACTGGCCGCGATACTTCGTGCCGGCGATAACCGCCGCCATGTCCAACGCCAATACGCGGTGCTCGCCCAGACTGTCGGGCACCTCGCCGCGCATGATCCGTTGCGCCAAGCCCTCTACGATCGCCGTCTTGCCCACACCCGGCTCTCCGATGAGCACGGGGTTGTTTTTCTTCCGGCGAGACAACACCTCCATGACCCTGGCGATCTCTTCTTCCCGGCCGATCGTCGGATCCAACTTGCCTTCGGCGGCTAGGTCGGTAAGGTCGCGGCAGAAGTGGTCGAGGGCTGGCGTCTTGGACTTCTTCTCGGCGGCAGGGCTCGCCTCGCTGGATCCACTCGAGGCGGGCATTTCCGTACCCAGCAACTTGAGCGTCTCGGCCCGCGCCTCCTCCAACGTGATGCCGAGCTCGCCGAGCACTTTCGCGGCCAGACCCTTTTCCTCGCGAAGCAGCCC
>JBDHGL010000095.1:0-6669 GCA_039589875.1 Gemmatimonadota bacterium
AGCAGGGACAGCTTGAAGAAGAAGTCCTTGAAGAACTCGTGCCGACCCTCCACCTGCGCCTCGAGCCGGATCCGGCCGGATTGCGTGAGGACAGGGATCACATCCAGGCTGACCGTGATGTCGGTTTTGCGGTCGGTGTCGAGAAAATAGTCGAACATCGTCGCGACGATGGCGTTCAGTACGTTCTCTCCGGACTGGTCCGTGAACTTCTCGTACGCATACAGGAGGCCGCCCCAGGCAAGCAGGTTGATCCTGTTCGACTGGACGAAGAACCGGCCGGCTCCGCCTCCACCGCTGGCTCGCCCGGCGAGGCTCAGCTCAGCGTTCGCATCATAGGCCCCGATCCCCGCCCAGAACCATTTGGGAGCGAACGACTGGATGTGAGCCATCGTGAGGCTCTGCCGGTTCGTCGTCTCCGTCTCGTTCTGGAGCCGAACGATCGAGGTCCAGTTGAAGTGGGTCTGTGAGTTCTCGGCCCGGTATTTCACCTTCGCGCCGAGGTTGTAGTCGAACTGACTGTTCTGCTGCAGGAAGGAGAGCCCGACGTCGAACGACCCATCCAGCCGGGACCAGAAGGTGTCTTTGATCGGCGTGACCCGAACTACCGAAAGATGACGGACCCCTATGGTAGCTTTCCCGGTGGAGATCTCATTCTGCCCTTCCTCCGCGGAGGGCCCGATCGAACCGAAGAACTTCTGACCCGAGCTGAGCTCGATCTCGAACGTCTTGTCGCTGTCGATCGAGGCGATGTCTTGCCACTTGATGTAGACGGTGCCCATCGGGTCCGTTTTGAACCGCAACTTGCTCCTGGTGAGCTCTTTGATCTCGCCCGTCACGCGATCGCCGTTTACCAGTACCAGCACATCCGTCTTCTGAGCGAAGCCCGGCGTACTCGCCAGCGCGACGGCGACCATGGTGACAGCGAAGGGCAGAAGGACCTGTCGCGCGATAGAGCGAAAGGAAACGCTCATGGAGGCTCTCCGATGGCAGATGGCGTCGGACGGTTCATGCCGGCTGCGGGTAGCGTCCGGCTGCAAGGCAAATGAGAAAAACACGTTAGTGGGTGCTCACGGGGTGGGAAAGTTGGAGCGCCGGTCGACAGGAAGCGTCCCGGCTGTCCCGAGAGTTCACCGAGAACGAACGCCTGCGGGGCGAAAGCGACACCGTTCGGCAGCGTAGGTTGTAGTCCGGACCGCAAATCGACTCGTGCAGGGCGGTGGCCATATCTCTAACACGTAATGATAGAAATGCTTACACAGTTGTGGTGTCAAAGTAGTTTAAGCTATTGAAGCGGACCGACGGGGCGGGCATGACGTCTGCACACCGCCTTTGATTTCGTAGGCCTGGTCAGCCCGGTATACTCAGGGCCAGGTATCGGATCTGCGGGGGCTGTCGATGGGCGCTCGTCAGCATGCCCGGTGACGACGACCGCCCGAGCGTGAAGGAGCCAGATGAGCCGATTCAACCGACGAGGTTTGCCTGTACTCGCCCTGGCGATGGCTGTCGCGGCGTGTGCGAGCGAAAATGGAGGCGGCGCGTCCGACGAAACGGGCGTGGCGTCGACCGAGCAGCCGACCGGCAGCGCGGAGTTCGAGGCCGCCGGATCTGCCAACCCGCTCTTGAACCCGGCAAGCGAGGCGATGAACGCAACAGCTCCCGACGTATTTCAGGCAATATTCGAGACCAGTAAGGGCAGCTTCACGGTAGAGGTTCAGCGAGAGCTGGCTCCCAACGGTGCAGATCGATTTTATAACCTCGTGCAAAACGGCTTCTTCGACCAGGTTCGCTTCTTCCGCGTGCTTGAGGGCTTCGTCGCGCAGTTCGGCATCGCCAGCGATCCGCAGGTCTCCGCTGTTTGGCGGCAGCAAGCCATCGCTGACGATCCGGTGCAGGGGACGAACGCACGCGGCTCTTTCACCTACGCCATGGCGGGCCCCAACACCCGCACGACCCAGATCTTCATCAACTTCGCGGACAACTCCCGGCTCGATGGGATGGGGTTTGCGCCCTTCGGGTTGGTAGTGGAAGGCATGGATGTGGTCGACAGCCTGTATGGCGGGTACGGAGAGGGGGCTCCGCAGGGCCGAGGACCGAGCCAGGCGAGGATCCAGGCCGAGGGCAACGCGTACCTCGAAGCCGATTTTCCGGAGCTGGACTTCGTCGAGCGAGCGTACGTTCTCGGCGCGGATAACGAGGACTGAGGCCAGGCGAGCCGGAGCGATGCAAGAGAAGATGCTGGAACAGGCGCGGGTGCTCGTCGTCGACGACGATGCGCAAAACGTCCGCTATATCCAGGACGTCCTCGAGTGGGCGGGTTATCGACAGGTGAAGGGAACCACGCAGCCATCCGAGGTGCTCGCCGAACTGCATCAATACCGCCCGGACCTGATTCTACTGGACCTCATAATGCCGGAGATGGACGGCTTCGAGGTGATGGAGGTGCTTCAGGAGGAGCTTCCCGCGGACGGCTACCTGCCGATCCTGGTGCTCACGTCGGACACCAGCCAGGAAGCGAAGCGGCGTGCGCTGTCGCACGGCGCCAAGGATTTCCTGACCAAGCCGTTCAGCCCGACGGAGATTCGCCACCGCGTGGCGAACCTCCTGGAGACTCGCTTCCTACATCTCAAGTGTCGGGATCAGGCCGCGCTGCTCGAGTCGAAGGCGTCATCGAACGGAACCGAGGTCGAAGGCGCCGCAAACGATCTCCTCGAGCGCCTCGCGCGGGTAGCCACCTATCGATCTGATCCATCCGGAGATCGCGCCAAAGGGATCGCGACCCTGGCCGGGCGGCTGGCCCGCGCGCTCGGGCAACCCGACGCGACGGCCCGGCTTCTGGAGCGAGCGGCCCGGCTGTACGATCTCGGAATGGTGGGAGCTCCCGAGCCGGAGGGTGCGGCCGAGAGTGATCCGGGCGAGCGGTTTCCGGAGCACACCGAGATCGGCGCCAAGCTGCTCGCCGACAGCGAAGTCCCGGAGCTGCGCATGGCAGCCGAGATCGCGCTTTCGCATCACGAGCGGTGGGACGGCAGCGGCTTTCCGCGTGGCCTGCGCGGCCAGGACGCCCCTCTGACGGCCCGGATCGTCGCGGTCGCCCTCGCCTTCGAGACCGCCCGACAAGAGGCGGGAACCGACGCCGAAGCTGCTCAGCGCGCGCTGGCTATTGTCGAAGCGGACTCCGGACGCCGATTCGACCCGTCGGTCGTCGATGCGCTTGCCGCGACACTCGTGAGCGGAGCCGAGCTGGCCGCTTCTTCCTGACCGGCGTTCCGGGGAACGGAGGGACCCGAAGCGCATGACCGTTCGAACCAAGCTCGTCGGAACGCTCGTTCTCGTCATCCTTATTGTCATGGCGCCGTCCTTCTACGGCGTGCTCAAACTCACCGAGCTCCGGGATATCGTGCTCTTCCGCACGAGCGAGCTGGCCAGCGCCTACATCTATATGACCCGAACCCAAACCTCTTTGGCGGAGCTGGACCGCTTCCATCGGAGCTATATCGTCGCGCCGAGCCAGGAGCTACGGCTGGATGCGAGAAGCGCGGTATCCAATGCGCGCTTCGACCTCTCGCAGCTTACCGATCTCGGATACGGGGACGTGGCCGAGCCGCTCCAGGCCCGCCTCGACACTCTGGAGCTGGCTTCTAACCGCTTGGAACGGCTGGTCGGGGAGGGCCTGACCGAGTCCGCCATCATCTACTTTGACAGCCTCCGGCCACTGTACGTGCGGACCGAGACGCTGGTTGAGCGGATTGGTGCGGCGATCGACCGTAATCGGCGGCTGGATGCCCGGCACGCCGTGCAGGTCAGCGTGTCCGCGGCTCAACGCACGGTCATTGCCGTTTGGGTATCGCTGGCCATCGCCCTCGCCTTGGGTCTCGCCACGATCGGCAACCTCATGGCCCCGCTCGGCTCTCTTCGGGAGGCCATCGCCAAGGTGGCCGCCGGGTCGTTTCTGGCGCCCGAGGAGCTGCCGTACGAGAGAGGCGACGAGATCGGCGACCTTTCACGCTCATTCAAGTCAATGGCCGAGAGGCTCGACGAAGTCGATAGGCTGAAAGCGGAGTTCGTCAGCATCGCAAGCCACGAGCTCAAGACCCCCATCCACATCATCAACGGCTATGCGGAGATGATGGAGGAGGGAACGCTCGGCGAGATCACCGAGAAAGAGCGAGAGGCGCTGGATCGCATACGTGAACAGACCCGCCAGATGACCGAGCGGGTGGATCAGCTGCTCAACCTGACCCGCTTCCTGGCGGGTGGCCTCCAGCTCGAGCTCGAGCAGGTGCGGACGCGAGACATCTTGACGGACGTCAGACTGGCCTTCGAGATCCTGGCCGACCAGGAAGGGATCGATTTCGAGGTTGGCTGGGACGATACGACGCCGGCCGCCCTAGAAGTCGACCGTGACCGCGTCACGCACGAGCTGCTCGGCAACCTCCTATCGAACGCCTTCAAGTTCACCCCGGCAGGCGGCCGCGTGCATGTCCGAGCCTCGGGAGACAGCGATGAGCTCATCGTCAGGGTATTCGACACGGGGAAGGGGATCCCTCCCGAACAGCTGCCGTACATCTTCGAGAAGTACTACCAGGCCGGCCGCAAGGGCCGCTCGGTAGGCGCCGGCCTCGGACTGGCGATCGCACGTCAGATCGTGGACGCTCACGGTGGCCGTATCTCGGCCGAGAGCACTCCGGAGGAGGGCACGACCGTCGAAGTCGCGCTCCCAGTGCGAAACGGCAGAGGAGCAGCGGCAGCAGCGGCGACGGTCGGAGTCTGATCCCCGCCTCTGCCTTGCAGGGACGTTTCGCGCTAAAGAAAGAGAAGCTCGATCCCCGCGATGATGGCGAACTTGGACCCGTTACCGAGCTTCTCCGGCAGATCGGGAATCGGAGGCGACACCTTCACGTCGCCGAAGCTCAGCCCGGAGACCTGGCCGGCGACCGTAACCGCCACCCCTTCGGTGAGCCACACTTCGATGCCCGCCGAGCCACCGTACTCGACGCCATCGCTGTCCGCGGTCAACGGGAGCTCCTCTCCGGGCATGAACACGTTGAAGTTCAGGCGAGAGTAGCTGACGCGGGCACCGATGAACGGTGAGATTCTCGAGACCGGAAAGAGGAAGTTGTACCGCGGCTCAAAGAACACGGCCACGAGCTGGAAGTCCGTGAACGAAGGCTCGATGACCTCGTCGACAGCCGAGCCCGGCCAGGCGATCTCGGCCCCACCACCGAACGACAACCCGTTGTTCAACCGGTAGCGAAGGGCGAAATCTACGCCAAAGCCTCCCTGAACCTCCGAAAGGTCTCCGCCGCCGATATCCACGTAGCCGCCGGCGAAGCCCATCCCGAAGCCCGCCGATTGGGCTTGCACCGGGGTGGAGGCGAGAAGTACAGCCAGCGCAAAGGTGAAGATATTTGTCTTCATTGACCACGAATCGTTGGAGCGTGCCGCAAGCGCTTGTTGATACGGGAAGACATCGCGAAAATCAACTCGTTTCGCGGCAGGGTCCCCTAGTAGAGGTGATTTGAGATGCGTGTGCTTATCGTCGGCGCCGGGCAAGTGGGCTTTCAGCTGGCGAAGAGGTTATCCGAGGAAGACCAGGATGTCGTCCTGATCGACCTCGATCCGCAACGCGCATCATACGCTTCCGAGCAGCTCGACGTCCTCGCCGTGACCGGAAACGGGGCGTCGCTGCCGGTGCTCGAGAAGGCAGGCCTGTCCGGAGCCGGTATGCTACTGGCGGTCACCAGTCAGGACGAATCCAACATAGTGGCGAGCCTCTTGGCCTCACGCTTTGACGTGGGTCTCCGAGCCGCCAGGATCAGCTCCCCCGAGTACTACGAGCCGGACAGCTCGCTGGCTCAAGAGCTTTTCGGCATCGATCTCGTCATCAGCCCTGAGCGCGAGGTCGCATGGGAGACGCTCCAGCTGCTCTCCAGTGAGGCGGCCACCGAGCTCGTGCGCTTCGTCGATGACCGGGTGCGCTTGATCGGGGTCCGAATCAAGGACGGAGCACCGGTCGCTGGGAAGTCAGTGGCCATACTGGACGACGAGCTGGCCGGGCGAAATTCGGTCACCGTCGTCGCCATCGTCCGGGATGGCCACACGGAGATCCCGCGTGGGCCGAGCCGGATCGAAGCGGGAGATCAGGTATTCCTTCTGGCTCCGACCGACGAGCTCAGCGCCGTTCCTAGGCTGGCCGGCTACGAGGAATTCGAGCTGCGACGTGTGATGATCGCGGGCGGCAACCAGGAGGCGGTTTACCTGGCCGTGCACCTGGCTGCCCAAGGCGTGGCCTGCACGATCTTCGAGCGCGACCGACACCGCTGTGTCGAGCTGGCCGAACAACTGCCCGAAGCGCTCATCCTTCACGGGGATGCCCGAGACCCCGAGCTACTGGAGATGGAGGGCGTAGAGGGCGTGGACGGGTTCGTGGCCTTCACCGGCCAGGACTCGGTGAACATGCTCTCGGGGCTCCTCGCGAAGACGATGGGCGCCAGAAAGGTGATCACCTTGATTCACCGCCCGGACTACATCCCCCTGGTAACCCGCGTCGGAATCGACGCTGCGGTCTCCCCGAGAATGTCCGCGGCCAACGCGATCCTCCGCTACGTAAGACGAGGGGGCGTTCGGGCGGTCGCCACGCTCAAGGGGGTGAACGCGGAAGCGATCGAG
>JBDHGL010000096.1:0-9737 GCA_039589875.1 Gemmatimonadota bacterium
GGCGTCGTCGAAGCGCCATCGGAAGAACCCCTCGTCACGCACGCGGCGGATCCGTCCATCCGTCCCGATCCTGTTGATGAGATCGGCCATCGCCTGCGGTCGTGGGCTGCTGGCGACCGTGATTCGCCGCCCGAGCGCACGACCGGCTCGCCGATCCAGATCCCGAAAGGTGCCTTGCCCGTCGGCGGAATCCGCTGCGGATCGGTCACGAGCCCGGTCCGACGCGCGGGGGGAGCGACTCGACGGGACCGTCGCGCGGAGGCGTCGACGCAGCCGGGTCCCGAGGCCGGGCTTCGCCCGCCACACCATCGGCTCGAGGGAGCCGATGCCTCGCCAGCCCCTGCTCAGCGACGCGAGATGGACGGTGGCAATCGCGCTCATGTTGAACAGGAAGGGGAAACCGCGAGACGCCATGTCTCGCTCGAGGTGCTCCATAATGCGCGAGACGAGTCCCTTCTTCCGGTGATCCGGGGCGATCACGAAGTCGCCGGTCAGAGGGATCCGGAAGAGCTGGCCATCCGCCTCCCACTTCGTGCCCAGGTTCCCGCGCATTCCGACGACTTCGCCGTCGCGCAGGACGACGTAGAGCAGCGGTTCCACCCGGTCCGCGTTGAGCTCGTACTTCCACCGGAAGTAGGCCTCGGGATCGGACATCCCTCCGAGGAGGGACAGGAGGCCGATGACCTGTGCCCGGTGCTCCGGCTGGAACGCTTCGACCCGGTATTCGCTCGCGCCGCTGGCCACTGCCGATCTCGAGGTCACGGTTCCCGTCGATGGCCGACCACGAACCCGACGACGCTGTCGACGGATCGCCATTCCTCCATGAGATCGAACTCGGCCGGGTTCAGCTGCCGGCCGACCTCCTGCTCCACCCACATGGCGAGCTGGAGGAGGAGTAGCGAGTCGAGGACACCGGAGGCCGTCAGAGGCGTGTCCCCGTTGAGCTGCACGTCCAGGTCCAGATCCAGGTCGCCCAGGAAGGCGATGAGACGCTCCTTGACCGCGGGATCGGTCACTCGGCCGCCCTCCACAATCGCTGCAGTCTCTTGGGCTCGAGCTCCGAGCACGCCTGAGCGACGACCGATCGGTTGATCTTCCCCCGCGAGGTTCGCGGGATCTCCTCCACGAGATACCAGCGGGTCGGCACCTTGTGCTCCGCCAGATGCTGCCGGGTCCAACCGTACAGCTCCGCGAGCCAGCGCTCCGAGGAGTCCTCCACCACGATCGCGACGCCGACATCCTGGCCGTAAAGAGCCTCGTCATAGGCGAACGCGCACACGTCCGTGACGCCTGCGAAACGGCCGATCACCGAATCGACGTCACCCGGGTGGACCTTCATGCCACCCTTGTTGATCTCCTCACGCTCGCGACCCCGAAGGTAGAGAAGCCCGCGGTCGTCCAGGAGTCCGATGTCGCCGGTCAGGAACCATCCCTGGGCGACCACCTGATCCGTCAGATCGTCGCGTCCGAAGTAGCCAGTCATCAGCGCCGCGGTGTTTAGCCAGACGTGACCCTCGACGCCGGGCGCACAGACTTCCGCAAGAGGCGGCGGCACATCCGTGTCCCGGGTGTGGAGGATTCGAACCACGGCTCCCCACCCCTCGCCGATGAAGCCGTCCTCGGGCTCGAAGTCCGGAACCGTCGTTCCCGCCACCCAGCTGCCGGTCTCGGTGATGCCGTAGGTGTTGTATACGCGACTCGTTCCGCTCCATGTCTGAATGTCTCGCCACATCTCGGCGGACAGGGGTGCGGAGCCGCAGTGCACCTGCTGGAGAGTTCCCGCTTCGGGCGCCGCGGCAGTCCGAAGCGCAAGCCGCCAAAGCGATGGGACCGAGGACATGAACGTGATCCGTTCTTCGTCGAGCAGCTGTCCCAGCTGGCTGATCATATCCGCTCGAAACGGAGGAGCGACATACAGGTCGTTGCCCGAGAGCCAGGGGAAGAGGCAGTTGCAGATCAGCCCATGGCCGAAGTGGGTGGGCAGAAGACAGAGCGTCCGCCGAAACCGCTCGACGCCCAGTGATTGCCGTAAGGCCAGCCACCGCGCCCGGAGGGTGCGGTGCGTGTGAACGACCCCCTTCGGGTCCCCGGTCGTGCCCGAGGTGAACAGAATCAGCGCGGGCGCTTCCAGCGACAGATGACCGTTCGGAACCTCCGGCGCCGCTGCAGGGCCAGCCCCTTCGGGCGGGGTCTCGATGACCTCCACGCCCAGTGCGTCCACCTTCGGTCCGATCTCGTCGTCCGGGGAACCTCTCCAGACGGAGAAACGTGGCGTCGCCGCGCGCGCCAGCGTCTCCACCTCGAAGGCGGTCAGACGCTGGTCGATGGGGACGACGCAACCGCCCAGCGCCCAGATGGCCAGCAGATCCACGAAGAACTCGAGGCTGTTCCCGTAATGGAGGAACGCCCGGTCGGCCGGACGCAGGCCCAGCTCCTGAAAGTGGCGCACACGGCGGCAGTACTCGTGGAAAACGAGCTCGCGGCTCCACCCTCTGCCGGTCAGCGGTTCTCGAAGGCCGCCGACGGCCTGGTCAAGAAACATGTCTCATCGCCTTCCCCAACGGGCTTTGGAGCCGAGCTGCGCGGCGGCCCGCCGGAGGCGGCGCCATGTGCGGCGTGTCCCGTCCCGCAGCCTCCTCTGTACGGGCACTCCCGTATGTAACCGTAGATAGAACTCCGGGGTGGTCTCTCGCGGTCTGGCCGGCACCCAAACACGGCTGAGGGCATGACTTGCCTCGGCTGCTCCCGAGAGGCCGGCCCTCACCGTGCACGCGCTGACGTAGCCGGCTTCGGCCGCCATGCTCGCCACATCCTCGTTGAACGAGCCGTATGGATACGCCAGGTGCCGGATTTCCTCGTCGAGCTGGTTCTCGATCAGATTCTTGGACTCGACGAGCTCGGAGCGGCAGTCGGCCTCCTCGAGCTCCGCGAGGCGCGGGTGGGTCATGGTGTGAGATCCGATCTGAAAGCCGGCGTCCCGAAGCCGACGGACCGTGTCCCAGCTCATGAGCGGAAACTCCACACCCAACTCTGCCTCGAGCCAGCGGCTCGACTTGCCGATCAAGCCGGCCACGATGAAGAACATTGCCGTGAGCCCGAGGGACCGGAGAACGGGAACGGCCCATTCGACCGCGTCGAGGAAGCCGTCGTCGAACGTGATGATGACGGGCTTGCTCGGCAGCGGCACGCTTCCGCTCCTGTGAGCGAGAAGACCGTCTAGGGTGATGGTGCCGTATCCGCCCGCGGCCAGCCACCGCATCTGTCTCGCGAAGGCCTTGGGCGTGAGGGAGTAGCAGCGGAATCGCGGATCCGGACGGCGGGTCACCTGGTGATACATGAGAATGGGGACCCGGCTCACGGCTCTCCGTCGCGGGCTCAGCGCGCCTCGCGGGTCAGCCCGTCCCCGTCCAGTCGCGGAGCCGACACCCCCGTCGGTCCGAGTCGCCCTCCGCCCGAGCTGCGAAGGTTGTCTTCGAGGACCGCCGTACAGCTGCTCACGCCCACGCCCCCTTCCTCGATCGACGGGAGCAGGCCGTTTCGGCCACGAAGCTCCCGCATGGCTTCCTCCATGGCGGCCTGGGCGGCGAACAGGCAGGGCGTGCTGTAGATGACGACCGAAGCGCCGATCGAGGCGAGCTCGTTCAGATCGCACGGCGGGGACTTGCCGCCGGCGATCTGATTGAAGGTGAGCAGACAACCCGTTTCGGACACCGCCCGCTTCAATGCGCTCAGGGTCTCCAGATCCCGCAAGCCATCCACCAGCACGGCGTCGGCGCCCGCCTCGGTGAACGCCCGGACTCGACGCAGGATCTCATCTTCATCCCGAGCGTCCGTCCGGGCGATCACGAAAAGATCGTTGCGCGTGGCGAGCACCTCGCGGAGCTTGTCCACGAAAGGCTCCAGAGCCATGACCTGCTTCCCGTCGAAGTGTCCGCATCGACGGGGTCGCTGTTGGTCCTCCAGGACGACCCCCGATGCCCCGAGGGCCTCCAGAACCGATACGACGTGGCAGGCGACACCGGTGTCGCAGTACCCGTCATCGATGTCGACCAGGAGGTGATGCGCCGGCAGGACCGTTCGGATTCGGCGCACGTAGTCGGCGACGTCCGACCAGGCGATGTACCCCATGTCGGGAAGACCGTAGTGGCTGGCGGCGAAGCCGAAGCCGCTCAGGAAGAGGGCGTCATAGTACCGGGCCGCGATGGACGCCGAGAACACGTCATAGACCCCGATGAAGGGTACGATCTGGCGGCTGGCGAGAGCCTGCCGCATTCGATTTCCGTAGGACTCGCTCACCTGACCTCCTACTGCGATACGGTTGTGGCTGTCGGTAGGCTTCTACCGTACAGGGTTGTCCGGTCTTTTCCTCACGAGCTCAGACGACGTCCGCGAACGTCCTCTCCAGGCGGCGGAAGTAAAAGGCGCCCCCGATCAGCAGCGAGAGGGCGACGATCGAGGAGACGAGAATCATCGGACCCGGCGCGCTTCCTTGCCCCAGCAGCGCCCAGCGGAAGCCCTCCACCACGCCGACCATGGGATTGATCGCCAGAAGGGTGCGCCAGGGCTCATCGAGCAGCGAGCTCGGCCAGGCGATCGGCGTCGCGAACAGCCAGAACTGCGTGAGGAAGGGGACCGCGTGCCGAACATCACGGAACTGCACGTTGAGGGCCGATAGCCACAACCCGACGCCGAGCGCCGTCGCGAAAGCCAGCAGCAGCAGGAACGGGAGCCAGACGACGTTCCAGGTCGGGATAAAGCCGTAGAACACCATCATCCCCAGGAGCATGATGAACGCCAGCACGAAGTCCACGGCGCCCGAGAGCACGCCGGCGAGCGGTACGATGAGCCGGGGGAAGTAGATCTTCTTGATCATGTTCCCGCTGCCCACCATGCTGTTCGCCGCTTTGCTGATGCCGTTCGAGAAGAAGTGCCACGGAACGAGGGCGGCGAAGCTGAAGATCGGATAGGGCAGGCCATCCGACGGCACCTTGGCCAGTCTCCCGAAGACCACGCTGAAGACCACCATTGTGAAGAGCGGCTGGATGATGGCCCACGAGGCTCCGAGCACCGTCTGCTTGTAGCGGACCTTGATGTCGCGCCACGTGAGGAAATAGAGAAGCTCCCGGTACTCCCACAGCTCCCGGAGGTGAAGAGCGACCCAGCCGCGGGCCGGCTCGATGCGCAAGAGTGGAGCTGCAGCCGCTCCCTCACGACCGTCTGCTATAGCGTCAGGCAATCTTCAGACACCTTCATGCGAGTCCGGCTGTGAATGCGAGTCCGGCTCTCGACGCTCACCAGATCTTCCACGGCGCGTCTCCGCTCACCCACAATTCCTCCAGCACCTTCCTGTCGCGCAGCGTGTCCATGGGGTGCCAGAACCCCGTGTGCCGGTAGGCCGCCAGGCGGCCGTCACCTGCCAGCCGCTCCATCGGCTCTCGCTCCCATACCGTGTCGTCGGCGTCGATGTAGTCGATGGCCTCGGGCTCGAGCACGAAGAAGCCGCCGTTGATCCAGGCTCCGTCGCCGTGAGGCTTCTCGCGGAAGTGCTCTACTTTCGTCTGACCCTCCCCCAGCTTGAAGGCACCGAATCGGCCCGGCGGCTGGACGGCGGTGAGAGTGGCGAGAGCTTCCTGTTCTTGGTGAAAGGCCAGCAGCCTCGTCAGATCGATGTCCGCCACGCCGTCCCCGTAAGTGAAGAAAAAGGTCTCGTCCTCGAGGTATCCGCGGGCGCGCTTGAGGCGGCCGCCGGTCATCGTGTCGTCCCCCGTGTCGACCAGCGTCACCCTCCATGGCTCGGACTCGCTCCGATGGACCTCCATGTCGTTTCCCCTGAGGTCGAACGTCACGTCGGAGTGATGGAGGAAGAAGGAGGCGAAGAAGTCCTTGATGACCTCGCCCTTGAATCCGCAGCAGATGATGAAGTCGCGGATTCCGTGGGCCGAGTAGGTCTTCATGATGTGCCACAAGATCGGCCGCCCGCCGATGTCGACCATCGGCTTGGGTCGGACGCCGGTCTCCTCGCTCAAGCGGGTGCCGTATCCTCCGGCCAGGATGACCGTTTTCACCGGTCGACCGCCTGGCTACTCCGGAGGGGCTCGAGGGACTCGACGTTGAGTTCGACCCTCAGCGCCTGCTGGATTGCTCCGATTCCGACCTGGATCGTCGCCCGCCTGGCGCGCTGCTCGAGCACGGTGCCTTCGACACCGGCGAAAGGGCCCGAGACGACCCGTACCTGCTCCCCTATGCTGACAAGGGGGCCGAGGTGGGCGTCCGTGCCGGCCTCTGCAAGTGCTTCTGAGAAACGACGAACGTTCCCGATCTCCTCGCTCGAGATGGGAACGGGTCGTCCGTTGAAGCGGACAACCGTGGCCACTCCGGGCGTGCTCAGCGCCGCCGGAAGATCCCGGAGGGACGTGCGCGCGAACACGTAGCTCGGAAACATGGGGAACTCGACGACCTTCTTTCGGTCATGCCACTGGCGCAAGCGCGCAACCAGCGGCAGGTAGGCCTCGAAACTCCGCTCGCGAAGCGCGGCGTCGAGACGCGCTTCTCGTGTCGAGCTCTGGTGTAGAGCGCGTACCAGGAAGGCTCGTCATCAGGCTGCCGGCGGTCCTCCATTTGATCCGGATCCATGCTCCGTTTGCGGCTCCCTCATACACTCCGTGCCCGTGAGTACCACCGACACGGCGCACTCATTGGACATGAAAGCTTCGGTTTGTGTGCCGGATCGCCCGAACCCTTGGGCAGGACGCTCCGGCAGCCAGGGACGGATGAAGCTATTGCTTCTTCCTGCCGGCTGGCGATGTGGCCGAGAGGAGCAAGTTGCATTCCCGAACGAGCACCTGCTGTCGCGGGTGAAGACGTCGGTAAGGGCCTCATAGACCTCATTTTGCGCCGGCCCGAGCATCCAGCCGGCGAGTGCCCCGTGGCCGTGAGCGTCACGTTGGTGGTCCGTCGCGACAGACCGTGCATCATGCGGGCGCAGACGAGCCCCGGGTCCCGACCTCACGATAGGTTCTACCGCAAAGGCATTATTGGATATCCACTTACGTACGTCCATCGAGCAGCCGGCCGGAGAGCTGACCGGGGTCGACACGCCCGCTTGCAGCCCCTGCCTTCCCTGTGAGAGGAGACTCTCGTATGCCCCTCTGTTGCCGCCGCGCCACACCGTCGGGAAAAGCCGCGCGGGAAGATCCGGAGCCCGCCGGCGACCGCGGCCTGTAGGAGGTCTCCTACGGGACGGCTCCGTCTCTCGGCGGCTTTGCCAGGTGCCGTCGACCGGACGTGCTGGAGCAGGAAGGCCGTGAAGCTTGGAGCCCACAGCGCGAGGCACCAGGAGGGACGCGGGTCCAGAGAGCCGGCGTGAGCGTCGATCCCGAGGACGGTACCACCGGGGCCCACATCGACCCGGTCGGCCTGCTGCCCGGACGCGGTGGGGAACGTCCCGATGACGACATCCGCGTTCGAGGCTTCCTGCCGATCCAGCAAGACGGAGAAGGCACGGTCCGCCCTGAACACGATGTCGGGGAATCCGAAGGCGACATGGTCTTCGCGGACAAAGGAACAGGCGCGCTCGACGCTATGTACCGGACCGAGCGACCGATCGGCCAGGACATACGCGAGCTCGAGCCCCATGCGGTCGCCGTCCGAAAGGTAGGCGAGAAGATCCCGTTTTCCGGGCCTGGCGACGACAAAAACCCGCCGGATACCGGCCTCGCCCATCGCTCGGAGCAGGCACGAACAGACGGGCTCGAGAGCGACATCTTCGTCCCCTGCCGGCTGGACCGGCAATAGCTCCTTGCTGAACGGCAGATCGCCCAGGCGTCTTGCCTCCCCCGCGGCCGGCACCACTCCAACGACGTCGGACGGATTCACCTGCGATTCCTCTTCACCGGGTTGGCGATTCTGCCCTGGATACGAGATGCGCGCACAGGTCTTGAGATAGTCCCTTTCTTGGCCAACATTTTGCAGCCACGAGCAAGGTTATTCCAGTGTTCGCCGTAGATCTGCGGGGTCGCTGTTCCACTTCTGTCAAGGAGAGATGAGAATGAAGAGAGTCATCGTCTGCGGTGCCGGCGGCTTCATCGGTTATCACCTCACCGGGTTCTTGAAGGAACGAGGCTACTGGGTTCGCGGCGTGGATCTCAAGGAGCCCGAGTTCGGTCCTTCTCCCGCCGATGAATTCCTCCTACTGGACCTCAGGGAGCCCGAGAACTGTCGCCGCGCCGTGAGCATCGACGGTGCGGGCCCGGACGAAGTCTATCAGCTCGCAGCCGACATGGGAGGGATGGGCTTCATCCACTCGGCCGAATGCGAGATCATGACGAATAGTGCGCTGATCAACATCCACATGGTCAACGCTGCCGCGGATGCCGGTGTCCGCCGATACTTCTTCTCCTCGTCGGCGTGCGTGTACCGCGACCAGGGAATCGGGGACGTGTATCTCACGGAGGACGATGCTTATCCCGCGCTGCCGGACAACGAGTACGGGTGGGAGAAGCTCTATGCCGAACGGATGGCATTGACGTTTGCCCGAAACTCCGGGATCGAGGTCAGGATCGCCCGCTTCCAGAACTGCTTCGGACCTTACGGCACCTGGCGCGGTGGGCGCGAGAAGGCTCCCGCCGCCATCTGCCGCAAGGTGGCGATGGTGGAGGACGGCGGGGAGATAGAGGTCTGGGGGGACGGAAGCGCTCTGCGCTGCTACATATACGTGGAGGATCTCTGCGCCGGCATCCATGCTCTCATGCACTCCGACCTTCGCGAGCCGACCAATATCGGCACGGAGGAGCTCGTATCCGTCAACGGGTTGGTGGAGACCGTGGCCCGCGTGTCCGGGAAAGAGATACGGATCCGCCACGTGGAAGGGCCCGTCGGCGTGCTGGCTCGCTACCACACGGTCGACCGGATCCGCTCGACCGGCTGGGAGTCCCGATACTCTTTCGAGGAGGGGATCCGCCGGACGTACCCCTGGATCGATGAGCAGGTGCGGTCTGCGGCGGGCGCGGCGGCGGGGGATGGGCCGACCGGGTGAGAAGTCAGTCTGAGAGGGACAGCATTCGGTAGACGCGCACCGGCCAGGTGTCTACGGTGAGGCCGCCGATCGGCGTGGGGAACTCGTCCAGGGGCTCGAAATCCGCGCTTGCCTCCAGCGCCCGGTCCGTGGCCGAGCCCCTTCCGACGACGAATACCTCGGCTCCCGACGCCATGAGCTCGCCGATGCCCGGCTCGGCGATCGAACGCCCATGCCAGGGGCGGCCGGTCAGAAAGGCCGTGTAGTATCCCACGTGCCATCGCGCGCCGACCTCGGCGATCGCCTCGGGTCCCTGTCCCAGCTCCGAAGCCAGGTCCTGTGCCAGCTTATACTGGGCGATGTTGGAGCCGCCGCGGAAGGCCTCCCGAAGATCGAAGGCCAGCGGGTACGCGAAGGAGGCGAAAACCAGCGCAACCGCGAGACCCTCGGTCACCCTCGTAGGCTGCCGCTCGACATGTGGCTTGGCCTCACCCGTTGCGCCCCGGGCCAGGTGGATGCACAGACCCGCTGCGCTCGCCACGAGGAAGGGATAGGCGAGAGCGAAGTATCGCGGCGCCTCAACCGCGGAGGCCAGCGCGTAGACAGCCACGAGCGGAGCGACTACGGACAGCGACAGCCGCCACGGGTGGCGTCGGAAGCCCTCTCGCCACGGGCGGTGGAAGAAGAAGCCGAGGATCATCGTGACGACGCCGAGGCCGAGGAG
>JBDHGL010000097.1:0-6362 GCA_039589875.1 Gemmatimonadota bacterium
GGCGTATGCCAAAGCCAAGTAGCGTGCGCCGACCCTATGCGCGGTCCCGGGCAAGCCGAGGTCGGACGAAGTCAGCGTGCGCGGTCTCGAAAAAATTCGGTGCGGAGGTACTTCAAGTTCACGCACACGTGGATGCGGATCGGAGAAGACTGGCAGATCGTGGGAGGAATGTGCGCCCCGCTGGGCGCTCCTCGAGACTGAAGAGGAGGATTTCCCGGCACCCGCTGTTGGTGGGCTCCCGACGTGCCGGCGGCGTTCGTTCGCCTTACGCTCCCTCTGGAGAGATTCAGCCAGCGGGAGGTTGATATGCCGGTCGAGAGACTCAAGCGGTTCCTGGAGAGCGAGGGCATCAAATACGTGACGATGTCGCATTCCCAGGCGTTCACCGCCCAGGAGATCGCCGCATCCGCGCACGTGCCGGGGAAGGAGCTCGCGAAGACGGTGATGGTGAAGATCGACGGTGACATGGCGATGGCGGTGCTTCCCGCCGACGATCGCGTGGACCGGGATCTCATCAAACGGGCGGCCGGTGCCGAGGTCGTAGAGCTCGCCTCCGAGTCCGAGTTCAAGGACCTGTTCTCCAACTGCGAGCTGGGCGCGATGCCGCCGTTCGGGAATCTTTGGGGGATGAAGGTCTTCGCGGACCAGCGCCTCGCGGAGGACGAGCAGATCGCGTTCAACGCGGGATCGCATTCGGAGCTCGTGCGTCTGGCCTACGCGGACTTCGAGCGACTCGTCGAGCCCGAGGTCGTCCACCTCACCACGAGGCAAAGGGCAGTCGCCGATTAGGGAGACCGCCTGAGATGGACCTGAAGGAGTTTCGGGCCCACGCGCACGCGATCGTGGACCGGATGGCCGACTACCTGGAGACCGTCGAGGCCTTCCCGGTGCGCTCGCAGGTAGGACCGGGGGAGATCGCCCGGGCTCTTCCGGAGGAGCCGCCGGCTGAAGCCGAGAGCCTCGAGGCGATCCTGGCCGACGTGGATCGGCTGATCGTCCCGGGCCTGACGCATTGGCAACACCCCCGTTTCTTCGCCTACTTCCCGGCAAACTCATCGGCCCCTTCGGTGCTCGCCGAGATGCTGACGGCGACCTACGCCCAGCAGGCCATGCTCTGGGAGACCTCGCCGGCCTCCAACGAGCTCGAGGCCGTCACGATGGAGTGGCTGCGCGGGATGATCGATCTCCCGGAAGTCTTCCAGGGCACGATCCAGGATTCGGCTTCGACGGCCAACCTCGTGGCGCTCCTGGTGGCCAGGGAGCGCGCACTGGACTGGGCGGGCGACGAGCAGGGCTTGAGCGGGCTGCCCCCGGTGGTGGCCTACACCTCGTCCGAGACCCACTCCTCGGTGGCGAAGGCGGCGCGGATCGCGGGCTACGGGGAGGGTGGCATCCGGGTCGTTTCTCCCTCCGGCGGATCCGTCATCCACCCTGAGGCGCTGCACGAGGCGATCGACGAGGACCGAGCGGCGGGGCGCAGGCCGGCCTGCGTGGTGGCCACCTTCGGCTCGACGGGGATAGGCGCCGTGGATCCGCTCGCATCCATCGCAGAGCTGTGCGAGCGGCACGACGTGTTCATGCACGTAGACGCGGCCTGGGCGGGGAGTGCCCTGATCCTTCCGGAAGTCCGGGCGCTCGCGGCCGGACTCGAAAGGGCGAACAGCATCACGTTCAACCCGCACAAGTGGCTTCTTACGAACTTCGATTGCACGGCGCACTTCGTCAGGGAGCCGGCCGAGCTGCTCCGCACCCTGAGCGTGCTGCCGGCGTATCTGCGGAGCGCGGGCAGTGCGGACGGTCCCGAATATCGGGATTGGACGATTCCGCTCGGCCGCCGATTCCGGGCACTCAAGCTCTGGTTCGTCATCCGTTCGTACGGCGTGAAGGGGCTGCAGGAGATGATTCGGACACACATTCGGTGGGCCGAGGAGCTGGAGAAGGAGATTGAAGCGGCCGCCGACTTCGAAGTGGTCACCCCAAGAAGCTTCTCGCTGGTCACGTTCCGCTACCTTCCGGACGGCGTCCGGGATGAGGCTGCCGTGGATGCGTTGAACGAGCGACTGCTGCAGCGAGTGAACGACGACGGATACCTCTACCTGACGCGGACGACGGTCGCGGAACGACCCGTGCTCCGCTTCGTGGTTGGTCAGACCGGGACGCGATCCCGCCACGTGAGGGAAGGCTGGGCCCGCGTGGAGGAGCTGGCCAGGACTCTGGTTTGAAGGAACTAGGCGTCGTCTTCGGGCAAGGGCGACTCGAGCAGGGCGCGCGCCCTGGCCGCGATGTGTTCCATTTGGCGCTCGCGCTCAGCCGCCCAGCGCGGCAACGAGAGGTAGTTCGACGCCACGGCTCCGGCTCCCGCCAGCACGAACAGCGCCGGGATAAAGAACTCCGCGCCGGTCTTTCCTCTTATCGCGAATACGACGACTATGAACAGACCCAACAACACACCGGCCAGCCCCGCCGTGGCGATCTCGACCGCGCTGCCCTTGCGGGTGCCGAGACGGAGGCGATGGCCGGCTTCGGTTTGCTCGAGTACCGCGTGAAGATTCCCGTTCGTCCATTCTCGGATGTCACCGTGAGAGGTGACTTCTCCCTTCGCGCCGAACGTGTCCCGCAGCTCCGCGACGAGGATCTGCCACTCACGATCCGTCGCCGCCCTCGGTAGGTCGGCCACTCGCCCCACGGAGATCGGAGAGCCGAGCAGCCTCCGGCGGGGGAGGGTTCCCGCACGAGCGTCGACGGTGGCCGCGGCCTCTGCGACTCGGTCAGGAGCGAAGCCGACCTCCCGTCCCACCTCCTGGAGCTCCGCGAGTGTGAGGCCTTGCTCGTCGGAGAGCACCGGCAGGCTCGCGCTGTCCGCGGTCGCGGCGAGTGTGAAGATCTCTCTGACTTCATCTTCCAAGTACTTCCGCTCTTCAGCCAACCTGATCTCATTCGATGGAGATGAGTCGCCAGCTTCGAGAAACGCGAAGCTCGCTCTCCACCAATTTGTAGGGTGCCCTCCGACCGCGCGACACCGGTTCTTCGTCCGGCAGATGACTAGCCCGGCGATTCAGTCTGCCGATTGTTGACCCGTTCCATACCAGTACCTACGCTCTAAGACTTACTCATCGGGCAAACCACGCATTGCAGAGTTCACCGAACCATCGAGGAATGGATGGCGAGGGCCATCGTCACGGTTGAGATGAAGAAGAGGAGACCCATGATGATTCGACGAGTAGTCAAAGTGGCGGCGATTCTGAGCGTCGTACTGGCGATTGCCGCTGCGGCGTACCTGCAGGGGTACAGCGATCGTGAGGCTGGCACGATCGGCCTCGCGCAGGCCGCGCTGGCGAAGGCTCAGGAGGGGCCGACCATCACGCCTACGCAAGAGCTGCGCGACCCGAACGTCTACTATCCGGGGACCGAGGAGCTGGCGCCCGACGAGATGCGGCTGATCTCCTGCGGGACGGGGATGCCGACCGCGCGAGAGTCCCAGGCGGCTTCCTGCTGGCTCCTCGAGCTCGGCAACGGCGACAAGTTCATCTTCGATGGCGGCACCGGCTCGGGGGCGCGAGTCGCGAGCATGTACATCCCCTACGACTTCCTGGACAAGATCTTCATCAGCCATCTGCACACCGACCACTTCGGTGATTTCGCGGCTTACTTCATCGGTGGCTGGGTGGCCGGGCGCCAGGGGCCGCTTCATGTGTGGGGGCCGAGCGGCGATCGACCCGAGACGGGAACGAAATACGCGATCGAGCGCTGGCAGGAGGCGCTGACGTGGGACTTCGAGGGCCGGGCCGGGCGGCTGCCTGCGTCGGGGGGGCAGGTCATCGTCCACGAGTTCGATTTTCGGGGCGAGAACGAGATCATCTATCAGGAGAATGGCGTGACGGTGCGGTCATGGCCGGCGAACCACGTGATCGACGGTCCGGTAAGCTTCAGCCTCGAGTGGAACGGCCTCAAGTTCGTGTTCGGCGGCGATACCTACCCGAACCAGTGGTACGTCAAATACGCCGCGGGCGCGGACCTGGCGATTCACGAGTGCTTCATCACGGCACCCGACCTGATCGCGAAGTTCGGCTTCTCGGTCTCGACCGCCCTAGAAGTGGGAACGCAGATCCACACGGCGCCGGAAGCGTTTGGGAAGGTCATGAGCCTGGTGAAGCCGCGCATGGCGGTGGCGTATCATTTCTTCAACGATCCCGACACGTCTCCCGCGATCCTGGAGGGCATCCGCTCGACGTACGATGGCCCGCTGACGCTGGCCGAGGATTACATGGTCTGGAACATCACTAAGGACGAGATCCGGAACCGAATGATCTCCTACAACGAGGATGCTTGGCCGCCTCCGGCCCCTCAGGCTCCGCCGCCGGTGGACAGGTCCATCACCAAGTACACGTCGGACTGGATCGTGGAGCAGAACCTGGACGTGAGCGAGATCATTCAGCTCATCTACGACCGCACGAACAAGCAATACGGAACCAACGAGTCCCCGAGCCAATAACGGGCCGTACTCGCAAGTGACGAGCGCGCAAGTGGGCTCGGTAAAGGCGTTGTGGAGGTTCCCGGTCAAGTCGATGGCGGGCGAGCGACTCGAGCAGGCCGAGCTCACGGTGCGAGGTGTCTTGGGTGACCGCGCCTACGCCCTCATCGACGCAGATACCGGCAAGGTGGTTAGTGCGAAGAGCGTGAAACTGTTTCCCGGCATGTTGGACTGTCAGGCAGCGTACGTCGAGCCTCCACGACCCGTTGGCGCGCTACCGGCGGTGCGGATCACCCTGCCCGGCGGCCCGTCGGTGACCAGCGGCTCTGACGACGTCGACCTGGTGCTATCCGAGCACTTCGGCAGGGACGTCACATTGGCTCGGGCCGCGCCGAATGATTACACGATCGACATGTACCATCCTGACGTGGAGAACATCGATCCCGCAGGCTACCGAGATACGTTCGTCGAACAAAAGCTGGGGTCGGCCCATAGTACGGTCCCGCCCCGGTGAAATACCCGCCCGGCTTGGCTCGCGCCTCGCGCTAGAACGACCAGCCGAACGAGGTGGTGACGCTGAAAGCGTTCTTCTCCGTATCCACCGTTGGCGGCTGGCTGTCGTACTGCTCGTCCAGGCCCACGCTCAGGTAGAAGTTGTTCACGATCTCCCGACTGAGGCTGAGATTGAAGCCGATCCGCCAGCGTCCGGATTGATTGAGCACCGGGATGATCGCCAGCTGGCTCGAGAAATCCGTGTCCAGCGCCCCCCAGCTGAAAAACTCGAAGTCCGTCAGCAGGAGTCCCTGGAGGGCGTTGTCGCCATCCTGGTCGGTGAACCTCTCACGCGCGTACGACAGCCCGGCTCCAACCGTGAGGTCGACCTTGTTGGACTGCACGAGGTAGCGTCCGGCGACCGCGCCTACGCTGCCCCGAAGCTCGAGGTCCAACTGCGAGTTCGTTTGGCCGGACACGAGCCCGCCGTAGAACCAGCGCTCTCCGAACTCCCGCTGATACGCGAAGATCGAATTAAAGCTCGTGATGTCGTCCGTGCCATCCTGCCGGCTGAGGGATGTCGACAGAGTGAACGAGAAGTTGTCCAGCCCTTTCTTGTACGTGACATTCGTGCTGAAGTTGAGGCTCGTCTGGTTGCTCTGCTGGGTATAGGAAGCTCCCAGGTCGATGTTGCCGTCCAGTCGTCGCCAGAACGTCTTCTTGATCCGTTCCATCCGCACGATAGACTCGGTGGCGACCACCAGCGTATCCCGATCCGCAACGATCTTTATTTCGTGGGGCTCGTCGCCCGGCTGCAGGCCGCCGAAGTACTTGGATCCGTCCTCCAGATCGATCTCGAACCGCTTGTCCGTCCTGGCGGTCAAAACGCGCGTCCACTTCACATAGATCGTGCTGGCCGCATCCGTGTCGTACTCGACCTTCCCGCGCTGAAGCGACTTGAACTCGCCCGTCATCACGTCGCCGTTTCGGACGACGAGCGTGTCGGTTTTCTGAGCGAGGAGCGGCGAGGCGGCTGCCACCGTGGCCGCGGCCAGCGGAAGGAGGAGAAGACTTGGCTTGCGAAAACGCGGACGACCAAGCTGACGAGCTCTCATCATGATCGAATCCCTCGTTCGAATACCGGAGCCACCGACGATCGGAGGCCTTACGAGAAGGGCGCGTACTGACGAACGATATGGAAAGCACTACCCGCGCGCTGCCGTCGGACCGCACCCAGCGTGTCCGCTCTAAAGCGCGACCAGCGAATCGGGACTTATGGCAGGCGGGCGCTCAGCCGTCCGGTGGAGGGCTGTCCGGATTCCAGATCGTTCTCTCGATGAGCCACCCGCCGCTTCCGTACTGCTCGTGAGCCACTGATACCCAGTGGCCGGTCTCGGTG
>JBDHGL010000098.1:0-6073 GCA_039589875.1 Gemmatimonadota bacterium
CCGGAGTCATCCTGGGCGCGCTGCTCGGGATGCTGGCTGCCGGCCGGTCGGTGCGCGGTGAGCTGCGGAGCCTGTATGCCATCTGACGCCAGCGGCCGCGTCCCTTCGATTCTCTTGCTGGCCGTCGCCACGCTGGCTCCCCTCCCGGTGGGCCGTTCGTCGACTGTTCACTCCGCGTTTGCCCAGGCGGACTCGCTCCAGGAACGGATCACCGAGAGTCAAACCCGCCTCAATCAGATTCGAACCGAGCGCGAGCGGTTGCGACGCGAGATGGGCAACCTGGCGAGCCAGGTGCACGATGAAACCGAGGCGATCGTAAACCTGGAGCGCCAGATCGGGACCTCGAGCAGCGTGGTGGCCGAGCTCGATTTTCAGCTTTCGGGCGTGCACTCCCAGGTAGACGGGATTACCCGGGACATGATCCTCACGCGCGACGAGCTCGCGCTCAGGAGAGCCGTTCTGGGCGAACGCCTTCGCCAAATTTACAAGCGCGGCCCTCTCGGTACCGTGCAGGTGCTCTTCGGAGCCCGCTCCTTCACCGACCTGCTGAACCGCTATAAGTATCTTCGGATGGTCGCCCTGCAGGATCGGCTGATCGTCGCCCAGGTCGAAGAGCTGGAAGGGCGAATTAGCGAACAACGAGGGCGGCTCGCCGACGAGCTGAGAGGAATCCAGAGGCTGCGCCGCGAAAAAGTGGCGGAGGTGGACGACCTCGAAGAGCTGGAGACCCAGCGTCAGCGCCGGCTGAATCGGATCCGCTCCCGGGAGTCCGCAGCGCAGAACGAGATGTCGCAGCTGGCACGCGATGAGGAGCGCCTACGGCAGCTCGTCGTGGAGCTCGAGGCGGCGCGTCGGGAGGCCGAGCGCCTGGCCGGTGCAGTAACTACGCCCACGCTCCGGACGTCCGATCTCGGCAACCTCACCTGGCCCGTGCAGGGTGACCTGGTCTACAGCTTCGGACCCGAGCGGCGCGGCACTACGACCCTGTCGCGCGACGGCGTCGGTATCGGCGCTCCCCCCGGCACGCCCGTGCACGCCGTAGAATCCGGGCGGGTCGCGTTCGCCGGCCGCTGGGGCCTCTACGGCCCCTCCGTCATCCTCAGCCACGGCGGTGGTTACTACTCGCTCTACCTCTACATGCAGAGCCTCTCCGTTCGGGAGGGCGATGATGTGGACTCGGGTCAGATCCTCGGTTCGGTGGGGGGATCCAGCTCGCCGGAAGGCTCGCACATCGAATTCCAGATCCTCCAGCCCGGCTCGGGCGGCGAGCCAAGACCGGTGGATCCCGTTCGTTGGCTCCGGGACCGATCGTGAGCCCCACCGAGCCGCGAGCCAGATGACTCTCCCGCCGGTGACCGGACATGAGGACCTTCGTCGGCGGCTGGCGGAGGCAGCCTCCAGCGGACGGCTACCGCAAGCCCTGCTGCTGCGCGGTCCTCCCGGGATCGGTAAACAGAGGCTGGCGCTCTGGCTGGCGGGCCTTCTGCAGTGCGAACATGGCTCCGCCTGTGAAGATTGTCGTAGTTGTCGACTCGCCGGAGGGCTTCAGCATCCGGACATTCATTGGTACTTCCCTGTCGAGAGGCCCCGCCGAGCCGCGCCGAACAAGCTGAGGGAGAAGCTCGAGGACGCGCGGCTGGCCGAGCTCCAGCTTCGGCGTGAGCAACCGCTGCACCGCGTGGCGGAGGACGCGCCGACCGGTATCCACCTCGGAACCATCGCCAACATCCGGGAGCGCGCGATCCGACGTCCCGCCATGGGGCCTCTGTCGATCTTCATAATCGGGCGAGCGGAGCAGATGGTCTCCCAGCAGGCGAGCCAGGAGGCGGCCAACGCGTTCCTCAAGCTGTTGGAGGAGCCGCCGGTCGGCGTCCACGTCATCCTCACGTCGAGCCGCCCGCAGGCACTCTTGCCGACCGTGACATCTCGGGTGCTTTCCATCCGCGTGCTGCCGCTGGCGGCGCAAGAAGTCGCGGCCTTTCTGGAATCCGAAGCAGACACGCCGCCCGAAGAGGCGGCGAAAATCGCCCGGCTCTCGCAGGGGTCGATCGGTCGAGCGCTGAGCATGATCGCCGGCGAGGAGAGCGGCTATGAGGAGGCGGAGCGTTTGCTACGCGCCGCGCTCGGAGGCAAGCGTGCCGATCGGCTCGGCTACGCGCTGTCGCTCACCGCTCGGGGCGCTCGTGGAGGACTCCTTCGGACCCTGGATGCCACAGGAGAGCTCCTGCGTGACCAGCTGGCCTTGGCCACCGGAAACGAAGAGACGGTCCTCGACGCTGGGCGAGCACGCGACCTGAGCCCGAAGCTCCTGGAGGCGGAAGGGGTGCTGGCTGCGCTCGAGAGGCTCGAGGAGGCCAAGCGCGCCGCCGGCGGCAACGTGAACCCGCAGGCTGTTTCGGCAAGCCTCCTGCGCGAGCTGGCCACGGCGCTCGGAACCGGCGGGCGGTGAAGGTCTCGATCCATGAGTGACGCCGAGCGCCCGCAGCTGACTCACCTCGATGCGTCCGGCCGGGCGCAGATGGTCGACGTCAGCGACAAGCCCGTTACACGCAGACGGGCGTCAGCCGAGGGCACGGTGACGATGCGGCCCGCCACGATGGCCGCCATTCGAGAGGGACGGACGCCAAAGGGGGATGTGCTGAGCGTCGCCCGCCTGGCTGCGATCGGTGGAGCCAAAAAGACTGCCGAGCTGATTCCGCTTTGCCATCCCCTGCCGATCGAAGCCATCGATGTCGAGATCGCGCTGGACGAGGCGGTGCCGGGGGCTCGCCTGCGCGTCGACGTGTCTGCCGAGGCGCGAACCGGAGTGGAGATGGAGGCGATGTGCGCCGTCGCGGCCGGCCTCTTGGCGTTGTACGACATGGTAAAGGGCCTCGACCGCGGGATGTCGATCGGTCCAATTCGGCTACGCGAGAAGCGAGGCGGAAGCAGCGGGACATGGACGGCCGACGGAGCGGCGGACTAGCTCCGGTCTCGAGATTCATCTACTCGGGAAGGGTCCCGAACCCGGCTGACCCAGGCGGGTATCTCAGCTTGAATCCCCCAGCCACGTAGGGCACGGCCGTTGCGCCATGGTGCCCGGATATGACGGATTCAGACCTCGCGCAGCGCGTTCCGGTCCAGAATGCATGCTATGTGCTGTGGATCTAACTACCGTCGTGTCAGCGTGATAGCCGGTTTCAAGTCGATCCTCCGAAACTCATCGTGGAACGGAGACCGGCGCCGAGGGGTTGAGGCAGCGAATCGACGCCGTAGCGAGCCCGTGATACGGGCGCCTGAAGCCCGGTCGGTTTCGTCGGAGTTCCGGCGGTCTGGTGTGGGTGGATGTGGGGTGTAGAGAGAACAAGGAGTCATACAGATATGTCATCGACGGCTATCGGGGTCCGGCTCGATCCGAGATCCCTCGGCAACTCGCCTCGCGTGGCGGTTGCCCTGATTCTTCGAAAGGCGCGACGGCGCCTGTTGACGCCAAATGGCGCCGCGGGACTGACCCTCGTCGCCTTCATGATCGGCATGCTCGTTTCGGCGGCGGGAGTACCTCCCAGCTCGGACGTCGAGCGCCTGGAAACGGCACTCTTCGCCCAGGCCGCACAGCTGGCGCAGCTTGGTGACCAGCTCTCGCTGAGCGAGCAGCTTGCGGAGCGTTTGGCGGCGGTGCAGAGGTACTCGGCCCAGCACGGCGTTCCGGCCGACGTCGCCGGAGCGATCTACGACGCGGCCATGGCCGAAGGCCTGCGGCCGGAGCTGGCGTTTCGTCTGGTGAAGATCGAATCGGGCTTCCGCCGCACGGCAATCAGCTCTGCGGGCGCGATCGGATACACTCAGATCAAGCCCAGCACTGCGCAGTGGGTCGACCCGACGGTCACCCGCCAGATGCTCTTCGACACCGGCACCAACCTGCGCGTGGGATTTCGCTACCTGGGCGTCCTTCTGAGCCAGTACGCCGGGAACGAACGCCTGGCCCTGCTCGCGTATAACCGTGGCCCCGGTAAGGTCGGGGAGCTGCTTGCGGCGGGTAGGGATCCGACCAACGGGTACGCGAAGCGCGTCCTGGCTCCTAGTGACTGACGACTTCGGACCGCTCGAAGGACTACTCGATCGCATAGCCGATCACGAGGCTCGGGTCGGGATTCTGGGCCTTGGGTACGTCGGCCTCCCTCTCGCAGTCCATTTTGCCGAAGCCGGTTTCCCCACACTGGGTCTCGACGTAAAGCAAACCCTCGTCGACGGCGTCATGGAGGGTCGCTCTCACGTCGGTGACGTGAGCTCCGATCGGGTGGCCACGGTCGTGTCGAACGGGACCCTCGAGGCAAGCACCGACTTCGATCGGCTGAGGGATGCGGACGTCGTTCTGATTTGCGTGCCGACACCGCTCTCCAAGGTTGGAGATCCGGACGTCTCCTTCATCGTGTCCGCGGCCGAACAGGTCGCGGAGCGGCTGCGGCCCGGCCAGCTGATCATCCTCGAGTCGACCACCTATCCAGGCACAACCCGTGAGCTGCTGCAGGCCGCGCTCGAAAAGACCGGTCTCGTGGCCGGGAAGGACTTCTGTATCGCGTTCAGCCCCGAGCGCGTGGATCCCGGAAACCCCGACTTCACGATTCAAAACACGCCGAAGATCGTGGGGGGGCTCACCCCTGACTGCCATCGCTTGGCAGTGGCACTGTACCGGGAGATCGTCAACGAGGTCATCGAGGTCTCATCTCCCGAAGCGGCGGAGCTAGCCAAGCTCCTGGAGAACACTTTCCGGGCGGTGAACATCGGCCTGGTGAACGAGATGGCGGTGATCGCCGACCGGCTGGGAATCGACATATGGGAGGTGGTCGATGCCGCGTCTACGAAGCCTTTCGGGTTCATGCGGTTCACCCCGGGACCCGGTCTCGGCGGACACTGCATCCCGGTGGACCCGCAGTATCTCGCCTGGAAGATGCGGTCTCTGCGCTACCGAACCCGGTTCATCGAGCTGGCCGCCGAGGTCAACGCGGAGATGCCGCGCTATGTCGCTTCGAAGACTTCAGAGGCACTCAACGCGGCCGGGAAGGCCGTCAACGGAAGCCGGGTGCTTCTCCTCGGGCTGTCCTACAAGGCCAACGTGGATGATACGCGCGAGAGCCCGGCACTGGACATTCATCAGTACCTTCGCGAGATGGGAGCCATCGTCTCCTACCACGATCCCTACGTGAGCGAGGTGCAGATCGAGGATGAGACGCTCCGATCCGTAGAGCTGACCGCGGAGGTTCTCGAGGCTGCCGACGCGGCGGTGATTACGACCGATCACGAGAATCTCGACTACGACCTGGTTCTCGAGAAGGCACCGATCGTCGTCGACCCGCGAAACACGATGGCCGGCAGAGCTGGTAAGGCGGTGATCTATCCCGTGGCGGGCCCTGCTCGAAAGAGCACGCGTCGGCCTGGCGAGAGCGACGCCGCCTGATCGCTTAGCCGCCCGCTCCTGCCGGCGCCGCCGTGCTTGGACGGGAGCCGACGAGTCGTCGCGTCGCGGTCCCAGTGCTTCGAATCGCCTTCATCCCAACCGACGCCACATGGACGCTCGCATGCGTCCGCCGGATGGCGACGGGTTGTGCCTCTCGCATGCTGTCCAGAAAGCTCACAGAGCTGCTGAATGTCGGCATCTCCGTGTAGGCGCGTCCAACCTCGAACGGAAAGTGCGCATCCGAAGAGGCCGCCCCGGGCAGTCCGCTCGCCCTTGCAGCCTCGCCCGCCCGCCGGTTCCAGACGCTCAAGAAGGCGCGGGCGTTGAAGACCTCCACGACATCCGCGACCGCCAACGCCCGCTCGAGATGCCAGGAGGGCCGGTACGGATAGGCGTACGGGTGAGGGGCATACACGACGCCGTCCTGATCTCGGATCCGCTCCGCCACCTCCTCGATCGGCAAACCCATCGGGATCCGCTCGCTCAAGAAGAGGCCGATGATCTCCGTGTAGCCCCGGCAGCGGATCTCCTCGCCGACGATCACCAGATCGGGAGCGATCTGGTGTGCCTCGAGCGCCCCATCGATTTCTCCATGGTCGGTCACGGCTAGCCGGCTGAGGCCATTGTCGCGCGCTCGCT
>JBDHGL010000099.1:0-7065 GCA_039589875.1 Gemmatimonadota bacterium
TTGATCCCAGACAACGTCAGACTTCAGAAGTATCTGGCCCGGGCCGGGGTAGCGTCCCGGCGCGCCTGCGAGGCGCTGATCTCGGCCGGTCGCGTCCGGGTCGACGGCAAGACCATCACGCAGCCCGGCACCCGGGTTCCAGCAGGGAGCATCGTCGAGGTCGACGGCCGCCGTGTGGAGCCGATGGCCGTGCGGTGGATCGCCTTCCACAAGCCTCCCGGATGCGTGTGCTCACGAGACGATCCGCAGGGACGGCCAACGATCTACTCCCTCTTGCCGTCGGAGATGAGGCCGCTATTTCATGTTGGGCGCCTGGACCTGATGAGCGAGGGCCTGTTGCTCCTGACGAACGAGGGTGACGTAGCCCATCGCATTATGCACCCGAGCGCGGAAACTCCACGCCGCTACGAAGTCATCCTGCGGGAGCCGCTTCCCCCGGGTATCGTTGACCGGCTGCTTCGTGGAGTCGATCTCGATGGCGGCCCGGCGGCCGCGGATCATGCGGAGCTCCGACCTGGCCCGGCAGCCGGGGAAGCGACGTTGTTCATCGTGTTGCACGAGGGGCGCAACCGTGTGATCCGGCGCATGATGGAGGCTCTCGAAGTGGTGATCTTCTCGCTCAAGCGGCTCTCGTTCGGGCCCGTCGAGATGGGCGGGATCGAACGAGGAGAATGGCGAGAGCTACGGGACGATGAGATCACGGCGCTCCGGGGCGATAGCTCGGCCGGCTCCGAATTTCGAAGGCAGTCAGAACGGGAGTAGGGTTTGGACATAGGCGACCGCGTTGTGGTCATTCTGGGTGGATCGGGGCTCGTAGGCTCAGCGATCGCTCGCAAGCTGATCGGATATCGCCCGGCTCGCGTTGTCATCGGCGGTCTTTGGGAGGAGGAAGCCCGAGAAGCCGTAGACTCCTTACGGGGTGTTCCCGGAGCCGATGAAATCGAGTTGATCCCCGAGTGGGGAGACATCTTCGTACGGCGCCAACACCGGGAGCGCTCCAGGGAAGAGATCGTCAGATCCGATGTGCTGAGGAAGGAGCTCGTAGAGGACATCTTCGGCGAGCTCAACGAGGAAGCGTTCGCCAACTCCACTCTGCGAGCTCAACGAGGAAGCGTTCGCCAACTCCACTCTCTTCTCACTTCTTCAGCGCCACCGGCCTCATATCGTCATTGACTGCATCAACACCGCAACCGCGATCGCCTACCAGGAGCTTTTTCAATCCGTCCAGCGTCTTCGCGAAGCATCCGCCGAGCAACGAGTCTACTCGGCCGAGGTGGAGGCACACCTCACGATGCTCTATCTCCCGCAGCTTATTCGGCACATGCAGCTGCTGTTGGAGGGGATGCGGCGGGCCAGTGTGGGGGTCTACTTGAAGATCGGCACCTCGGGGACGGGCGGAATGGGCCTCAACGTCCCGTTCACGCACTCCGAGGAACGCCCATCGCGTAGCCTGCTGGCCAAGGCGAGCGTGGCCGGCGCGCAGTCGCTTCTGCTCTACCTGATGGCGCGAACCCCGGATGCGCCGGCCGTCAAGGAGATCAAACCTACCGCGACGATCGCCTGGCAGAGCATCGCGTTTGGCGCCGTGAAGCGCGGTAGGCAGCCGATTCCGCGTTACGATGCTTTGAAGCCGGTCGTCCTAGAGGAGGCGCTGGATCTTCCAGCCGAGGACGTGAGCGAACGGATAGACGAAGAGATCCGATCGGTCTATTTGGATGCAGGAGAAAACGGTTTGTTCAGCCTCGCCGAGTTCGAGGCGATCTCGGAGCTGCGCATGATGGAGATGATTACGCCCGAGGAGGTCGCGGACACGACGATCGACGAGATCATCGGGCGGCCCACCGGACGCGACATCGTGGCGGCGCTGGATGCATCCTCCTCGGGTCCGACGTACAGGGGCGGAGTCATGCGCGAGGCGGCACTCCGCCGCATGGAGGAGCTGGAAGAGGAGCACGGCGTTCGGTCGATAGCCTTCGAGATGCTGGGACCCCCCAGGCTGAGCAAGCTGCTCTTCGAGGCGGCGATTCTCCGCGAGCTGTTTCCGGATATTCGGGCGGCCGTACGGCTCGATGAGAAGGAGACGGCGGACCGGGCGGCCGAGCTGATCGAAGCGGATCGCGACCTGAGGTCGAGCATCGTATCGATTGGGCTTCCCGTTCTCCTGCCGGACGGCCGACACCTTCTCCGCGGTCCCGACATCAAGGTGCGTCCGAGCTCCGGCGAGCCGCTGCGGGACACGCGATTGGCTAGTCAAGGCTGGGTGGACCTTCGTGCCGTGTCCTGGGTCAAATGGCGGGAGCGGTGCTCCGCGTTCCTTCACGACCAGGTGGTTGGTGTCGGGGCGGATGAGGGATCGAGTCGTGATCTGGATCCCCGGGCTAGGACCGGCGAGATTCGGCCCGGCGCGCTGGCCGCGTTCGTCTTCCGTGTCGAAGACCAGGGAGCGCGCTCCAAGCGCTGAGCATCGGGCACAACGAGCCGGCGATTTCGTTGTGAATTGAAAGGGCCTTTCTCATGATTGAAAGAGGATGATGGAACGAACCGGAGTAGCGGAGAGACTATCGGAGGCGGAATTGGACCGCCTGACCGGGGAGATCGGGGATGCCGCGGCCTTCCTGGCGGATATTCGGGAAGCCGTCGCCGCCCGCGTCGTCGGACAGCGTCAGATGGTCGACCGGCTGCTCATCGGCTTGCTGACGGGCGGGCACGTTCTTCTGGAAGGCGTGCCGGGACTCGCGAAGACACTGACGGTTCGTACCCTGGCCGACGCATTGGATGTGACGTTCCGCAGAATCCAGTTCACCCCCGATCTACTGCCGGCGGACCTCATCGGGACGCTCATCTGGGATGAAAAAACCGGAGAGTTCGTGCCCAAGCGAGGGCCGATATTCAGCAACCTCGTCCTGGCCGACGAGGTGAACCGAGCCCCCGCCAAGGTACAGTCGGCGCTGCTCGAGGGGATGCAGGAACGACAGGTCACGATCGGGGACAAGAGCTACGAGCTGCCGCGGCCTTTCCTCGTGCTGGCCACCCAAAATCCGATCGAGCACGAGGGGACGTATCCTCTCCCCGAAGCACAGGTCGACCGCTTCATGTTCAAGGTTCACGTGGACTACCCGAGCCGCGAGGAGGAGCGGGAGGTCATGAGGCGCATGGTCACGGAGCGCCTGGCACCGATTGCGACCGTTGCCCATCCCGAGCAGATCCTCCAAGTGAGGGAGCGTGTGGCGGAGATCTATCTGGACGAGCGCGTCGAGAACTATATCCTCGATCTCGTGCTGGCCACCCGCGACCCGGAGGGAGCGGGGGTGCCGGAGGTGCAGGAATGGGTGGAGTACGGCGGGTCGCCTCGGGCCAGCATTTACCTGGCGCGCGCCGCGCGAGCGTTCGCGTTCCTCGAGGGCAGGCCGTTCGTCCTGCCGGAAGATGTCCAGCAGGTGGCTCGGGACGTACTCCGGCACCGCATCGTGCTAACGTTTCAGGCCGAGGCGGAGCAGGTGAGCTCCGAGGACGTTCTCGACCGGCTGCTGGAGACCGTGCCGGTGCCGTGATCCGGCTGTGGCGCAAAAGCGCGATCGCGCGCGATGAATCCGCGATCTCCACTGCGGAGCTGGCGGCGCGGGCGCGCCGACTCGAGCTGAAGGCGAGAAGGCTCGTCGATGGCCGCGCCCTTGGGGCGTACGACTCCGTCTTTCGCGGTCACGGGATCGAGTTCTCCGAAGTCCGCGCCTATCAATCAGGGGATCCGTTCAGCTCGATCGATTGGAAGGTCACCGCCCGCATGGGGCGGCCCTATGTGAAGCGGTTCGTCGAGGAGCGAGAGCTGACGGTGTTGCTCGTCGTCGATCTCTCCCCCTCCATCGATTTCGGGACGCGGCAACGACTCAAGCGGGAGCTCGTCTTCGAAGTTGCCGGCGTTCTCGGCCTGGCGGCCGCACGCAACAACGATCGGGTAGGACTTCTGCTCTTCACGGACCGTGTGGAGCGCTTTCTTCCGCCCACCCGTGGGCGGGGCCGTGTGCTCTCGCTTCTGTACGAGCTGCTGCGCCACGAGCCAGAGGGGAAGGGAACCGATCTCTCCGCGGCCCTGGATGCGGCAAACCGGCACCTGAAGGTCCGCTCGCTGATCTTCGTCATCTCGGATTTCTTCGGGCCGAGCTCCGAGCAGGCACTGCGCGCCGCCGCCGGGAGACACGACGTCGTGGCGATAGAGATTCATGATCCGGCCGAATTCGAGCTTCCGAGGTCGGGACTAATCGAGGTCGAGGATCCGGAGACCGGCGTACGCGAGATCGCCGATCTGGCGGACCGTGGCACCCGGAGCCGGCTGCACGAGATGGCCAGCGTCCAGCGTGCCGAGATGCAGCGCGCGCTCCTGCGGACGGGAGTCGACCGTGTCGAGCTCAGGACGGACGCCCCCTACGCCGCTGAGCTGGCCGCCTTCTTCGGGGCTCGCGCGAGAGCGAGGCGGAGATGACGTCCGGAGCCCGGTTCCGGGCATCAGCGATTCGCTTCGCCTTGCTGGCCACCGCGTCGAACCTGGCGTTCACGGCGACAGCGAGCGCTCAGGTCGCCGACATGAGCGCAGCGGCCGTCCTGCTTCCCGACACGGTTCATGTGGGCCAGCCGTTCCGCATCGGCGTCCAGGTGAAGACGCCGCGTGGGGTCGAAGCTCACTTTCCGGCCGTGCTGGAGACGACCGAGAACCTCGAGCAGGCGGGGGAGGCCCAGGTCGGCACACGCCGTCCGCTCAGCGGAGTGTCCCGGGCCTATTACCGAATGGTGGCCTGGACGGCTGGTCCGCACGAGGTGCCGCCGATCCGGGTGGAGGTGACGCCGGCATCTGAAGATGCGGATCCGTTCGAGATTCTCGTCCAGGTGCCGCCGCTAACGGTCGAGACTGTGCTGCCGGCGGAGATCGAGGAGCTCGAGCTCCGGCAGGCCCTGCCGTTTCTGAACCCGCTGCCGTTTCCGTGGCTGCTGTTGCTGGCCCTGGTCGCGTTCCTGGTCGGCTTGTGGGCCTACCGGCGGTTCAGGCAGCAGGAGCCCGAAACCGTCGAGCCGGAACGCCACCTGACGCCGTGGGAGAGAGCCGTTGCCGCGCTGGGCGAGCTGGTCGAGGAGTGGCGGGCCGGCGGGCTCGAGCACGACGGGTTCTGCGATCGGTTGGAGGCGATCCTCCACAACTACCTGTCGGTTACCGAGAACTGGTCGCCCGGCCTGCCCATCCGGGCGGTGGTGAACGGAAACCGGCGTCTGGCCCACGCCTTGAACTACTCGGCCCTCGTTCGCTTTGCGCGTCTGGCCGGCGGCTATGGTGGGCCGATCGAAGCCTCGGATACCTGCCGTGCCTGGATCGTCTCGCGCCATGCGCCAGAGGAAGCGACGGTCGCGACCCCTGCGTCGGGCGAAGAGCAGGCGGAGCGAAACGGCGCGCCTGACCGCGTCGCCTCGGGGAAAGCGGCGAAATGAGCGACATCATCCTATCGGACTGGCTCTTTCTGCTGCTTCTGCCGCTGATTCCACTCGGCTGGTGGTGGGCGGGCCGCAGGCGGGTGCGCGTGCCGTACACGCAGACGTCCCTGCTCCGCGCTGCGTCGAGCCCGTTTCGCTGGGTGTGGTGGTACTGGCAGCCGGTCCTCCGCAGCGTCGTGCTCGTCCTCATCCTCTTCGCTCTGCTCCAGCCGCGGCGGATGTTCCAAAAAGTCGAGGAAGTGACGGAGGGCGTCGCGATCGTGCTGGTCGTGGACATCTCCAGCTCCATGCTGGCGGAGGACTTCCGGCCGCAGAACCGCCTGGCCATCGCGAAGCGAGAGGTCCAGAGATTCATCGAGAGCCGAGAGACCGACTGGATCGGCCTCGTCAGCTTCTCCGGCGAGGCGCTCACCGTGATCCCAGGGACGCTGGACCACGGCCTCGTCCAGACCGCGGTCGAAGAGCTGGACGTTGGCCAGCTTCGCGATGGGACGGCGATAGGTGTCGCGTTGGCCACGGCGGCGAACCGGCTTCGCGGCCTCGAATCGAGCTCCAAGGTTGTCATACTGCTGACCGATGGGGACAACAACAGCGGCACGATCGCCCCGCTCGATGCGGCCGGCGCCGCGGAAGCGCTTGGGATTCGCGTCTACACGATCGGGATCGGCCGGGACGGAGTCGCCCCCGTGCCGATCGCCAGAACCGCGTACGGCTACCAGTACGCGAACGTGCAGGTGCGGGTGAACGAGGAGCTGCTCGAGTCGATCGCCGACGCGACGGGCGGACTCTACTTCCGAGCGACCGATCCGGAAGCCCTCGGCCGCATCTACACACGCATCGACGAGCTGGAGACGGCTCCGATCCGTGAGGTGAGGACGGTGGAGAGCGTCGAGCTACGTCCAGAGCTACTCTGGCTGGCCGCTGGCGTGTTGCTGCTCGAGCTCATCGGAGCGGCGACCCGCGGCCTGAGGGTGTTGCACGCATGACCGCCGTGTTCGTCGTGCTCGGCGTAGTCCTGGTCTTGCTCTTGAGGGCGGCCGCCGTCTGGCGCGCCCGTCAGGAGAGAGCGCGTCTGGGGGACCGGCGCGTGATGCAGCTGCTCGTCGGGGAGCCGACGACGCCTCTCGGAGCGCTCCGTGCGATCGTGCTGGGCATTGCGGCCCTGACGCTTGGCCTGGCGGTTTTCGGAAGCTCGGACCAGGAGGAGGAGAGGCAGGATCCTGCCGGATTGGAGACGGTCCTCGTGCTGGATGCCTCCAACTCCATGTTGGCCGAGGATGTCACTCCCACGCGGCTGGTGGCGCAGCAGGAGATTGCCCGTCAGCTCATCACACAGCTTCCCGGGCGCATGGGCGTAGTCTATTTCGCGGGACGGGGCTATGTGTTGTCGCCCCTTACGACGGATCGCGATGCGGCGCTCATGTATGCCGAAAGCGTCCATCCCGCGGTCGTTGGGCGAGGAGGTTCCGCACTCGCTTCCGGGCTGACCCAGGCCCTTCAGGTACTGGAAGGAGGGGAAGCCGACACGCGTAAGGCGATCGTCGTGTTGACGGACGGCGAGTCCACCGAGGGCGAGCGCGAGGAGTTCGT
>JBDHGL010000100.1:0-6005 GCA_039589875.1 Gemmatimonadota bacterium
GTAGGCGAAATAGGCCGTTACCTGGTTCACCTCCAGGATCTCCCCATCCTCGAGGCCGACGGACCGCAGCTGCTCGACGGCTTCCTCCGAGAGAGCGGCGGGATCTCGCGTAAGCCGCTCCGCGTACCGGAGGATCTCACTCTCCCGTGCGTCGAACACCTCGCCGAAATTGCCCGTCTCCATCGCTCGCCGCATCGCCTGCGCCCGATCATCGTCACGCAGAAGGCTCCGAAGTCCCTCGAAGTGGTGCTCGAGACAGTAGTCGCACTGGTTCAGGAGGCTCACGTAGGTGCCGATCGCTTCGAGCAACCAGACGGGTAGACGGTTGCCTGTGTGGTGGAGGACGCTCTTGTACAGCGCGAGATGTCCCTCCAGCGTGTGCGGCCGGAGGCTGTGCAGCCGGAGGATGTTGTCGATCTGACCGGTCGGCCCCCGGATCTTGTCGTAGATCCTCCGAAGCCTGGCTTCCGAGTCCTCGTAGCTTACCGTGTCGATCCAGCTCGGTGGGTCCTGCGGGCCATCAGCGGATTCGTCCATCGCTACGCTTGGATCCCGTCGAGGCTCACGACGGGTTCATCGCCCACGACCTCTGCGCTGTGTGGGGTGCCTCGAGGCACCGACAACCAATCGCCGGCCTCCAGAACGATCTCGTCCCCCTCGCGTGTCATTCGGAAGCGGCCCGAAACGACGGCGTCGATCTTGTCGACCGGATGGGTGTGCTCGGGAAAGGAAGTCCCGGGCGGGTAGACGTAGCGTGACACTCGAAATCCCTTGGCCTCGAGCCTGGAACGGATCGCCTGCTCCATGGGAGGCCCGTAGCTCTCCTCGTCCCAGCGCTCCAATCCCTTTATCCTCGGCTGCTCGTCAGACTCGTTCTCTTCGATGAGAGTGCCCAGGGGTTCCACGAAGACCGGGTCGATTCGGGCATTGGATATCGTTCCGCGGGCCTCGACCCGCACTTGGAGCTTCCCGCTCGGCAGCACTTCCTCGACGTGACCCGTACAGCCGGAGAATATTCCGCCGATGATCCGCACGTGCTCTCCGGCTCGTGGCTCAGAGGTCAAGGGTTCTCCTGGCTCGGATTGGTGGCGAGGATGATCGCGGCCACAATGGCGGCGGCGCCCGCGATCCAGATAACGGTTAGGCCGCCTGCCCGTCCATAGTCGCGATGCGAATCCGGTCCGGATCGCTCTTTTCCATGGTCGACGCAATTGGAGACTCGACGGTCGTCCATCTCTGACAACCCGCCAGGGTAGCTAGGGCCAGCAGCAGTACCGCACTCCGGCTCAAGTGGCCGCAGGCGAGCTCATCGTCCCTTCCTATCCCGCCGCTGAGCCGGCGAGCACCGCGATTCGACCGGCAAGGTCGGCGAGCATCGGCACATCGTTCCAGCTCTCCTCCCAGTGCTCGAGAATCTTGGCGTACGCCTCCAGCGCCGCCGCGTCCTCGCCGAGGAGCTCCAACGCCCTTCCTCTCGCGTAGAGGAGTGCGTGGTAGCGGGCCGGAGGCACGCGGGCGGATTCACTGAGGTGCACGAACCTCGAGGCGTCGATGAGATCGAGGGCCTTCTGTCCACGCCCCACCTCGAGCAACCGCCAGATCGATCGGTTGAACAGGGGCGGGCGTGGGTTGGCACGGAGCGCTTCCACGTCGGCCAGTGCACCGAGAGCGTCGTCCTCCAGTTTCGCCGGAACCGGTCCACCTCCTGCGAGCGCCGCCCGGTACTGAGCCAGTGCCTCGTCGAACCGGCCTTCCCAGACGTAACTGTCTCCGGCCAGGAGCTTCGCGTGCATGCTCAGCGCCGGATCATCGCTCGTCACGAACAACGCCATCTCGTCGCGCACGGCGGAGGGTCGGTTCTCCCTCAGGTAGCTGTTGGCCAGGCGGTCGAGCGCGGGACCGGCGGCGCGGCCGACGACTGCCCTGCGGTATTGCTCCCGGGCCGCCGCCGCGTCCCCTTCCCTTTCGAGCATGCGACCCTTCGACAGCGCCACCCGACCGTCCTGTTTCTCGAGCTCGGCATACCGGCTCATGAGCGTGTCCACCGCCATCTTGTCGCCCGTCTCGAGGGCGATCTCCGCCAGCACCTCGTAGGCCTGCGCGGCCTCCGGGCTGATCTTGAGGATCTCCTCGAGGAGCGCCCGTTGCTCGCTCTCGAGACCTGGCATCAAGCCGTACCGCTCCACCAGCTCGAAGCGCCCTTGGACGTCCTCGGCGGCAAGCACCTTCCAGCGGGCCCTGAGGTCGGCCGAGTATTCGCGATAGTTTTCGAGGCCTCCGAGAGCCAAAGGCGACCGCTCCGGGCGGCTCGGCATGACGGCCGTCTCGAAGCCCTTGTCGGTTCGCTCGGCGACCATGGGCGCCGGCACCGCTTGCACGCGCTCGACGACCTGTTCGGCCAGCGAGCGCGCCACCGTGTCCGCGAGAGCGAACAGGTCTCCGCCCCGGGCACGTCCGGCACCGACGAGCGTCCCGTCATCCAGGTCGATGAGTTGAGCGTCCAGCGTGAGGTCGCCGAGGGTGCCCAGGACGGATCCGCGGGCCATGAGCCTGGCTCCCGAGCGGGCGGCGATGTCGATGGCGAATCGGTCGGGAATCTGCTCGGTCTCTTCCCTCCCCTCCTCCTGAAGGAGATCGAATAGCTTCTGAGGGCTGACCACGCTGACCCCGGCAAGCTGCGCCAGGTTGCTCGTGAGGATGTCCGATACTCCGGGGCCCAGCCAGTCGAGGCTGTCGACACCGGTACTGTTGGTGAACGGAAGAATCGCCACGCTACCCGCACCGAGATCGGAAGTCTCTGCCTCGGCCACCGCGCCGGCGGGCGATCCCCGTCCCGCCGGGTCTACTCGGATCTCCTCCCCCGTGCTGATCCTGTACGTCCCGATCCCCGCAAGGACGAAAAGAGTCGTCAGAATGGCCATCTCGCTCCGCACGACGTGCTGTCGGCCTTGCTCGCCGTGATACCACGCGATGATCAAGGCCGCGGGGAATCCGAGCACGAGCAGCAAAATCACCACGTCCAGCAGCTTCTGTGAGAGCGTGTAGTTCTGGACGAAGAAGTCAGTGGCCTCGAGGAGCGCCCACGCTCCCCCGAGGTAGAGAAGACCGACCTGGAACATCCTTCGCCGGTGTAGATTGCTGATCAGCCGTGACATCGGACCCGTCAATTATTCCTCACGAGTGGCAATTGCCCTGCACGGTTCGACGTCGCCCGGCCCGTTCTGGTTGCATCGGGAGCGCTCACCGATGCCGGACGACTTCGGCTCAGGTCGGCAAGGGACTGCCGTGACAATCTACCGTTGCGCCTCTCGGAACCGCACCTGCACGTTGGAGGCGATGGGGAGCATTCACTGAGCCGAACCCGTGAAACCGCTCGAGGATTTCCAGATGAAACGAAGCGTCAATCATACGATACGAGAACCGGATCTCGGCCGCCCGCCCCGCGTCGTGGGGGCCGCCTTTTTGGCCGCGCTGGCCGCTGCGGCGTGTCAGCCCGGAGGAGATTCGCCGGAGCCCGCCTCACGAGAAAGTGGAGAGCCGGTCAGGGGGGCAATCGAGGCCTCCCTGGGGAGCATCACGGCCGACGGCCTGCTCCGACACATCCAAGTGCTGGCTTCCGACGAGTTCGAGGGACGGGCGCCAGGAGGCCGCGGCGAGGAATTGACCGTCCAATACCTTATCGAGCAGTTCCAGGCCGCAGGCCTCGCACCGGGTAATCCTGACGGCACGTACGTCCAGAACGTGCCTTTGGTGGGGACCCTCCCGACGTCGATCGAGGCCTCCTTCGAAGTCGGCGGCGCTGCCGTTCCGCTGGAGGGAAAGACCGATTTCATGATCGAGACTCCGCACGCCAAGCCGAAGGTGTCGGTCGAGAGCTCTCCGATCGTCTTCGTCGGCTACGGCGTCGTCGCACCGGAGTACGGTTGGGACGACTTCAAGGGAATGGACGTGGCGGGCAAGACGCTGCTCATGCTCGTGAACGACCCGGCGGTCCCCGATCCGGGCGACGCGGTGTCCCTCGACCCCGAGATGTTCAACGGCACGGCGATGACCTACTACGGCCGGTGGACCTACAAGTACGAGATCGCGGCCGAAAAGGGCGCCGCGGCGGTGCTCGTCATCCACGAGACAGGCCCGGCCGGATACCCGTGGGCCGTGCCGGCGAACGGCTGGATGCAAGAAGAGTTCGATGTCGTCTCTGCTCCTGGGGGAACGGAGCCGGCGCCGATCCATGGCTGGATCCACCTCGACGCGACGCGTCGACTGTTCGCAGCGGCCAACCTGGATTTCGATGAGCTGAAGCAGGCCGCCATCGATCCCGAGTTCCGTCCGGTGGAGCTCGGAGGAAGAGCCAGCTTCACGATTGAGAACACGATCCGGGAAGTCAGTTCCCGCAACGTAATCGCGAAGCTGGAGGGGGCAGATCCGGATCGCCGCGGCGAATACGTGATCTATACGGCCCATTGGGACCATCTCGGGCGGAACGAGAACCTGGAAGGCGATCAAATCTACAACGGCGCGAAGGACAACGCGTCCGGCACGGCGGGACTTCTGGAGATCGCTCGTGCGTTTGCCGGCCTCGAGACGCCGCCCGACCGCTCCATTCTCTTCCTCGCGGTCACGGCCGAAGAGAGGGGTCTGCTGGGGGCGAAGTACTACGCTCAGAACCCCCTCTATCCGCTGGAGCGCACTCTCGCGAACATCAACATGGACGGGGCTAATCTCTGGGGAGCCACGGAGGATGTCGTCGTCATCGGCCTCGGCAACTCGACCCTGGATGACGTGCTTGCCACCGCCGCTGCCGAAATGGGTCGAGTTCTGCTAGCCGACCCCGAGCCGGAAAAAGGTTTCTTCTATCGGTCAGACCACTTCGAGTTCGCCAAGGAGGGTGTGCCGGCCCTTTACGTGGATGAAGGCACTCGGGTCCTGGGGCAGCCCGCAGGCTACGGCGAGGAGAAGCGCCAGCAGTACACGGCCAACGACTATCACAAGCCATCGGACGAGATCAAGCCGGATTGGGATCTAACCGGCGCCGTCGATGATTTTCGCCTTCTCTTCCTGGTGGGCAACGAGGTGGCCACCGCCGCTGCGTGGCCGGAGTGGAAGGCCGGCACCGAGTTCAAGGCGAAGCGGGAGGCCATGCTGCGCGCCGCTGACTAGTAGGCAAAAGGCCGGCCGGCGCTCTGGCCGGTAGGCGAGGGACCTCCATGGATACGGCCCGCTACATCGTCGCGTTGATCACGATCGTTCCGGTGCCATCGGCGATCATCTTCTGGCTCCTGGTCCATCCTAACGTCCGGCTCTGGCGGCGGCTCGGTCCGTGGCTCAGCTACGCCATTCTCGTCACGGTGTCGGTGCTTATCGCCCTCGCCGTGTACCGGCTCCGAGGGCCGATTCTCGCAATCGACTTCGGGGCGAACTATCTCCTCATGCCGTTCGCGGCAGCCGCGTACGCCCTCGCCGTTTGGGTCTCCGTTCGAGTTCGACGCCACCTCACGTTTCGGATGTTCGTGGGGGTGCCGGAGCTCTCAGGCGAGGAGGGAGGCGGGAGACTCCTTACGGAGGGGCTTTACGGCCGAATCCGTCATCCACGATATGTCGCCGTACTGCTGGGTCTCGTCGCCATGGCTCTGTTCGCCAACTACCTGGCGCTTTACGTGCTGCTGGTCGTGGCCGCGCCCGGCTTGTACGCCATCGTAAGGCTCGAGGAGAAGGAGTTGGCCGATCGGTTCGGAGAGGAGTACGCCCACTATCGCGCCAGAGTACCTATGTTCGTGCCTCGCTCACGCCCGCGATCCCGTGGTGTTTGACGCGGTGCTTCAAACGAAGAGCGCCAGGATTCGGCGTTGGATCTGCCGTCTAGGAGGTATAGCCGCCTAAATGGACCAGGAAGTCCGTTTTTGCACGACCGCGGACGGCGTGCGCATCGCCTGGTCAACCATGGGCCAAGGCCCGCCACTCGTCAAAGCCGCCAACTGGCTGAGTCACCTCGAGTTCGACCTGCA
>JBDHGL010000101.1:0-5867 GCA_039589875.1 Gemmatimonadota bacterium
GAACCGGATCGACGGTCCGGGCGGTGTGCTCGGTCAGGCGGGGCCGTGCTTCCTGCGGGACGACAGCATGCTGCCCCTCAGCGGGATCATGCGCTTCGACGTCAAGGACCTCGAGTCACTGGAATCCCAGGGTCTGCTGGAGGCCGTCATCCTGCACGAGATGGGACACGTTCTCGGCGTTGGTACCCTCTGGGACGACTTCGCTCTGCTCTTCGGCGCCAGCACGCCCAACGTGCTGTTCACAGGCGCGCGAGCTGGAGAGGCGTTCGAGTCGGTGGGTGGATCCGGCTTCGGAGGCGCGGTTCCCGTCGAAAACCTGGGTGGTCCTGGGACCCGGAACGGGCACTGGCGGGAATCCGTGTTCGATAACGAGCTGATGACGGGGTTTATCGACGCGGGGTTCAACCCGCTCAGCATCGTAACGGTGGAGCAGTTTGCCGACCTGACATACGAGGTCGATGTCTCCGGTGCGGATGCCTTCAGCCTGGGTGCCGGACCGGCCACCGACGCGGCCCCCTCGGGAAACTCAGGCGTGCTCGATCTGTCCGGTGACGTTCGGCCCGGGCCCATCTACGTGGTGGACCGGGCGGGCCGTTCTCGCCTGTTGCCCGGACCCCGCTAGCGACGAGAGCGGCGCAGGCTAGTCCCGGTCGGGGTACTCGAACTTCAGCGCTTGCTTGATCTCGAAGCTGAGCTGCAGCAGGTCGAGGCGGTCGGTCGGAAACTCGGTTTCAACCGTTCCGTCAGGGTAGGTGAGCGTCAGCGGTTGGACCTTGAAGGGACCCTTCTTGGCCGTGGCGTAGGTCACCACCAGGCCGTCGTCGGCGATCGCGATACGATTTTGCACGGCACTGCCGTCTCCCACGATTGAGAAAAGCGTGCCAAGGGCTCCGCCCAGAGGCCGGGCCTGTATGCCCTCGATCTCGTCCTGCAGAACGACACGGCCCAGGTCGACGAGCCAGTACCTGATCCGCCGGCGGTTCGTCACCCGGAGGTTCGGGCTGGTCGTTGTGTCGACGAAGGTGTACCGGTCCGCCGCTCCGGAATCCTCGGGCCAGCCGACGCTGACATTGACGACCATCTCGGGCTCGAAGATCCCCTGCTTACGCTCGATCCGGTTCCGAGCCGGATCGAAATCCAGAACCCGATCCTGACCGTACTCATGAGCCAGGGCTATAAACTCGGGCACATCTTCCGGCTCCAGACCGGTTACCTGCCTATAGGCCTCATACCAATCTGTGTGATCCACCAGCAGCGTCGTTTCGGCGGAACGCCGCTCCAGAGCCTCACGGACGATGCTCAGGATGATCGAGGTTTCGAATCGCGTGGAGTTGGTCGACGCGAGGAGGTTGTAGCCCTGATTCGCCTCTTCCTGCATCGCAGCCAGGATGGATTCCGCTCCGACTCGTCGAGCCGAGTTCGGTGCAGCTGTCTGCCCTGAAGCGAGCGATGGCAGGGCAGGGACGGCAAGGAGGAGCGCGAGAGCGCCGTGAAGGCCTCGTCTAGTCCAGCCCTCCACGGTCGATCTCCAGTAGAGTTTGGAGGAGCACGTCGGCTCCATTTGCCATGTCTCCCTTCGTCGTGAGCTCGGCCGGCGAGTGACTTACCCCTCCCTCGCTGGGAACGAAGATCATGCCGGCGGGAGCGATACGAGCGACGTCCTGAGCGTCGTGTCCCGCTCCACTCGGCATCGATACCCAGCTCAGCTCGAGACGATCGGCCGCGACCGCGATCAGACCCCTCACCCGCTCGTCCATCACCGCTGGCACGGAGCTCACGTCCAGGAGAGTGAAGGTGAACGTGGTCCCGGTCTCCTCGGCGATCGATCTGGAGCGCTCCTGAATCCGATCGAAGAGAGCCCAGATCTTCTCTCGTGACAGGTCGCGAATCTCCAGCGTCGTTCGCACCCGCCCGGGAATCACGTTGTGAGCGCCGGGCTCGGCCGCGATTCGGCCTACCGTTCCCACCTGTCGCCCGGGCTCGGCCGTGACGATCTCGTTGACGGCTTGGATGTACCTCGCTGCTGCAAGCAGAGCGTCGCTGCGGCGGTCCATCGGCGTGGTCCCAGCGTGATTCGCCACCCCGTCTATCGTCACGTCCCACCATTCGATACCCACGATGCCTTCCACGACGCCTATGTCGATCTCATCCTCATCCAGCCGGGCTCCCTGCTCGATGTGGAGCTCCAGATAGGCGGCAATCTCGCCCGCCGCTCGCCTCGCTTCCGGGATCCGGTCCGGGTCGCCGCCGATGGCCCGGATGCCCTCCTGACGCGTCAGGCCGCTGTGGGTCGTCTCGCGCAGCGCCTGATAGCCGAGCTCGCCGATCAACGCACGGCTTCCCGTCAGACCTCCCTCCTCATCCGAAAACACCACGACCTCTAGCGGGTGACGAGTGGTGACCGAGTTTTCCTCGAGCACCTGAGCGCACTCGATGGCCGCGATCACTCCGACGTCGCCATCGTAGTTCCCGCCGAACGGAACGGAATCGATGTGCGATCCGAAGAGAATCGCCGGTAGGCTCGGATCGCTGCCGGCACGCCGTCCCAGGATGTTGCCGGCCGGATCGATGCTCACCTCAAGGCCGGCCTCACCCATCAGCGCCATGACGTAGGATCTTCCCTCGACATCCGCCTGGCTGAACGCCACGCGGCTGACCCCGCCGTCCGGATTTCGTCCGAACTCCGAAAGCGCGAGGATACGCGAGTGGATGCGCTCCGGGTCGACACGCAGCTCCGAGCCACTCGGCTGCGCTTCCGCGGTCGCGACACAGCCCCACATCGCTGTGACTACGATCACCAGACCGGATACGTAGCGCTTCGATTTCAGTCCGCCGCTCAAGCTCATCTGCCAGGCTCTTCCATGTAACGGATGATAGGGTCCCCCTCGAAATCTAGAAGAAGACCGCCAGGGAAGCATAGACTGTGGTGGGCAGCGTACCGTACTCGGACGGAAGCGGATCGTCAGGCGTGACCTCGCCGTTGCCCGCCCCGATGAACAGCCCCCCCTGCGCGGTGGCATTGTCCCCCACCGAATACGTCAAGCCGGGAGCAAACAACGCGCTCAGATCGTTCAGGCTCCAGATTACCAGGAGCTGAGTGGAAAACAGAGGGTGCAGCTGGTAGGAGCCCTGCCAGACCGTGGCGTCCGCGCTCAACACCTGAAGCTCGCCTCGGGCGAACGGCGCGGAGAGGACTACATCCTCGAGTTCGTCCGAGTTGGACGCCCCGAAGTCATCGTGCTGATACTCGAAGACGATGTAAAGATCGCGACTGAAAACTGGAAGGCGCGTGTCGAAGCCAGCGGTGCCGCGAACCGCGAATTCGTTCTCTTCCGCTCGGAGCTGTACCTCCCCCCGCAGCGCGGCCTGGCCGATTCCGCCGGCCGTTCCGAGGCTGACAGCCGGTTCGTCGTGCAGCACCCCGGCATAGCCGAGGATCTCCCAATTCGAGAGGACGCCCTTGTATCGACCGAGTGCCGTGAGCGTCTCGTCGAAGACGAACTTGGCCGGCCGGACGACGATCTCGGCCTCGCTGAGAGGCCCGGGGAACACGCTGAGCCGCAGAGCATCCACTCCGGCCCGGTACTCCCGGAAGGGATCGGCCGGATCGAACGGAACGAACGGATCGGCCGGCGTCAGAAGAAGGGTGGTCGCCCAGGAGATCGGTTGCCGGCCCACGGTGGCCCGAAGCACGTCTCCCACCTCGCCGGTGATGCTGAGTCGGTCGAAACGGTGCGTCCACTGGACGTGCTCATCGTCTGCGATGACCCATTGGAGGTCGAGCCACTCGCCGCCCCCCGGCGCCACCGCTCCTGGAACCGACAGTCCGAGCCCGCCGCCTTCCCGCGCACTCCACGAGATGAAGTGCTCGTACGCCGCATCGAAGGAGACGGGGCCGAGCCGAGGATCTACCATAATGCGCAGGCGCTGCGAGTCGCCGAAGCCACCGGCACTGAAGGGGCTCGGCTCGTTCCACAACGGTACGTTCAGATAGTAGCCGCTCAGCCAGGAGAGGGGGATCTGCGCCGCCGTCGGCGTCGCGGGCAAAAGGAGAGCGGAAACGGAGAGGAAGGCTACGGCGAGACCCGGCCGACTCACTGTTCTCGCGCGGGCTGCCGCCGTTCATCCGCTGCGATCCGGCCGTCCACGAGGCGAATGAGACGGCGAGCCCGCTCCATTACCTGCGGATCATGGGTCGCGAAGACGAATGTGGTGCGAAGCTCCTGGTTCAGCTCTTCCATCATATCGAGCAGGGAATCGCTGGTCGTCGAATCCAGATTCGCCGTCGGTTCATCCGCCAACACGAGAGCGGGTCGTGAGGCGACGGCCCGGATGATCGCGACCCTCTGCTGCTGACCGCCCGATAGCTTGCCGGGTCGTCGATCCTCAAGGCCGGTCAGGCCCGTACGCTCGAAGAGCTCGTGCACGCGTCGTCGCCGCTCTGGCTCGTCGATCCCGAGCATCAGCAGCGGCAGTTCGGCGTTTTCGAAAGCGGTCAGGACCGGTAGGAGATTGTACGCCTGAAAAACGAAGCCGACGTTCCGCAGCCGCATGCGCGCGAGCTCTCGGCCGGGCAGAGCGGCCACCTCGTGTCCGGCTACCCACACCTTACCGTCAGTCGGACGCGTGAGTCCGCCGATCAGGTTGAGCAGGGTGGTTTTTCCCGAGCCCGATGGGCCGGCCATGGCGGTGAACTCCCCGCGCTCGATCGTCACAGTTACTCCGCGGACGGCCTGTATTTTCTCCGCACCCTGCTTGAAGATTTTCCATATATCATCCGTCTGCACGGCCACCCGGTCCGTCTGCTCCGACCGACCGTCGGCCCGCGTTGGTGGCTGCTCGTTCATCGCTCGAATTTCATCGCCTCCGCCACGTCGACACGCGTCGCTCGGTAGGCGGGATAGAGGGAGGCCACGGTTCCCACGAAAAGGATGAACAGGAAACCTTGAAGGAGGCGGGCTGTCCGGAAAAGAGGGATGATCACCGGATCGAGGACCACGCCGGAAAACGTCCAGTCCTCCTGCCACGTAAACGAAAGGTCCAGTCCGTCGCGCCAGAAGAACCAGGTCAGAAAGAGCCCGAGGCCGATTCCGAGAAGTCCGCTCAGCGTGGTCAGAACCACGCCTTCCAGCACGACGAGACCGCCAGTTTGACCGGGCGTGAATCCGAGGGCCTGCAGAACGCCGAACTCCCGATGCCGGTGGAGCACGGACATCAAGATCGTGTTCACGATGGCCAAGCCGATGATCCCGAAGGTGATTCCCTGGAAGAGGTAATTGCCGAGATCATCCACCTTGACCGCGGCGTCCAGTGCCGGCATCGCCTGCGGCCAGGGCAGCACCGTCAGATCACCCGCGGCGATCCCGTCGGCCAGCCGCGCCTCGAGTGCCCGGACAGCCCGCCGCACCGCGCGGCTTCGATCAACGAGCACGGCGACCGTCGTCACGGCGCCGTTCGCATTCAGCCACGCTCCCGCCGTCTCGATCGGGATGTGAATGGCGCCCTGATCGATCTCCGGGATCCCCGTATGAAAGATCCCGACCACGCGTACGAGCTGGCCGATGATCTCGCCATCCGCATCCTGGGCCGTCAGCACCATGCGCGATCCCAGACCGATCTCCAGGCCCTCGGCGAGCTCCGAACCGATATAGGCGGCCAAGCGATCCCCGGGCTCGAGATAGCGGCCCTCGACCAGTCTGTCGTCGAGAATCGAAAAGCGAGCTTCGGCGATCGCGTCAACGCCGACGATCTCCGTTGGCCGAGCTCCGTTGGGAGAGCTCGCGAGCCCTCCGGTAGCCAGCCTCGGTACGATCTCCACGACGTGCTCACCGATTCCCGGACTCTGCAGCGCGGCTTGCGCGGAGGCC
>JBDHGL010000102.1:0-7196 GCA_039589875.1 Gemmatimonadota bacterium
CTCCTCCGATCATCAGAAAGACGACGAACATCGCTCCACCAACCACGATCAGCGCAGCCCTTTTCGGCGCATCGTAGTTCCGATGACCGGCATTTGGGTGCTTGGAATAGAGCGGTGATAGCTTTTCCACCCCTGCCTCCATGCTGGCGACAACGCGGTGACTCCTCCCGGTAAAAGATGAGATGCCCGGAGTTAGGCGGATCTTACGCGGCGATACGCCTCTACCGGCCGGCGCTCTCCGAGCACAAGATTAGGTGGCAAGCCCGAGCGGTTTTGAACGACATCCCTACCCTCACCAACAGGTACGTCATGAAGCTGCAGCATCGGCATCCGTTCGTCGTTCTCGGCGTCGCTTTTCTCGCCGTCGCCTTCACGCCTCGACCTATCGATCCCCCCATGCTCGGCTTCACGGCGGAGGGCGCGGCGGAGCAGCGGGAGCTGGAGAGCCAGTACGACGCGCTTCTGAAAGCAGAGAACCTGAGCGAGTGGATGCAGCTGTCGACGTCCGAGCCGATCTACGTCGGGTCGCCGCACAACAGGGAGATGGCCGACTGGATGGTGGAGCAGTTCCGCTCCTGGGGATACGAGGCGGAGCTGGCTGAATACCATGTCCTCTTCCCCACTCCGCGGATCCGCGAGCTCGAGCTGCTCGAGCCGACGCGCTTCACCGCGAGCCTCCGCGAGCCGACGCTGGCCGAGGACCGGACCTCCGGCATCGAGGAAAACCGGCTTCCCACGTACAACGCTTACTCGGCCGATGGCGACGTCAGCGGAGAGTTGGTCTACGTCAACTACGGGATACCGGACGACTACGAGGAGCTGGAACGCCGCGGCATCGACGTGCGCGGCAAGATCGTCATCGCCCGGTACGGCGGATCCTGGCGCGGCATTAAACCGAAAGTCGCCCACGAGCACGGAGCGCTCGGCGTCATCCTCTACTCCGATCCGCGTGATGATGGCTACTTCCGGGGCGACGTCTATCCGGAGGGACCGTACCGGATGGAGGGCGGCGTACAGCGCGGATCGGTGCTCGACATGCCTCAGTATCCTGGCGATCCGCTCACTCCGATGGTCGGCGCCACGGCCGATGCGGAGCGTCTGAGCCGCGAGGAGTCGCCGACGCTGATGAAGATCCCGGTGCTTCCGATCTCCTATTCGGATGCCCTCCCGTTCCTCCAAGCGCTCGAGGGTCCGGTCGCGCCGGCCGAGTGGAGAGGCGCCCTGCCAATCACCTATCACCTCGGGCCCGGTCCCGCACAGGCTCGCCTGCATGTCGAGTTCAATTGGGACCTGAAGCCGGCGTACAACGTGATCGCCAGGGTCGAGGGCGCGGAGCTTCCGGATGAATGGGTGGTGCGTGGCAACCACCGCGATGGCTGGGCGATCGGGGCCGCCGACCCGACCAGCGGGATGGTCGCCCTGCTGGAGGAGGCACGAGCCGTCGGCGAGCTGATGAAGACCGGTTGGCGGCCGAAGCGAACCATCGTCTACGCTGGCTGGGACGCCGAGGAGCCCGCGCTCCTCGGCTCAACTGAATGGGCCGAGGACCACGCGCGAGAGCTCAGGGAGAAGGCAGCGATCTACCTCAACACCGACGGAAGCGGCCGCGGCTTCCTGCGGATGGGAGGATCACACACGCTGGAGTTCTTCATCAATCAGGTGGCTCGCGACGTGACGGATCCGCAGACCGGTGTCTCCGTCTGGGAACGGGCCCGGGCCGCCCGCGCGGTGCGGGGAAGCAAAGAGGAGGTGAGGGAGGAGGCGCTGTCCCGAGAGGAGCTTCGGATCTCGCCGCTCGGCTCCGGATCGGATTACACACCGTTCCTTCAGCATCTGGGGATCGCGTCGCTGCACCTCGGATTCGGGGGCGAGAACAGCGGCGGATCTTATCACTCGATGTTCGATTCGTTCGACCACTACACGCGGTTCGGCGATCCCGGTTTCGTCTATGGGGTGGCCCTGGCCAAAACGGCGGGCCGCGTGACTCTCCGGTTCGCGAACGCCGACGTGCTGCCCTTCCAGTTCGGCAACTTCGCGGACAACGTGAGCCAGTATCTGGAGGAGCTGACCGAGCTGGCAGACGAGATGCGAGAGGAGACGGAGCGCGAGAATCGCCTGATCAAGGAGAAGCTCTACGTGCTCGCGGCCGATCCGACCAAGACGTACCACCCGCCGGAGGCGAAGCAAGCGGTGCCGTACCTCAACTTCGCGCCGGTCCAAAACGCGCTTTCCGACCTCGAGGGCGCGGCGGCCGCCTACGACAAGGCGCTCGCCGCACGTATGGCCGGAGGGGGCATTTCGGCGTCGGCCGCCGCCGATCTGAACCAGCTGTTGATCAGCACCGAGCGTCTGATGACTCGAGAAGAGGGCCTACCGCGGCGTCCCTGGTTCCGCCACCAGATCTATGCGCCGGGCTTCTATACCGGGTACGGCGTGAAGACGCTGCCCGGAATCCGAGAGGCGATCGAAGAACGCAAGTGGGACGAGGCCGCCCGACACATGGAATACGCTGCGCAGGCGCTGGGCAGGGTCACCGAGGCCATCGAGCGGGCTTCCGGGCTGCTGGAGCCGTAGAACGGTGCCGGCTCGCGGCGGCGGAAGCCGGAAGATGGCGCCATACGGCAGGCTCGCAGACGCCGTCGTCATCGTTCATTCCAGCGTCGTCGTATTCGTCGTCGCAGGTGCTCTCGCGGCTTCGTGGCAGCCGTGGTTGGCCTGGGTACACATCTCCATCATGCTCTCCATAGCGACCATCTACCTCCTTGGCGTGACCTGCCCCCTCACCGCGCTCGAAAACCGGTTTCGTCGAGCGGGCGGTCAGCCCGGGTACGACGGCAGCTTCCTGGGCCACTATCTGGCGGGCGCCATTCATCCCAGGCATTGGGAGCGATCCGAGCCGTGGGTCGGAGCGACGGTCCTGCTCGGCAACCTGGCCGTTTACGGTTTTCTCGCCAGCAATATCGGTGGCGGTTGAGTCACCTACCCAGGAGGCCTCGGATATGGTGAATCAGATGCAGGACGGCGTTTAGGCCGTGGCCAGGTGGAAGCCCAGAAGCCCCGCGATGATGAGAAGCGCGACGCCGGGCGCGATGAACATTCGAGACCGTTCGATGGTCACGAAGCCGAGTTTCTTGAGCCCGTACGCGGGGAACGTGAAGTAGAGGAAGCCTTTCAGCACCTGGGCCCAGCCCAGGATCGTCAGCACGATCGGGAGCCCGTACCAGACATTGTGAAAGGCCACGATGAGGCTCCCGAAGTAGAGGCTCATGAAGCCGACCACGAACACGCCGGCGTGACCCTTCTCTCGTAGACCCACGAAGAACTCGGCCCACGCCCTGGGCTGCACGATGTGCGACAGACCGACGACCGCGAGATTGATGATCGCGAAGATCTGAATCGCTTGCTCCATCCGATCCTCCCTGGTTGTTCCGGCCCACCGGCGTCAATGTTGCTGTTGAGCGGCAATGTCGTTGTTGAACCGCTTAAGTCTACTTGTCGGCCGGCCGGGAGCATGGACGCGAAGGACGACAGCGAAACTTCGGAAGATGCTTGGCGTCGGCGCGGAGGCCTGCTCGCCACGGTGACGGGCGTGTTGCTGGCCCTGCTCGGCCTCGTATCCGTCGGCTTCTACGTCGTAGGCGTGCTGGACGTGCTCGGAGAGGCCGACCGTTCCTGGATCTTCTGGGGCCTGATCTTCCTGTTCGCGGGCATACTACTTCTCAAGATCGGCGTAGCGCTCTTCGTTCTTGGCCGCCGCTGGATGAGCGCCGGCTGACCTTCGGCGGTCAGCCGGCTGAAGCCTGGTTTTGAGCGGCGAGGCGGCCGCCGCTACATGAACCCGGTCTGAGTCTAGCCGTCGGCGGCCGGAATGAAGATCCCGTGAAAGTCGCTGTCCACCGGATCACCGAGCTCGACAACCTGTAGCAGCTGCCGCGTCGCCACGTCGACGATCGCCACGCCCGGTGTCTCCCCTACGGTGGCGTGCGGGATCGTGGGCGCCGGGTTGGGCCCACGAAGCGTGATGAAAGCCCGGGACGCGTCCGGCGAGAACGCGACCAGATCGGGCGTATTCCCGACGAACGGGATCTCCGCGTACTCGTGATCCTCCTGCCCGATCGTCGCCAGAGGGTGGACCGTCACGTTGCTGCTCACGCGGTGCACGACCCATAGCTCGGCCCGGACCGGATCCACGTACACGCCGTGCGCGTCCTGCGCGGTTTCCGAGAGATCGTGCGTGATCACGAGGCCGGGGTCGGCTCCCGAGACGTCGAACACGTACAGCTTGGAGCCTTCCAGGTCACCCGTCGTCACGTAGATCTGGCTCCCATCGGGCGAGGAGGCGAAGCCGCAGCCGTACTGGCCGACCTCGTCGTTGCCCCAGGCGCGGCTCACGGTGCCCGACTCGAGGTCGATCGCGGCGAGCCCTCCGTTGAACAACGTCACGAGCATCGTGCCACCATCCTGCGAGAACCCGGCGCATACGGGCCGGCGGCTCGGAAAGAGGGTGCTGTCGGCCAGCGCCGGATCGGCCCTGAGGTCAATCATGCGAACGACCTCCCACGCAGGGCCCGCATCGCCCTCGTTCCGCGCCAGCTCGGTGATGGTCTCACCGCGGTCCACGCTGCCGTCTTCACCGACGACCTGGGGAGCGATGTTCGAGACGTAGATCCGGTCGGGTTGGCGCGGGTTCGGCTGGGCCGCGTGAGGCGCCTTCCCGACGTCGTCGATCACGCCGACCACGGCGCCATCTGAGCGGTTCAACACCGTCACCGAGTTCGAGACCGTGTTCGCGCTGTAGACGTGCCCATCTCCGGGAACGCCAACCAGCATGTGCGGTCGCTCGGCGCCACCCAAGGTGGCACGGTCGATCGTGCGGATGACGCTCCCGTCCGGACCCAGCACGTAGACGACGTTGGCGTTCTGGTCGGCGGCCCAAACCTCGTAGGCCGCTTCTTCGGCGGGCGGACCTTCCTGCTCCCCGGCAGGGGCGCAGGCGGTGGCAGTGGCGAGCAAGCCGGTCAGTGCAAAAGCAGCGGCGTGCGCTCTCATCGGGCACCTCCAGGATGGGGGACGGCGAGGTGTTTGCGCCGATGTCACCTTAGGCTGTCTGAACGAAGCTTGTCAAAGCCCGTATCACAGCGCGGGCAAAAAAGTCAGCACTTCAAGGACGGCCCGTCCGATCCACAATCCACCGCTCTTGTCGCGCTTTCACCCGCTCCTCGTACCGCGAAGCAGCCTCTATGATGCTCATCAGGACTGGATTGGCGAGCGCAACGTCGCCAAAGCGGGGATAATCAAACTGGTCTCCGTCCTTCAGAATCCCGAGAGCGATGTCGACGGCCATGGCTTCGAAGGCCTCCCAGGTGGCTCTCCCGATCTCCGGCCGAGCGAGACGTGGGGAGCCCGTGTACCCCGGCCACGGAGACGCTTTGGCCGCCGCGATCAGATCTTTCCACCCGGCCACTGTCTGGGGTTCCGCCTGCAGGTATCCATCGGCCACGAGGTCGGGGCGAAGATGAAGAAGAATACTCGTCTCGATGAGGCCCGAGTGGAGCTCTAGCCCGTTTTCCGATCTCGCCTCGTCGCTCAACTTTGAGCTGTCGAACAGCGAACCGAACACGGGCATCAGGCCCCAAAGGTTCACCATTCGCCCGCCATACGTATCTGCGAAGAAGTCTCCCGCATCATCGAGAATCCGATTGTGTGTGGGAGCCCCATGCATATGGATGACCAGAATGCGCCGGAAGCCCTGTTCCCTGAGCTCCGTCGCGAGATCCATGAAGATCGATCTCATCGTCTCCGCTCTGACCGCATACGTTCCCGGAAAGGAGTACTTGCCGCCGATCTCGTTCGCCCCTCCTTCGCGACGGCCGACGTCAGACGCTGGTTCATGTAGCCGTCCGAGAACGACGGAAGGTAGGGCCCGTGCTGCTCCAGAATGCCGCCGGGCAGAAGGACGACCACTTCCTGTTTGTGGAGACTCTCGATCTCCGTCACCGTGAGCTCGCAAACGTGCAGGATCTGGCCGTTGAGCGGCTGGTGCGCGAGGAGCAGGCCAAGAAATGCAGCCCGGAGAACGAATCTTCGCGGGTGGACGCCGGACATCTGGCACCTCCGTTGTGCTGCGCCGTTGCAGAGAGCGGCAGCGGATCTAGTGGGCTTCAGGCGCTCCGGCTAGCCCTGCTGGGCGAAGATCTCGTCCAGGCGGCGCTGGGCAGCCTCCACGCGGGGCTGAAGCTCGGGGTCGGCGTCCTTCCAGAGCTCCACGAAGCGGGCGTAGTACTCGGCCGCCTTCTCCCACCGCCAGCGGCGCGTCCAGGGCGTGTTCGCGTAGCTCTCGTACGTGACGATCGCCGAATCGGCTTGACCGGCGAGGTCATAGGCCCGGGCCAAGCCATAGACGCCGCAGAGCCAGCAGAGCCCTTCGTCTACTCGACGAAACTGCCGGATCGCCTTGTCGTGCTCCTGCCGGGCCAGCGCAATGTGGCCACGAGTCAGCGTCGCGGGGTCGCTCAGAACCACATCAGACTGCAGCTCGGCAGGAACCGCGGCCTCGTACTCCGCGAGCAACTCTTCGGCCCTTCGCGGCGTCCCCGCTGCGGCGTAGGCCAAGGCCAGATCGACATACGGCCGATCGAGGACATCCAGGCTGTCGAGGGGAAAGCGAGCGAGCGCCGCGTCTAGCGTTGCCGTCGCCGTCTGAGCGTCGCCGGAGACCGAGCTCTCGAGCGTGGCAAGCCAGGCCGCGTTCGAGAGATACTCGGCGCCCTGACCACGATCTAAGTCCGCATCCAGCGCCTCGGCATTGTGCGTGCGGGCGGCTCGGAGCTTCCCTTCGATCGCGTCGATGCTGGCCAGCCGGATCTCGACGGCCGCCCGGCGGGCCGGGCTGCCCGGCTCCTTGCGCCGCGCAGCCTCGAAGCGCTCGCGGGCCTCATCGTACTCGCCCTCCGTAACCGCGATGTAGGCGACACGGGTGTCCACAAACGGGTTGTCGGGAAATCGTGACTCCGCGTTGGCCAGCAGCTCACGAGCCGCGCGCGCATCGCCCAGCTCGAAGACCGCATCGGCCAGATTCCCCCAGAAGAGCGCCGTCGAAGAGTCGCTCTCGAGCGCTCTGCGAAAGGAACGCTCCGCGCCTGTCGGGTCGCGCAAAGCCGATTGCGCAACTCCGATGTTGTTGAGCGCCGTGCCTT
>JBDHGL010000103.1:0-5758 GCA_039589875.1 Gemmatimonadota bacterium
CGGGCTCCGAGACAGCTTGGACGATCCTGCCGGCCGATTTCGTAACGATCGAAGAGGGAACCGGAGTCGTCCACACCGCGGTCATGTACGGTGAGGATGATTTCCGCCTCGGCTCCGAGTCGGATCTGCCCAAGCAGCACACGGTCGACGGGGAAGGGCGCTTCAAGGAGAGCGTGCCGGGCGGATTGGCGGGAGGCCATGTAAAGGACACGGACGTCGAACGCGGTATCGTGGCGTGGCTGGAAGATCACGATCTCCTCTACAGGTCCGAGAAGTACGAGCACAGCTATCCGCACTGTTGGCGCTGCGATAGCGCGCTGCTCTACATGGCTCGGGACGCCTGGTACGCTCAGACAACGGCGGTGAAGGACCAGCTGGTGGAGCTGAATGCTTCGGTCGACTGGCATCCGGCGGAAACCGGTTCAGGGCGCATGGGCGAGTGGCTGGCGAACAACGTCGACTGGTCGCTGTCGCGTGACCGGTACTGGGGTACGCCGCTGCCGATCTGGGTGTGTGATGCGGACCCGGCGCACCGTGAGGTGCTGGGCTCCTTCGAGGAGCTTGCCGAGCGCGGCGGGGCGTTGTCGGACGATTTCGATCCACACAGGCCCGAAATCGACGGTTTCGACTGGGAATGTCAGCAGGACCGCTGTGAGGGACGGATGCGCCGGATCCCTCAAGTGCTGGATGCCTGGTTCGATTCGGGCTCGATGCCGTTCGCTCAATGGCATTATCCGTTCGAGAACGCGGAGGAGTTCGCGGTACACTTTCCGGCCGATTTCATCGCCGAAGGGGTGGATCAGACTCGAGGCTGGTTCTATTCGCTGCTTGCCATATCGACTCTCCTCTTCCAGGAGACCTCTTACCGAGCCGTCGTAGTGCACGACCTGATCCTGGATCCGGAAGGGCAGAAGATGTCGAAGTCGCGCGGCAACGTGGCGGATCCCTGGGACGTCATCGAACGGCACGGAGCGGATGCGGTCCGCTTCTATCTCTTGTCGGTCAGCAACCCCTGGCTCCCCAAGCGCTGGGACCCGGAAGGCATCGGCGAGGTCGAGCGGAAGCTGTTCGACACCCTGCGCAACACGTATCGCTTCTTCGCCCTCTACGCGGGCCTGGAAGGATGGTCGCACGAGGAACCTGGTGCGCGCCCGCCGCTCGATCGCTCGGTCACGGACCGATGGCTGCTCAGTCGGCTCGATACACTGGCCGACTGCATGCGAGACGATCTCGAACGATACGAGCTGACGAGGGCCGCCCGCCGCCTTTCGGGTTTCGTGCTCGACGAGCTATCGAACTGGTACGTGAGACGGTCCCGAGGGCGGTTTTGGGCGACCAGTCCGGATGAGGAAGCAAAGCAAGCCGCTCGGGATGCCTTCGCCAGCCTGCACGAGGCGCTCTGCACGGTCGCGGCGTTGCTCGCCCCGTTTGCTCCGTTCTTCTCCGACTGGCTCTATCGCGCCCTCGCCGGCAGGTCGGTGCATCTTGCCGATTACCCGGCGTCCGGAGGACGTGTCGACGTGCCGCTCGAGCAGCAGATGGCCGATGTGCGAGCGCTTGCCGTTCTGGGCAGAGCGGCCCGGGAACAGGAAAACCTGCGTGTTCGTCAGCCGCTGCGGCTTCTGAAGGCGGTCATCCCCGGCGGACGAAAACCGTCGCAGGAGCTGCTTGCTCTCCTGGCGGACGAACTCAACGTGAAACGGGTTGAGTTTCTGTCTGACGGCGACGATATTGTGCGGCTTGTTGTGAAGCCCGACTTCAAACGATTGGGTCCGCGGTTCGGGTCTGCGACCCCAGAAATGGCGCAGCGGATCCAGGAATTGGGGCCGGAAGCCGCCCGTCGTCTGCGTGCCGGGGAATCGATCGAGCTAGAGCTGGATGGCGAGAGCGTTGCGATCGCTGCCGAGGAAGTGACGATAGCCGAGGTAGCATCCGGCGAGCTGGTGGTGAAGAGCGACGGCGGCTACCTGGTCGGACTGGACAGGACGCTCGACGAGGAACTCGTGACGGAGGGGGTGGCACGTGAGCTCGTCAACCGTGTCCAGCGTATGAGACGCGACGCTGGCCTGCAGGTGTCCGATCGGATCGAGCTCGGGATCCGAGGCGCCGAAGAAATAGAAAGGGCAGCGGAGAGACACGCCGACTACATCGCTGGCGAGACGCTGGCTGTGCAAGTGGATGTCGGCTCGAACATGGGGATCGATTTCGGCGAGTGGAACGAGAGCGAGATCGACGGCTTGCCGGTAAGGATCGGATTGGCGACAGCGCGGTAGGAAGGTAGTCCCGTGCCACGGATAAGAAGACGGAATACATGAAGAAGAAAGACCTAAACCACTTCGAAGAGCTCCTGCTGAAGGAGCGGGCTCGAGCGCTCAAGGAGCTCGGCCACTACGACGAGTCGTTCTCAGAGACCCCTCAGAGCTCTGACGGTGATCTGTCGGCGTACAGCTTCCACATGGCCGACCAGGGCACGGACGCGATGGAGCGCGAAAAGGCGTTTTTGTTCGCGAGCAAAGAGGGTCGCTTCCTCTATCACATCGACGAGGCGCTGCGTCGGCTCTACCGCAATCCGAAGGAATTCGGCTCATGCGAGGAGTGCGGGGACGAGATCGGCTTCGAGCGCCTGGATGCGCTTCCGCACACGCGCCTGTGCATCAAGTGCAAGGAGCGCGAAGAGAGTGGTGTCTCGTCCTGATGAGATCGGAGGAGCGTTAGGCGAAACGGGCGCTGCCGCTAAAAGGTTCAGCAAGCCCCTGCTGGCGCTAGTTGTCGCCGGCATCGTCGTCACGCTCGATCTGGCCACCAAATGGTGGGTCGTCGACAACATGAGCCTGCACCAGACCATCTCCGTGTTCGGAGATGTCGTGCGACTCACCTACACGCACAACCCTGGTGCCGCCTTCGGCATCAACATCGGGGAACACTCCCGCATCTTCTTCCTCGTCCTCTCCCTACTCGCCCTCGGTGTGCTGGCGGCGATCTACAGGTCAACGCCGTCGACCGATCGCCTTCGGCTTCTGGCTGTCGCCCTCGTCGGGGCCGGCGCGATCGGCAACATCGTCGATCGAGTTCGGTACGAGAGCGGCGTGGTCGATTTCCTGGACGTGGGCCTTGGTGCGCACCGATGGTGGGTGTTCAACGTGGCCGATTCGGCCGTGACGGTCGGAGCGATCCTGCTCCTCATCTCTTTCTTGTTGGAGGAACGGCGTGAGCACTCCGAAAAGGCCGCCGCCGGGGCCAGAGATGGGGCCGCGTCGAGCACCGCAACCGTCCGAGGACCGGAAGCCGCCGGAGATCCGTAGCTCGCCGCCCGACGGCCCTCCCCCGCGCGAGATCTCTCCTCCCGACAACCCTGAGCCGCGCGAGACCATCACCTTCGAGATCGACAGGCCGCAGCCGAGGCTGGACCGGTGCCTGGCTGAGCGTCTCGATCTCAGCCGCTCGCGGATCGCAGCGCTTATCGAGGAGGGGCTCGTCACCGTTGACGGCGAGCTCATTCGCAAGAGCCGGCCGGCCGTTCCTGGCGAAGTCGTCACGGTTTTGCTTCCGCCTCTCCCTCCGATCGAAACCGGCCCGGAGGCGATACCGCTCCAGATTGTGCACGAGGACCGGGACCTGGCCGTTGTCGAGAAGCCGGCGGGAATGGTAGTGCATCCCGCACCGGGTCACTCGAGTGGCACGCTGGTCAACGCACTGCTCCATCACCTGGGTGAGCTCTCGTCTACCGGCGCCCCACTTCGGCCCGGCATTGTCCATCGGCTGGACCGGGACACGAGCGGCCTCCTGGTGGTCGCGCGGACGGACGAGGCTCACCGCATGCTCTCCGATGCGCTCGCCCGGCAGCGGGTTCGGCGGGGGTATCTGGCGGCCGCTTGGGGAACGCTGGACTGGGACGATCTCACCGTGGACCGACCGATAGGCCGCGATCCGAAGAACCGGAAGCAGATGGCAGTGGTCGAAGGGGGTCGGCGTGCGATCACCCACTTCAGGCGGCTCGAGCGCTGGACCTCGGCCGAGTATCTGGCGGTTCGGCTGGAGACCGGACGGACGCACCAGGTGCGCGTTCATCTGCGCTCCCTCGGACATCCGGTGGTTGGCGACCCGGTGTACGGGCCGCGCTGGGAGCAGGGCTTCGTGGGAGCCGGGGGACACTGGGCCGAGGAGCTCGCCCGCCGCACGGGCCGTATGTTCCTGCACGCCGCTCGCCTCGTCTTTCGGCATCCACGCACCGGCGAGCGCATGGCCTTCACGTCGCCGCTGCCGGAGCCGCTGCACGGCGCCGCGGAGTGGGCGAGGCAAGGACACTGAACGGCCAGTTTCGCAGCGTTACGATCGGTCGGCAGCTTCTCGGAGACGAGGTCGCCGGGCGCCTTCTTTCGGGCTCGAGGGTCCGATTGCGCCTCGCAGGCTGGGCGGCCGGGTTGGTGCTGGCGGTGGCGATCGCCTGCGCGCCTGCCGTCGCGTCGCCGCTGGTCCAACAAGCAACTGGATGTCCAGGCCAGCTCGCTCGCTTCGAAGCGGCCGGGCTGCTCTGGGAGGCCGATCCCGGCCTCGAGTCACTGGCTCGACTACTGGCGGACGACACTTGGCTCGTCTCGCCCATGCCCGCGATCGGAGAGATCCGCGAGGGGCTCGGCGGGGTCACGGTGCGGCTCGCGCGCGATCTTGCCTGTGCAGATCCCTCCGCCCCCGGAGCCGATTGGGTAGCGGGTGCCGCATGGCCCGAACGCCGGTTCATCGCGGTTCGCGCAGGCGAGGCTGTCGGTGCCGTGGCGCCCGTCCGGCGCGTGCTTCGTCACGAGCTCGCTCACCTGGTCCTAGACGGTGCTACCAACGGCCGCGCTCCACGGTGGCTCAACGAGGGGTATGCGCAGCTTGCGGCGGGCGAGTGGGGGTGGGATCAGGGTTGGACGCTGCGCCTGGCCTTCCTGAGGGGTCGTGCGAGCCTGGACGCTCTAGCGCTCGGCTTCCCCGCGCATCGGGAAGGAGCTGCCGAGGCCTACCTCCTCTCCTACACGGCCGTGGACCAGCTGCTGGCGCTGGGCGGCGAGCCCGCCTTGCGCGCACTCTTTGAGGGCCTGGGGAGTGGCGCTTCGTTCGATGGGACGCTTCGGGCCGTGTACGGCATCACGGCGGACCAATTCGAGGCGAGGTGGAAGCGCACCGTTTCCTCGCGCTACGGGACGCTCTTCGTGCTGTCGCGCGCCGCGGTCTTCTGGGTGGGGGTCACCCTGCTCGTCCTGTGGGTCGGCGCGAGGAGGAGGCGGCGAGATCGCGCAAAGCTCGACCGGATGCGGCGTGAAGATCTGGAAAGCGGGGCCGCCGGCCTTCCGTTCGAGGTGATCGATGTGATTGAGGCTCCCGGGAGCCGGCCCCGGCCACCACGGGCGGGCTCCGGCGACCCGGAGGAGCGGGGACAGAAGCCGGCCGGATAAAGGCGTTGATCCCGTTTGACGAAGCCATTCCGGCCGTCTATCGTGCCCGCCATGTCCTCGCAACGTAAGACCCGCTTGGCCGCCCGCAGCGGCTCCGGAGGAGCTTCCAGTGGCCCGAAGAGCCGACCGCCCGGTTCCCGGCACGACGACGCATCGCCGGCTGGGAAGCCGCCGGGCTTTGCCTTCGGGCCGATCAACTACCTGCTCTTCGCGGCGGCGGCGGCGGCGATCGTGGCTGGCTACGTGCTCTTGAGCCGCGGCTCAGTGACCGCGGCCCCCCTTCTGCTCGTGTTCGGCTATATCATCCTCATTCCCGCAGCCCT
>JBDHGL010000104.1:0-7487 GCA_039589875.1 Gemmatimonadota bacterium
CCTCGGCTGGTCACCGCAGCGTCTTGCCCCATTACAGCCCCGAGTTCCTCGATCAAGTGGCGGCCGTGCTACTCTCAGTGACGATCGTGGCCTATCTGATGTATACGGTTGCCTCCAGCACGGCAGCAGAGGTCGGAGGCAATCTCCTGTCGTACAGCATCGTATTCGTGCTGTACGGTGTGCTCCGATATCTGTACTTGGTTCAGCAGAAAGGGGTCGGCGGGAACCCCACCGAGACGCTGCTCACCGACGGCGCTCTTCTTACCGCAGTGGTCCTCTGGCTGGTCTATTGCAGCTGGGCCGTCTATAGGCCGATCTGATGACGATAGCGGACGGGTACGGCTCCGGGGCTCAGCCTCTGTCACCTTGGGTACAGGCCGATCCGGCGCCTCGATTGGGACCCCACCGGCACCGCTCGACCTGCAGGGCGTGTGGGAGCCCGCAGCTGGAACTCTTCTTGTCGCTGGGCGCGACGGCCCTGGCCAACGAGTTCCTCCGATCGGTCGATGAGATCGCGAACGAGCTCGTCTATCCGCTCGAGGTCTACTTCTGCGAGAACTGCAGCCTCGTGCAGCTGCTGGACGTCGTGGATCCGTCCGTTCTGTTCGGCGAGTACATCTATGTCACGGGGACCTCGGAAACGATCGCTGCACACAACCGCACGCTCGCCCGGAGCCTGGTCCAAAGTCGAGGGCTCGGCACGGAAGACGTCGTCGTGGAGATCGCCAGCAACGACGGCAGTCTCCTCAAGTGCTTCAAGGACCACGGAGTAAGGACCTTGGGTGTCGAGCCCGCCGACAACATCGCGGAACTCGCTAGAGGCGCCGGCATCGAGACGGTCAGTCGCTTCTTCGACGCGGACGTCGGCCGAGAGCTGCGGGCGGAGCACGGCCCGGCCGCTGCCGTCATCGCCAACAACGTCCTCGCACATGTGGACGAGCCGTTGGGCTTTCTCACGGGATGTCGCGAGCTGCTGAGCCGGACCGGCGTACTGTCCGTGGAGGTACCTTACATCCGTCCGCTGCTCGAGCGAGTTGAATACGACACGATCTACCACGAGCATCTCAGCTACTTCTCGATCCGTACGGTCCGCCATCTGATGGCCGAGGCCGGGCTGAAGGTGCGCCGGATCACCCACCTTCCGATTCACGGCGGATCGCTGCGCGTGGAGGCAGGTCCGGCCGAAGAAGCGGAGGGGGAGCCAGCCGGTGTGTTCGCCCTCGTGGAACGTGAGAAACGAGCCGGCCTGGCCGATCTGGATACCTATCGACAGTTCGCCAGACGGGTGGCGGAGAGCCGTGAGGCAACACTGGATCTTCTCAACCAACTGCGCCGCGCCGGGGCCGCCGTTGCTGGCTATGGAGCTCCGGCGAAAGGAAACACGCTGCTCAGCTTCTGCGGCATCGCGACGGACCTGATACCGTACACCGTGGACAAGAACCCCCTGAAGATCGGCAAGCTCACGCCGGGGACTCACATCCCGGTACTTCCGATCGAGGCGATCGACGAGCGACGGCCCGACTACCTCTTCCTTCTGGCGTGGAACTTCGCGGATGAGATCGTGCGACAGCAGTCGGTCTTCGCGGAGCGCGGCGGCAAGTTCATCGTGCCGGTACCGAGTGCCGAGGTGCTCGCAGCATGAAGGTCGTGATCCTGGCCGGCGGAAGGGGAACGCGGCTCCAGGAAGAGACCGTGGTTCGGCCGAAGCCGATGGTCGAGATCGGCGGACGGCCGATCCTCTGGCACATCATGAAGATGTACGCCTCGCATGGCTTCAAGGAGTTCCTTATCGCGTGCGGCTACAAGGGCGAGATGATAAAGGAGTACTTCGGCAACTTCTTCCTGCACGAGAGCGACTACATCGTCGACCTGCGTGATGGCTCCTTCGAGGTGATGAACTCGGGCGATCTGGACTGGAGGGTCGGCGTCGTGGACACGGGCCAGGAGACGATGACGGGCGGCAGGATCCTCCGCCTCCGGTCTTGGATCGGCGAGGAGCCGTTCATGGTCACCTACGGTGACGGCCTCGGAAGCGTCGATATTTCGGCGCTCGTCGAGTTCCATCGCGGCCAGAGCGGGTTGGCTACGGTAACGGCAGTGCGCCCTCCGGCTCGGTTCGGCGAGCTCCTACTCGACGGCTCCCGCGTCAAGGAGTTCAGCGAAAAGCCGCAGGCGCGCGAGGGGTGGATCAACGGAGGGTTCTTCGTCTTCGAGCCGGGCATCTTTCGGTATTTGGACGGAGACGGCTCGATTTTGGAGCGAGCACCGCTGCAACATCTCGCTCGGGACGGCGAGCTAGCGGCGTTCCGTCACGATGGCTTCTGGCAGCCGATGGACACGCTGCGGGAGAGAGAGCAACTGGAGCAGCTCTGGGCGACTGGCGAAGCGCCGTGGAAATGCTGGTAGAGAGGGCGCCGAGCTCCGGCGAGAGCCTGGAAGGTGCGCCGGAGCTTTCCGTCGCCATCCCTTGCTACAACGAGCAGGAATGCCTTCCGGTCACGATGCCAGCGTTGGCGTCGGCCCTCGGGCAGGCCGGCGTCGACTACGAGCTGGTGCTGGTCGATAATGGATCGACCGATCGAACGGGGGAGATCATCGACGAGCTCGCGGCGCAGGGCCTACCGATCGTGAAGGGGATGGTGCCGCGAAACATAGGCTTCGGCCACGGGCTGCGGACCGGGCTCTCGCTCGCCCGCGGGAGAATCGTCGGCACGCTATGCGCCGACGGGCAGGTCGGTCCGGAGTCGGTGCTGGAGGTCTACGCAGCCATTCGAGACGCCCGGGAGCCGACGCTCGCGAAGGTGCGCCGGCGCTTTCGCAAGGACGGCTTGGTGCGCAAGGTCGTGTCGGTGACCTACAACGGCGTGATGCATCTTCTCTTTCCCGGTCTCCGGGCCCTCGATCTCAACGGACATCCCAAGCTGCTGCACCGCGAGACGCTCGAGCAGATGGAACTAGCGTCGGACGACTGGTTTCTGGACGCCGAGATCATGCTCAAGGCCCGGCATCTCGGACTACAAGTCATCGAGATCGACGTACCGGGCTATGCGCGTGAGGGCGGAACCTCCAATGTGAGCATGGATACGGTACGCGAGTTCCTTCGGAATATCCTGCGTTACCGAACCGGCAGACCGTGGCGCGCCTGGAAGCAGCGAACGTTCCACGCAAAGCGAGCTCCGGAACCGCTTCGTCGCCCGGCTTCGTCCGGCGCGACGATCCCGGATAATCAGGAAGCGGGCGGATCGGCGTGAGCGACTTCTGGAAGGAGCGAAACGTCCTGGTCACAGGGGCGACCGGGCTACTCGGATCCTGGCTCGCAGAAGAGCTCACGACGCGGAAGGCCAACCTCATCTGCCTCGTGCGCGACTGGGTGCCGCAGAGCCCGTTCGTGGCCAAGGGACTTCCCGAGGAGGCCGTTCTCGTCCGAGGCGAACTTGAAGACCTGGATCTGCTCCGTCGTACGATCAACGAATACGAAGTGGGCACGGTCTTCCACCTGGGCGCCCAGGCGGTGGTCGGGACGGCGATTCGCTCTCCCCTCTCCAGCTTCGAGAGCAACATCCGCGGCACCTGGAATCTCATGGAGGCCTGCCGGTCCCTCCCCAAGCTCGTCGAGCGCATCGTCGTCGCATCGAGCGACAAGGCGTACGGCCCGCATGCCGATCTTCCCTACACGGAGGCATCCTCTCTGCAAGGCATTTATCCGTACGACGTGTCTAAGTCCTGCGCCGATCTGATTTCGCAGTCCTATTTCCAGACGTACCGGACGCCGGTCTGCGTGACGCGCTGCGGGAACCTGTTCGGTGGCGGAGATCTGAACTTCAACCGAATCGTGCCCGGCACGATCCGCTCGGCTCTACGCGGCGAGCGGCCGATCGTGAGGAGCGATGGCCGGTTCGTGCGGGACTACTTCTACGTCCGCGATGCGGTGGCAGCCTATCTGTACCTCGCGGAGGTCATGACCGATCGCTGTCTCGGGGAAGCGTTCAATTTCGGCAACGAGCAGCCGCTCGATGTCCTGGAAATCGTACAGCGCATTCTCGGGCTGACGGACCGGACAGACCTCCAGCCCAAAGTGCGCAACGAGGCCACCGCAGAGATCCGAGAGCAGTATCTGGACTGCACGAAGGCGAAGAAGGTGTTGGGCTGGAAGCCGCTGTACAGCGTAGAGGACGGCCTTCGGCAGACGATCCAGTGGTACGCGGAATGGCTAGGAGCGGCTTGACGTCACCCGGCCTGAAATCGCGGGCGCGCTTCGGCCCCCCTTCCTTCACCTTGGATCGCGGAAGCTGACGTGCTTCGCACGGCGCTGTGGCTCGCCCTGGCCCTGTCGGGGCAGGCGGTTGCTCTACAGCTGATCGAAGCCGGTCCCACTGTACGTTTTCAGCACTACGTGACCCTGCAGGATTTTTCTCCTGCCGATCACCTGGTGCCTTCGGCGATCCTGCTCGCCCAGATCCTTCTCGTGGCGGTCGGCGTGTTTCGACGGCGGGGAGCGATCATCGGCTGGCTGCGGCGTTCGTTCAGACCGTGGCAGCTGGCGGCCATTCTGTCGGGATTCGTCCTGTCGAGCGCGGTGCTCTCCAAAAGCGCCGGGTTTTATGTCGCCGAGCTGCCCTTCGCCTCCGGCGTTCAGCTCATCAGCCTCGGCAACGTGTTTCTGGTCGTCGCCAGTCTTCCGACCGGCACCCGTCTCCGGTTGTACTCGGTTCTCGATCGTTTCTTACGGAGAGACAAGCGGAGCCGCGGCAGATCGGTTGACGGATTCGCGGCTGTGATTTCCATCTGGGTGGTGGCCGCGGCTGCCTTCCTCTCCACCATGTCTTACCAGCGACACCCTCACGTGCCGGACGAAGTCATCTACCTGTTGCAGGCCAAGTACTTCGCTGCCGGAATGGTGACCCTTCCGGTTCCGCCGGTTCCTGAGGCTTTCGACATCGACATCACGGTCGTGGATGGCGACCGCTGGTATTCACCAGCACCTCCGGGGTGGCCGGCGATCCTCGCCCTGGGTGAGAGGGCGGGCTTCCCGTGGCTGGTCAATCCCCTGCTCGCTGGATTGTGCATTCTCCTCGCCTATTCCCTGATCTCCCAGCTGTACGATCGCCCGACAGCGCGACTGACGATCGCCCTGCTGGCCGTCTCGCCCTGGTTCCTGTTCATGGGCATGAACTTCATGACCCACACTTCGAGCCTCGCGGCGGCCCTGCTCGCCGGGTTGGGCACGCTGCGGGCCCGGCGAACGGGCAGGCTCGGTTGGATCGGCCTGGCCGGCGTGTCGACCGGGCTCCTGGCGCTCATTCGGCCGCTCGAGGCCGTGGCCATCGGATCGGTGATCGCGATCTTCCTTCTCGGGCGGTGCGCGAACGGATCCTGCGCCTCTCGGTGTTCGGCCTGGTCGCGGCGGCCACCGTCGCCCCGATGCTCTTGTACAACAAGGCGCTGACCGGCTCGCCGACGAGCTTTCCGCTGACGGACTACGTAGCCCGCGGCCACTCGCCCACGGCCAACGCGCTCGGGTTCGGGGCGGACCGCGGCTTCGGCTGGACGGGCCTCGACCCCTTTCCGGGGCACGGAATCCGGGACGTCTTCATCAACGATGCCCTCAACACGGCCCTCGTGAACGTAGAGCTCTTCGGCTGGGCCACCGGCTCGCTTTTTTTCATTCTGGTGTTTCTGGCTGCCGGTAGGCCGACGCGATCCGACTGGGCGATGTTGGGTGTCATCGCGGCCATCGTCTTCGCGTACAGCTTTTACTGGTTCAGTGGAGGTCCCGACTTTGGCGCCCGCTACTGGTTTCTTATCGTGGTTCCCTGCGCCGTACTTACCGTCCGAGGAATTCAGACCATCGAGGCAAAGCTGCAGCCAGAACCGCTCGAGCAGCGAGCGGTTGCCACCGTGGGAACCGCAGGGGCGGCCGTCCGGGGAACGGTGGCTGCCGCTATCGTGCTCTCCGTGGTGGCCCTCGCCACCTTCGTCCCGTGGCGGGCCGTCGACAAGTATCGTCACTACCGTGGGATGCGCCCCGATCTGGGCGAGCTGGCCGAGATATACGAGTTCGGCCGCAGTCTGGTCCTGATCAACGGCTACCGCCACCCCGACTATGCATCTGCCGTGCACTACAATCCGCTCGATCTTCAGGCCGACGCTCCGGTCTACGTCTGGGACCGCGATCCAGACGTTCGGCGTCGCGCGCTCGCAGCCTTTCCCGAGCGGCCCGTGTGGATGGTAGACGGCCCGTCTATCACCGGTCTGAACTACTCGGTAACGGCCGGACCTCTCCCTCCGGGCAGCCTGGAATAGCTCGTCAACGGATGTCGGGCGAGCGGGAACCGCGCGGTCGATTGATGTCGAAGCTCGGGCCATACCGTGGGGTTCCCGCGCTGGTGCTGGGCGGATCGGGCTTCATTGGCCAATGCGTGGCTCGGCAGCTGGTTCAGCTGGGCGCACGGACCTGTGCCACGGTCCGCCCTCGGGGCGCCAGGCCGCCGCGGCCCACCGTTCAGCCCGGCTTGGAAGTCCAGCGGGTCCGACCCGAAATCGAGTGGGCGGAAGTAGACCTCACCCACCCTGATGAGCTGGGTGCCCTCATGAGCCGTGTACGACCCGCAATCACGTTCAATCTGGCCGGCTACGGCGTCGATCCCTCCGAACGCGAGGACGACCTGCTGCAGCACCTCAATGTCGATCTCGTGGATGCGCTGCTGGAGTGCATCGCGGCGGCCCGACGTCCCTGGGCTGGTCAGGCCCTCGTTCACGTGGGCTCGTCGGCCGAGTACGGACGCCATCGCGGGGTCGTCGATGAGAGCTCGCCGACCGAGCCGTCGTCCGCCTATGGAAAGTCCAAGCTGGCCGGAACTCGACGCCTGGCAGAGAAGTCGAAAGCACTCGAACTGCGGGCGCTCACCGCGAGGCTCTTTTCCGTCTACGGGCCAGGCGAACATCCACAGCGGCTTCTCCCTTCGCTCATCCGCAGCGCGCGATCGGGCGAGCCGCTCGACCTGACCGGCGGCAGGCAGAAGAGGGACTTCACGTACGTCGACGACGTGGCCACCGGCCTGCTTCTGCTCGGTGTCTCCGACGGGAGGCGAGGAGAAGTCGTCAACCTGGCTTCCGGCATCCTGACGAGCGTGCGTGAATTCGCCGAACTGGCTGCAGAGCTTCTCGGCGTCCCGCGGCAGCACTTGCGCTTCGGAACGCTCCCGACACGGCCGAACGAACTCCGTCACGGTCATGTCGTCATCGACCGACTGCGGGCGCTTGCCAGTTGGTCCCCACCCACCGTTGTGCGGGAGGGCATCGCACGCACGCTGGAGGGGGAAAGCCCAAGTGGCCATCTCGGAGAAACAGAATGATCGGGACTATTCACTACGCTGTCCACGTTGACTACGCGGCCTGAGCAAGGGCTCATGCAAGAGACCGTTTGGCTCCGGAGGGACACGGTCGGGATCCTTGCTCGGACGATCGCGAGTGCTCTCATCCGTGTC
>JBDHGL010000105.1:0-5057 GCA_039589875.1 Gemmatimonadota bacterium
ACTTCGGTTACAGCAATGACCGGGGTGGGGATCGAACCCACGACCTACGGATTAAAAGTCCGTTGCTCTACCGACTGAGCTACCCGGTCGCACGCCGGGACCGACGGCCCCGAGCGGTTTTCTATTCTACGCGGACCGGCGCGTAGCGGTAACCGAGCCAGGCGCCGGCGATGGCCGCGCCTCCCTGTACGAGCAGCGCTACCGCGAAGGTTCGTACGGTCAGACCCTCCCAGGCGCTCAAGCCGGTCGTGAAACCGCCAAAGGTCAGGTTCAGGAGAAACCAGACGACGAAGCTCGTGCCAGCCATCGCTCCGCCATGGAGTATGGGCGCCGCGGCCGTCTTGTAGCACATGATGAAGCCTCCGAAGACGAACCCGGCGGCCACCGCCAGTGCGACCAGTACCGAGTCGCCCCCTGTACTTCTCCCGAGTCCACCGGCCGCCTCCAGAGCCAGCAACAACCCGCTGGCCGCGGCGACCGAAGCGAACCAGCCGAACGCAACCCACGACCACTGGACGTTTTGAAGGTGCTCTGAATGCATAGCCTAGCTCAGCGGAAGATCGACCTGGAGCACACCGGCGAACGTGCGGCGGTGATGCGGCGTCGGACCAAACTCCCGGATGGCCTCCTTGTGTCTCTGCGTTCTATACCCCTTGTTGGATTCCCAACCGTATTCCGGATACCTGCGACCCAACCGGCACATCAAGCGATCACGCGTCACCTTGGCCAATATGGAAGCGCAGGCGATCGAGTGGCACCGCAGGTCCCCACCGACGACCGGCGTGTGCTCCCGCAGTCCCGGCATTCGCTTGCCGTCCACCAGCAGCAAGTCGGGCTCGAATGGGAGACGCCGGATCGCGCGGCGCATTGCCAGGGCCGCTGCGTTCCGAGCGTTGAGACGCTCTATCTCGCGGCAGGAAGCCGCACCCACGCGGTAGGCAAGACAGCCTTCTTGGATCACGCCGGCCAGCTCTTCACGTCGCTTCGAGCTCAAGAGCTTGCTGTCTACCGCTCCTTCGAATCGCTGACCCTGGCGAAGAGCGACCGCCGCGGCCACCACGGGCCCGGCCAGCGGGCCGTATCCAACCTCATCTACGCCTACAACGTGCTGGCACCCTGCCGCCCAACCCTCCTCCTCGAAGTCCAGAGGGGCAGTGGGCACCGATGCCTGTTCCTTAGGCCTGCGCCGCCTTCTCGGCGTCCTCTTCATCTGGAGGGGACGCCTCCGGCTCTTCGTCGCCAACTTCACCGCCGGCCTCGGCCTCCGGTGCATCGTCCAGCGACTCGTCCGCGATCGCTTCTACATCCTCGGCGACAACATCGGCTTCGGCGACGATTTCGTCTTCGGCATCTACCGAGGGCTCGGCAACTTCCGCAGCGGGAGCCGTGTCGATGGTCTCGGGCGTGGGCTCCTCGAACTCCTCTTCCTCTCCCGGAACGACCGGCGGCGCCGGTGACGCTTGCGAGGCCTGCGCAGCCAGCATCGCCTCACGGTGCTTTTCGGAGAGCCACCAGCGGCGCTCGCGCACTCGGGCCCGCTTCCCGACTCGCTGCCTCAGATAGTACAGCTTGGCTCTACGCACGTGGCCACGCCTCACTACCTCGATTCCGGCTATCGATGGCGAGTGGATCGGGAAGATCCGCTCCACGCCGACCCCACCAGAGATCTTCCGAACCGTGAAGGTCTCGCCCACGCCGGAGCCGCTGCGGGAGATACAGACCCCCTCGAACGCGTGGATGCGCTCTTTCTTTCCCTCCACGACCCGCACTCGAACCCGTACCGTATCGCCTGGGTCGAACGCCGGCAGATCGTGGCGCAGGAACTCTTTCTCGATCTCTTGAATCCTGGGATCCATATCACCGCTCCTGAAGGTCCAAGCTATCCGGCTCCAACCTGAGCCAAAAGCAGGTCCACTATTTTTTGTCTTCGCGCTCCGCCTCGCGGTGCGCTTGCCAGAGTCCCGGGCGACGCGATCGCGTCGCGGTCTCCGCCTGATCCCGACGCCACTCCGCGATCCTGGCATGATCGCCCGAGCGGAGAACCTCGGGCACCTCGATCCCTCGATACTCGGCCGGCCTCGTGTACACCGGCGGCGCCAGGAGATCCTCGTAAAAGGAGTCGGTGGCCGCCGACTCATGATCTCCTAGCGCGCCCGGAAGCAGCCGGACGACGGCATCGATGACCACGAGAGCCGCAGGCTCTCCGCCGCTGAGCACGTAGTCGCCGACCGAGATCTCCTCGGTCGCCACATCCTCGGCGACGCGTTCGTCCACTCCCTTATAGTGCCCGCAGAGTAGCGTCAGCTCGTCGGCGAGCGAATACCGCACGGCAGTGGCGTGATCGAACAGCCTGCCGCGCGGGGTCAGCAAGACAACGGGTTCGGCCGGCCGCAGGTCGTCGCGCGCTTCGAAGAACGGCTCCGGCTTCATCACCATGCCCGCCCCACCGCCGAACGGAAGATCATCCACAGTGCGGTGCCGGTCGTGCGTGTATTCCCTCAGATCCACGAGCCGATACTCCGCCAGGCTGTCCTGTGCGGCCCGCCCGAGGATGCTCGTGGCCAGCGGTCCCCCGAAAAACTCCGGGAATATCGTCCAGACCGTTATCCGCACCGGCTCTCTGCTCCGCTCGGCAGTCCCTAGGCCGCAGCTGCCGTCGCCGTTACGAGTCGAGGAGCCCCGGCGGCGGATCTACCTGGATCACGCCCGCCTCGAGATCAACGCCCGCCACGATCGCCGGTGTGAACGGAATCAGCTTCTCCGCACCCTCCGGTTCCTCTTTCACGACCAACAGAGGCTGCCCCGGCCTGTCGAGCACCCAGTCGACGCGACCTACGGGCTCGCCGTCCGACTGCTTCACCTCGAGCCCTACAAGGTCGTGGAGAAAGAACTCGTTCTCTTCCAAGTCGGCCAGCTCGTGCTCTATAAGCTCCAGCCTGCATCCGGCGTAGCTCTCCGCCGTCTCTCGGTCGTTGATCTCGCGAAACCGGAGCCTCCACCACCTCGCGTGGGCTTTGGCCCATTCAAGTGTCAGCTCGGTCGGGCTTCCTTCGGGCGCATCCGAAGCTCTGAACACGAGCCCGGAGCGATACGTCCAGTCCGGGTGGTCGGTCTCCGGCTGAACCAACAGATCGCCGTCCAAACCGTGCGCGCGCCGGATTGCGCCAACGACTACGTGTGCCATGGTCGGTTGAATCGAGAGCCGGCTGATCGCTACCCTTTGGGCTCTTCCTCTTCTTCTCCGCTCGGCTCCTCGTCTGCCGATTCCTCTTCCACGTCAGCTTCCGCGGTCGGCTCTTCGTCAGCCGGCTCTTCCTCGGCGGGTTCCTCTTCCGCTTCGGCCTCGGCAGCCTCCGTCTCTGCTTCCGGCTCCTCTTCGGCTTCTGCGGCCTCCGTCTCTGCTTCCGGCTCCTCCACCGCGTCCGCTTCGGGTTCTTCTGCAGCCTCCGCTTCTACCTCTTCTTCGGCCTCTTCGGCGGCCTCAGGTTCTTCGGCCGGCTCTTCCTCGGCGGGTTCCTCCTCGGCTTCGGCGTCTGCGGTCTCCACCTCAGGCTCGAGCTCCTCGGCCGGCTCTGCAGGCTCTGCATCGGCTTCGGCAGACTCCTCAACCGCCTCGACTTCCTCCGCGACTTCCGCAGCGGCTTCGACATCGGTCTCCGCCACGGCCTCCTCGCCTATGTCGTCCGCGGCCTCGGGCGCTTCCTCTTCTGGCGTCGCCGCCGCCGGCGCGGGAGCGGCAGGCGGCGGTGCCGCCTTTGCCCTGGGCTTCTTGGGCTCACCCGAGACGCGCTGCGTCGTCTTGTCCTCGCCTATCGCCGGTCCCAGGTGAATGATCGCCTCTTCGACCGCATCGGCGGTCACGCCGGCGTGGAACTGCTCCCAGACGCCCGTCTGACGAAACAGGGAACGCACCGTGTCGCTCGGCTGCGCGCCCTCGTGCAGCCAATGCAGCGCCCGCGAGGCGTCGAGGCGGATCACGGCCGGATTCGTTCGCGGATTGTAGATCCCGAGCCTCTCGATCGAGGGGCCATCGCGCGGATCCGAATCCTCGGTCACCACGATTCTGTACGAGGGCTGCTTCTTGCGGCCCATTCTCTTCAGTCTGATCGTTGCTGGCATTTCGTTGCTGCCTGTCTCTCGCTTGGTTTAGTTCAGAAGTCGCCGAAGCCCGCTCGATCCGGCCCGCTACCGGGGAGCTCTCCCCCGGGCAAACCGCCCGGCCCGAGGCCTCCCAGAAGGCCCTCGCCGGCGAGCATCGGCCCCAGCTTTTGCATCTCCTTCATCATCTTCTGCATCTCTTTGAACTGCTTCAACAGCCGGTTCACCTCGTGGACCGGCCTCCCGGCTCCGCGCGCGATGCGCGCCCGGCGAGATCCGTTGAGAATCTTCGGCCGGCGACGCTCCTCCGGCGTCATCGACAGGATGATCGCCTCGATGTGCCGAATCCGCTTTGGATCGACCTCGACGCCCTCCATCATCCGCGGCTTCACGCCGGGAATCATCTTCAGAAGGCCCTCGAGAGGCCCCATTTTTTGGAGCTGCTTGAGCGACTGGAGAAAGTCCTCCAGGTCGAACTCGCCGCGACCCAGCACCTTTTTTTCGAAGCGCGCGGTCGTCTCCACGTCGATCGTCTGCTGGGCCCGCTCGACGAGACCTACAATGTCGCCCATTTGGAGGATCCGTCCCGCCATCCGATCGGGATCGAAGACGGTCAGATCTTCCATTCGCTCGCCGACGCCCACGAACTTGATCGGGACGCCCAGAACGCCGTAGATGGAGAGCGCCGCCCCACCGCGCGCGTCTCCCTCCATCTTGGTGAGCACGACGCCGGTCAAGCCGACCGCCTCGTCAAATCCCTGGGCGATCCGGACCGCTTCCTGCCCGGTCATTCCGTCGGCCACGAGCAGAACCTCGAGCGGCGACGTCTCCGCCTTCACCGTTCGAAGCTCATCCATCAGCGCCTCATCCGCCTGCAGGCGTCCGGCCGTGTCGAGCAGGACGTGCGTGAAGCCATCGACTCGCCCCTGATCGACGGCCCGACGGGCGACATCCGCCAC
>JBDHGL010000106.1:0-6758 GCA_039589875.1 Gemmatimonadota bacterium
GCCGCCCCGACCCGCGTAGCGGACCCCCAGCATGTCGCTCTCGTGCTCGTCGCCGCGACCATAGCTGAGGAAGAGCACCTGGAGACCTTGGCTGGCAAGCCCCGAGTAGCGCGCCACGTTCCTGTCCAGCGCAGATCCCACGGCCAGGCCCAATCCGGCAAGCTGCTGCCGGGAGATCTGTTCGACGCTGTGCCGGGCCGTGATGTGACCGATCTCGTGACCGAGCACGGCCGCCATCTCGGCCTCGGAAGAGAAGTAGGCGAGGATGCCTCTCGTCAGGTAGACCGGACCGCCCGGTAAAGCAAATGCGTTCACGACCGGATCGTCCACTACCTTGAAGCTCCATGGGATGTCGGGGCGCTCCGAGACGGCGGCGAGCTCGAGTCCGACGCTCTCCACATAGCCCTGAAGCCCAGGATCGTCCAGAAGCGGCATCGATGCCTCAACCTGGCGAGAGAACTGCTGGCCCATCTGGATTTCCTGTGACTCGCTGACCAGCGAGAGCATCTTCCCGCCCGTCGCGGGATTCGTCGCACAGGAGCCGGCGAGCAGCTGAAGGCAGGCGGTGAGGACGAGCGCGGTGAGGGCGGATCTGGACGTCTGGGCCCCCTCGGCGCTAGCGGAACATATCGGGCCTGATCTCGATACTGATCTCGCTGATACGATCGACGGGCAGGCCCGCGCGCCGGGAAGCCTCTCGGATGACCTCTTCGCTCGGGGCATCGTATTCACAGTAGACCTTGCCGTCCACCTCGGACACATAGCTTCGAATCCATCGTACCCCGCTCAGATCTTCGAGGACTTCGTTCGAGCGCCGTCCGACCTCCTGGAGTTGCTCCTTCGTGACACCTTCCATGGTGCGCTCTACGACGAAGCGTGGCATGTCAGTACCTCCGGCGTTTCGAGGCTCGATTCAGGAGCCCGGCAGAGCTGTAAATGGGCATCAGATTTCGAGGTTGCGACAGGCCACGACAAGGTCGCCATCCTCGACTTCTTCCGCAATCTCGGCAGCAGAAGAGACCAGGTTGCGAGCTGCGGTCGACGACCCAAGGGCCGCGTTTGACCGCGCCATGCGGTACATCATCCAGCCCATGCCAGCTCGATCCTCGACCTCGCGCCTGATGTCGAGGGAGGTCTCAAACCGAGCCACGGCGCTCTCGTAGCGGCCCGCACCGTGCTCTAGCTCGCCGAGCGCGGCATGGCTATGCGCCTCCAGGAGCCGCTCTCCCGTCATGCGGTTGACCTCGAGCGCCTCTTCCAGATGGGCCGCCGCCTCTTCGCTTCGATCCATGTCGCGGAGCGTTACCCCTAGGGAGTTGAGGATCAGGCCGGCATGAACCCAATCTTCTAGGTCCTTGTAGGTGTGGAGCGCCGCCTCGTAGCACTCCACTGCCTGCTCGTGCTCCTTCTCCTGCCAGTGGAGGATTGCAAGCGAGTTGATCAAGGCCGCCTCCTTGGAACGCCTACCCAGCTGCCGGGCCAGCTCGATCGCTCGATCGTACAGATTTCGAGCGCGTCCCGGGGCGACAGCTCCCGAGAGCCTGGCCAGGGCCTCCAGCGAGGCCAGCACGCGGACTTCGTTGTGGTAGCGCTCGCCCAACAGGCGGACCTGGTTCCAGGCCGCGCTCGCCTGGGCCGTCTCTTCCAGGTCTTCGTGGGCCCGAGCTGTAGCTTGGAGCATGTCGGCCTGGGCTTCCCGGTCCCGTAGTCGTTCGAACGTCTCCGCGGCTTCCACCAGGTAGGGCAGGGCATCTTCCGAGCGACCCAGCCCCAACACGCGGAGCGCCTGGGCGAGCCCTTCCGCCGTTCGCGACTTGCGCGTGGCTTTCACCGCCTGCCGATAGAGCTCCAGGCTCTCTTCGACTTGTCCTTCCTGAAGCCGGATGTGGGCAAGCGCGGTGAGGTGATACGACCGATGGATCGAGCGCATCGCGCCACCGGCGTACGTGACCGCACGATCGATGTACTGGACGGCCTTTTCGTTGTCGCCCAACGCTCGGTAGAGGTTGCCGATGTTGTGCAGCACGTAGCTGAGCCTTCGATCCAACGCAGCCAGATCTTCTCCCTCGTAGCTCTCGCGGACCTGAACCGCCTCCTCCATCAGGTCCAGCGCCTTCTCGTAGCGACCGAGCCCCTTGTAGAGGTTCCCGAGGTTCATGAGCTCGATCATGATCCCGTCCGCATCCTCCAGCTCGCGGTCGATCGCCAGAGCCTGCTCCTGCAAGGAGATCGCTTCTTCACTGCGGTTCTGATGCCAGCGCAGTAGGCCGCTGCTGCGCAGCGCGCTGCGCTCGGCAGCTCGGTCACCTACGTCCCGGGCCACCTCCAGCGCTTTCACAAGGGCGCGTGCCGCATCGGAAAACTCGCGTGTCAGCGTGTGGAGATCTCCTTTGCGGAGGTATGCCTCGGCCAGTCTGCTGTTCGCGCCCTTCGGTTCCAGCAGACGGACGAGCTCCGCAACGAGACCCTGCTGTCGGTCGCGGTGGCCTATCGTCTCGCACAACCGCTCCTGCTTGAACAGAATTCGGATGCGTACTTCCTCTCGTTCCTCCCGTGTGGGGAGGCGGTCCACACAGTTCAGGGTGCGGTCCAACAGCTCCAATGCGTCGCCGAACTGGCCCAGCTCTTCCGCCCTGTCAGCCGCTTTCTGTCCGTATAGCACCGCCTTCCACCACACTCCTGCGGCACCGAACTGGAAAGCGAGCCGGTCGAAATGCTCCTCGAGGGCATCGCCGTACGTTTTCTCGATCGCCTCACCCACCTTGCCATGCAACTCTTCCTGGCGGTGTCTCAGCAGGCTGTCGTACGCCACTTCCTGAGTCGGAGCATGGGTAAACCGATAGGTCACGTTCGGAGAAACGCCGATCTGCTGAACAACACCGCGGTCCCTCAGCGTCAGCAGACCCTCCTCCAGGCGAGAGGGTTCGGGCAGGATCTCACGCAGTAACGCTTCCGGGAACTCCCGCCCAATCACGGCGGCCTGCGCGACAAGAGAGCGTGCCTCCGGATCCAGTCGATCCAGGCGCGTCCGGATCACGCCCTGGACCGTGTCGGGCAGCTCGAGGCTGTCAAGTGGACCCGCCAATCGAACAAGGTCTCCTTCGACACGCAGCGTTCGCTCCTCCACCAAGGCATTGCAGACCTCCTCGAGGAAGAACGGATTGCCTCCCGTCCTCTCGTGGAGCCTGTCTGCAAGGTCGGACGGAAGAGTCTGGGCTCCGAGGACCGAGGCGACCAGCGCGCTGGAGGCGGAAGCACTCAGCGGGCCGAGGTGGATCGGCAGGTGATAAGTCGGCGTACCCCAATCCAGGCTTGGATCGGGCCGGGCGGTCGCAACGATCAGCAGGGGATGAGCGGCGACCATCTCGGTCAGCTGGCCCAACACATCCCGAGAAGCGCCGTCCGCGTGTTGCCAGTTCTCGAGGAGCAGGGCGACGGGCTGGCGCGAAGCGTCGGTCATGAACAGAGCGGTGAGGGCCTCCAACATGGCCACCCGAATCTGGCCGCCCTCGAGATCGGGGACAGGGTATTCGCCGGACTCGATACCGAGGAGATGGAGATAGTAGGGAAGGAAGGTCTCGAGCTCCGTCGAGATGGCGAGCAAGGAGCGCACGCACTCGTCGACGTCCGGGAACGAGCCACGTTCGGCTCCCAACCTCGCTCGCAACATGTCGGCGAACGGCACGTAGAGCCCTTTGGCCGCTTTCTCGAGACATCTGCCCTCGAGCACTCTCATCCTCTTACGGTCGATGCCGGTACAGAACTCGAACAGAAGTCGGCTCTTACCCGCTCCAGCATCTCCGATGATGCTGACGAAGCGGCCCTCACCTCCAGCGGCTTCCTCGGAAGCTTCTGCGAGCGCCGCAAGCTCGCGCTCTCTGCCCACGAATGCCGTCAAGCCGTCGGCGGCGTCAAACGGAGAGCGGATTCGTGTCTCCCGAAGCACGCGATACGGGACGAGCCGCTCCGCGCTCCCGCGCGACTGCAGCGGTTCTCCCTCCTCCATCACGAAAAACGGCGCGACCCGCCTCTGGCATTCTTCTCCGATGAGCACCTCGTCGGCACCCGCGTGAGCCGCCAGCCTGGAGGCCGCGTCCACCGCCAGCCCGGCGATCCGATAACGGTGGTCAGGCGAGCCGGCCGACTGCACGACCACCACTCCCATCCCGATGCCGGTGCGCAGTTGAAGCTTGGGAGGCGACCGGGAAGGACCGAGTCCCGGGTTCAATGCTACAATCCGTTCGTGAACGGCCAGCGCGGCAGCTACCGCGCGGCGCGAGTCGTCCTCGCTGGCCGCCGGGATTCCGAACAGCGAAACGATCTGATCCCCTGAGCTGCTGTTCACCACGCCTCCCTCGGCCTGGATGGCGAGAGCCACTTCTTCGTGGATCCGGCCGATCAGGGCGTCCAACTCCTCGGGAGACATCCGCTCCACCAGCTCCGAATAGTTGGCGATCGAGGATGCGACGATACACGCGCTACGGCGCTCGCCCCCCGAGGACAGGGTCGCCGTCGCCTGGTCGGACACCGTCCTTGCGGGACCCGGTGGAGCCTGAAGGCCGCTCAGCTCGGACAGGAGCTGCTCGGCCGACGCCAGGCGATCCGCCGGCTCCTTGGCCAGGCAAGAGTGCACGAGTGCCGGGAGTCCCGGAGGCAGGCCCTCGCGGCGCTCTTCGATGGGCTCGGGCTCCCGTTTCATGATGGCGTGCATGACCGCCACGCTGTTGTCTCCGGTGAACGGCCGTGAGCCGCAGAGCATCTCGTAGAACATGACCCCGAGCGACCAGAGGTCCGTGCGTTCATCGACCTCTTTTCCGTACGCCTGCTCGGGACTCATGTACGCGACGGTGCCCATCGTCATGGCGGTTTGCGTCAGATCCACGCCGATCAGCTTCGCGAGCCCGAAGTCGACGATCTTCGCGATCCCGTCGGTCGTGACCAAGACGTTCGCCGGTTTGATATCTCGGTGGATCACACCCACTTCGTGCGCTTTGCTCAGGCCCCGGGTTACTTGGACCGCCAGTTCGACCGCCTCATCGACGTTCAGTGGCCCGCGGTCGATCTTTTCTCGCAGCGTCTCGCCTTCGTAGTACGGCATCGCGATGAAGAGGCGACCGTCCGGCGCCATGCCGATCTCGTGGATCGTGCAAATGTGCGGATGATCCAGGGCAGCCGCCGCTTGCGCTTCGACCAGAAAGCGATGCCTGGCGCCCTCATCCGCGCTCAGGTGAGTCGGCAGGAATTTCAGGGCGACAGCTCGATCGAGACGAGTATCCCGGGCCTGATACACGACCCCCATGCCGCCGCGGCCGATGTGTCCCTCTACGTCATAGTGAGCGACGCGACGGCCCGGCTCGAGCTCGGCCGCCGAATCCGCAACGCCGCTCTCGACCGAGCCTTCCAGACCGTCAGCCCGAGCCTGTCCCAACGCGGTCCGACGCCGCCCGAAGCGCCATGCCAGGAAGAGGGCCACCGGAAAGCCGACAACCGTCGCTCCGTATACCCAGGCCCTGATCGTCGGAGTCAGCGCGCTGAGGTCCGCGGTCAGCATCAAGAACAGCGCGCCGACGATGTAGGCGCCGGCGGCCGGTATCAGCCAGAGCTCCCATGGGCGCTGCACCATTACGCCCCACGGGGCCTCCTCTTCGGAGCGTGCGGAAACGCTGCCCGGCGATTCGTCTCCGGGTTCGAAGGTGATTTCGGCCGGTTCGGCCGTGATGTCGAGGATGCCTTCCGAGCGTTCGTGAGCCTGAAGCAGGGCCTCCACCTCGGCGCGCAGCTCTGCGTCCCGGCCGCATTTCGAGCTCAGGAATGACGGGCGCTCGACCCGGTTCAGATCCAGGGCCGCTTCGAACAGCTCCTCAACGAGGCGTCGACGCTCGAGATCCAGGAGAGCGTGCGCATCCGCCGGGATCGCACTCCGCTCTGTCGATACGCCGAGGTACCGCCTCACATCGCCGAGGAACTGTTCCCAGGCCGGCTCATGCTCGAGAAGCAGGTGGTTGCGGCTGGGAAGGGACGCGAAGGTGCTGCCGGGGATCGCCGCCGCCAGTCTCCTGCCTTCCTCGAACGGCACCTTCATCTCGTCCGCGGCGTGGAGGATCAGCGGCTCGACATCCAGCTGATCCAATTGGTTGGTCACGTCGATCCGCGAAAACGCGCGCTGAAACTCCACCGCGTTTTCCGGCGAGGTGGAGACCCGCTGCAGCTCGTTGAACCACTCGATCTGCTCATCGTTCGCGTCCGGCACGAAGAGGCCGGTGAACACCTGCCGGTAGGCCGGGGAGTCTTGCCCCCATCCGACCCGAATGAGGGTCAGCAGCGCCTCGCGCTCGGCCCTGGCCTCCTCGGAATCGTCGCGGACCCCCCAGCCTCTTCCGTACGCTCCGTACAGGATGAGGTGGGTCAGCCGTTCCGGGTGGCGGGCCGCATACTCGATGGCGACGGCTCCGCCCTGGGAGATGCCCAGCAGTGCGAACTGCGCCAGCTCGGCAGCATCCACCACCGCCTCGAGATCGCGGACCCAGGCCTCCGTGGAGAACTCCTCGACATCCCAATCCGAGAGCCCGCAGCCACGCTCGTCATATCGGATGAGGGTATGATCGCGCGACAGCTCGCGAAGCCAGTGCTCCCACACCGGGCTCTGCAGGTCGAACTCGAGGTGACTCAGCCAGTTGGCGGCTTTGACGAGTGGCGGGCCTTGGCCCATGGTTGACCAGGCGATGCGCACGCCGTCCGCGGTCGTGCAAAAACGGACT
>JBDHGL010000107.1:0-5008 GCA_039589875.1 Gemmatimonadota bacterium
GGAAGCACAGATGGCTGGCTACGTCGTCGTTGACCGTCCAGGCGTCGTAGTTCACTGCCCGATCATCTCCGAGGAGGGGGCAGAAGCACCGGGGAACACCGAGCTATCGGAGGAATTCCTGGCGTTCCCCGAATCCTTCTAACGTGAGCCGGGATCTGACCTCTGAAGCCACCCAGCGCGGGCTCTCTCGCTCGCGCGGGCGCTTGTGGTGCTGGGAGATCCTGCTGAAAGCCCGACCAGGCGGGCGAAGCAGCTCAAAGGAGGAGGCTTGTCATGAACGTCCGTTTGATGTCTAACAATCGGTTCGATCTGCCCGCTCTGGCAGGCCTACTTGTCGGCCTGGCTATGTCCGGTCCCGCGTCGGCGCAGGATCCGCCCGACCTGGTATGGGAGGTCGCCAGACACACACAGAGTGTCAACACGGTGGCTTTCTCGCCGGATGGGCAACAGGTGGCCTCCGGTAGCGGCTCCCGAGACGGCACCGCTGTGGTCTGGGACGCCGCGGACGGGACCGCGCTGGCGACCTTCCCTGCACCGTCGAGATCCGGCGCAGTGTCGACCGGCGTAGCTTCGCTAGATTTCTCGCCGGCCGGCTTGCTGGCGGTCGGCGGCTTCCTCTTCAGCACGGGCTATCCGGTCCCCGGCGGCGCAGCCGACGTATGGCGGCTGGCGGATGAAACCATCGTCCACTCCTTTGGCGGTAGCTACGTATCGTTCTCGGCCGACGGCACACGGCTGGCTACCGGAGGGGGTGGCGCCAACCACCTCCTCCGCGTACACGAGATCCCCAGTGAGACGGTGGTGGCCGACTTCAGCGACGGCGGCGGGATCCTCTCCCCGGACGGACAAACCGTGGCGACGGGTTTCAACTACGAGGGCGAAATAACCCTATGGGACGTGGCATCCGGCAACCCGCTCCAGACCCTCAATAATGGCGGCGAGGTGCGCACGCTCGCGTTCTCGCCTGATAGTCAGATGCTCGCCTCTGCCGGCGGAGGCGTCGATCCGGATTCCACGATCAAGCTCTGGCGCGTTTCGGATGGTGCCCTGCTTCATACTCTGTTCGGCCACGGCATTCTCGTCGGTTCCGTCGATTTCTCACCCGATGGACAGATGCTGATTTCCAGCGGAACCGACGTCGGCTACGAGCGTTCGATCCGCTTCTGGCAGACAGCGGATGGGTCGCTGCTCAAGACCCTCGATCCCGGAAGCAGTTCCGTTTCGGCGGTCGCTTTCTCGCCGGACGGCGCAACCTTCGTCTACGGACGCTCCAATGGATACGTGGCCGTGGCGTATACGCCGCTGGTGGTGGAGCCCGACTGCAACAACAACGGCGTGTGCGACCCCGGCGAGGACTGCCACATCTGCCCGACCGACTGCACCAGCGGCATGGGCGCCACCTCCTGTGGCGACGGCATCTGCCAGCCAGGCGCGGGTGAGGACTGCATTACCTGCGACCGCGATTGCCGCGGCAAGGTGGACGGGAATCCGCACCGGCGGTACTGCTGCGGTGACGACGTGGATTGCACCGACTCGCGGTGCAACGCCGACCCCTGGATCTGCGACGGTACCCCGATCGGACCGTACTGCTGTGGTGACGGACCCTGCAATGGCCCGGAGGATTTCGCGAATTGCGCAATCGACTGTCAGGTCGTTTTCTGCGGTGACGGCAATTGCGACGCCGGCGAGGACCCGTGCGACTGTGAGGTCGATTGCGGGACTCCGCCCGACGCCGAGAACGTCTGCGACGACGGCATCGATAACGACTGCGACCTGAGCATCGACTGCGAGGATCCCGACTGCGATACGGACTCCGTGTGCATCTATTTATGCGGACAGCCGGGCGATCCGTGCTTCGACGGCAGCGACTGCTGTTCCGGCGCCTGCAAGAATAACGGAAGGTGTCGATAAGTGTGCGATTGCCGGAAGCTGCTTGTTTTGGGATCTTTCCCGCGCCAAAGACGATGACCGCCCTGCAGATCCAGACGCCGGGCCGTTGGTCGTGCCGACAAAGGTGGTCCTGGTAGGGGACGTGTCAACTTTCCCCTCGCCGGGAGCAACAAAGAGGGAAACGAAGGAATGCACAAGAATCGCTTGGATCTGTTCACTCACGTGTTGCTTATGATTCTTCTTGTTCTCGCCGTGCCCATAACGGTTCAGGCGGCGAGCCGAATAGTAGCGACCGGCGAGTTTGAGGGTCGCAGTGATCATGTAGTTTCGGGCGGCGTTACAGTCCTCAAGACCGATGCTGGCTATGTGGTTGTCTTAGAGCCGGATTTCAGCCTAGACGGGGCACCAGACCCAGAGCTTGGCTTCGGCAAGAGCGGATACAAAGCATCCGCGAAGTTCTCGGAACTGAGATCCGAAAAGGGGGTGCAGGCGTACAGCATCCCTGCCACCATCGATCCCGAGGAGTACGACGAGGTGTGGGTATGGTGTGAGAAATTTGACGTGCCCCTGGGGGTAGCGCACCTGAAACGCCCTTCCAGTGAGTGACGACAAGAAGAAGCATATCCTCTCTGTCGTCAAGAGCGCCTAGCCGCAAGATCGCGCGTAGAGACAGGAATAGGCATGTCGCTGCAGATGGCGGCCACCGCCTGGGACGCGGAGCTAGTCCGTCATCTTCTTCCGTCCGGATCGAGGTGAAGCACAGCAAGAACCGGTAACGCCATGACCCGCGAGAAGAGAGCACACTCCATTCACAACGGCTCCGAGAACGCAGAATTGATCGCGCGAGTGGCGGAGAGCAAGGAGACATCTTCAGCTACGAATGCATCATCGGCGGCGGCGGGCGGCCAGCGGTTCTCGAGACCGCTCGGACGGGCCAAGAGGAGAATCCAAAGCGCCAAGGTGCGGAAGCTTGGCGAAGATTGAGCCCCACAGGAACTCGGGGGAAAGGCGCCGGGGAAAAAGCCGGCGCCGGGGAACGCTGAGCTCCCAGGCGCCGAAGAGTGGTTTTGCGAGGCGGCCGGCTGGGGCCGATACGGATCAGGAAGCCGGCACGATCGACGACGAGGCCGAGAACAGCTCGCCACTGTTCGTGTCATACACCGCGACCACGAGATCCTGGGCTGCGCGGCGCAGCCGGAGGGAGATCTCGAACTCGAGATCCTCGTTCCCTTCCGGCAGCTCCTCGCGGATCACGCGCCACGGCAGGGTGGTGACCCCCGATCGGTCGCCGCGCCCGTCGATGGCGGCGACACGTACCTCTAGATTCGCGGCGAACTCGTCGCCGGCCGGCAGCAGCGCGATGGCGCTCGCCGGCAGCCGTACGGTCACCGGTACGATCATCGTCTTGCGCTTCTCGCGCTGGGAGGATCCGAACTCGACCGCGAGCTCCTGCGAGTGCGCCGGAAACCCGAACAGCAAAGCGCTGGCGACCTGCATGGTGATCTCCTCTTCGATCGACAGGTCACGGTAGCCGGAACGGGTTCGCGCTTCGAGCCCCTTCTGCTTCAGCTTCAGCTCGATCGAGCGGATCTCGCTGTCGCCGGTGCGGTCGGGGTTGAACCCCAGCCAGTAGAACGAACGCGTGTCGTCGGCAACCCGAGACAGCGGCTCCATGCGCTGGCCGTTGATCAAGGCGCGGCCGCCGGTTTCACGGGCCAGGAATCGCAGCGAGTCGTGAAGCTCGGTCTCACGATAGAAGTCGAGCGATCCCACACCGGCCGTCCGCAGGACCGCGGCGTCGTTGGCGGCGCTGACGCGGCTGTCGCCCTCGAGTCCCGGGGCGTCGATCGGATAGAGGGTGTAGCCGAGCAAGTTGGCCGTCTCGACCAGGGGCCCGTAGATCTCCTCTCCCTGCTCGAAACGCTGGTCGAACGCAGCGGCGATGGGGTCGCCGGTGACGAACTCGGACGGACGGAACGGCCAACCGCCGCTCGCCAGGAGCATCACCTTGCGCCCCGGAGGCGCGGCAAAGCCGCGCAGCGTCGCACTCGCGGCGCTTACGGCGCTCTCTACCTGGTCGATCAGGATCTTGGAGTAGACCCGCTCGGTAATGGCGAGCCTCCGCCGGCCGAGCGAACGGGCCGGAATCGGAATATAGGTACCCGACAGGATGCTACGCCGCTCGGCGATCCGATAGAGACCCTCGGCCGGCCGAGCCGTGGCGGTCTGGAGAGCCCACCGGATCTCCCTCTCGTCCGAGCTCCAGGTCGACAGCATCTCGGTGCGGACGCCGTCCCACGCGACGATCGCCATGCGATCCTCCGGGCCGAGGAAAGCCAGCTCATCCTCGAGCGCTCTGAGTACCCGGTTGCGGTCGACAGGGACGGAGAAGAAATCGTCGACAAAGACCAGATAGCTGGTGCCTTCCGCTTGAACGTCTGAGATCGGCGCGAGGTCCCACGGTGATGCGCCGACGTCACGCAGCGCCTCACCGCCTCGAAACTCGGTGAAGAAGTCGATCGGCACCTCTTCGCCATCGACCAGGAGTTGGAAGTCATCCGGGGTCAGTCCGAAGACCCGGGCGCCGCCGCGGTCGGTGACCACTGCCTCGACGTTGACGACGCGCACATCGATCGCCTCATCGAACGTGGCGGCGGAATCCTGTGCCAGGGCCGGCAACGGCAGCAGCAGTGTCGCCAGCACGGCGGTCGGCAGGATCGAACTCTTGAAACGCTGTCTCATCTCTATTGGCTCCTTCGCAGGTCCCATTTTTCGTTCATATATCGGTCCGGACGGTTCGCCCGAGGCGCTCTCCCGATCCGACGTGTCGCGACGAGATCGCAAGGAGGATGCCAGGAGCGGAATTCTCAATTGAAAAGGACCTGATTCGGGATTTGGGCCGGGTTGCGAGACCCTGCGGCGGGGCTCGATCGTCCCCTTTGAGGGACGGCCGGCGCACCGGTTTGCAAACGAGCTACAGCTGCCAAACGAGTGCGACCAGGACTAGCCTGCATTATTCATGACCTCGCGAGCAGATTGTGGAAAGCGTCCGCCAGATCGGGGCGAACGGAGCGATGAACGAGGAAGGCATACTTGCAGTATGTCGAGGAGTGAAGAG
>JBDHGL010000108.1:0-5123 GCA_039589875.1 Gemmatimonadota bacterium
GGTAGGAGACAGTTGGACAAGCAGGTCGGCCCGTTCCCAGGTCGAGGCCTACCTCACCATGCCGGCGAGCATAGAGACGGAATACAGCTTCACGGGATGGGAGACGATCGACGGCGTGGACTGTGCCCGGATCGAGGCGCGGATCGTAGGCAAGATGACGGCCCAGGCGGTGCTCCAGCACGGACAGAGAGCCGACTACACGGGAACGCTCGAGGGCCACGCCACTTGGCACTTCGATCCGGACGCCGGGTCGCTCCTCCAGATGAGCGGGGAAGAATCTTCGGACGGCCTGCTCTCGACGGGCCAGAAGGAGACCCCCATCAAGCAGCACACGCGTGTCGAGATCCGGCGCCGGGAGACCTCATGAGAAGGCGGCTGCCGGTGGAGAGGGAGGCGACGTGAAGAAGGGTCGAATGATCCGGAGCGGGGTGGGTTCGCTTGGACGAAACAAGCTGCGGACGTTCTTCATGACGCTGGGCACCCTGATCGGCGTTACGGCGCTGACGGTCGTGGTGGCCTACGGGCAGGGTACGCGGGACGCGGTCCTCGACAACGTCAGACGCATGTTCGGTGGATCCAGCATCACGCTGATGGCCGGTGGAGGCGGCACGATGACGGCTCACCGCACCGGCGGTCAGACGACTACCCTCACGCTCGAAGACCTCGATGCGATCGCCGCCGCGGTCCCGGAGGTCCGGGTCCTCGACCCGTTCCTGATGCTCGGTGGGCTGGACGTGGTGGTGGGAGGGGAGAGCGAGGTGATCATCATCGAGGGCCACTCGGAAAACCACGAGATCGTGTGGAACCGGGGAGTCAGCTCAGGCAACTATTTCGGCCGCGAAGACGTTGAGCGCTCGGCACGGGTCGCCGTCATCGGAGAGCGTCTCGGTGCGGAGTGGTTCGGCGGCGAGAACCCGGTGGGTGAGTTCCTCCGGATTCGGAATTCGCCGTTCGAGATCATCGGAGTGCTCGACCCGAGGGGCGTCGACCCGCACGGGGTAGACAGGGACCGGGAGATCCACGTTCCGATCAGCACCGCGATGCGCCGTCTGGCGAACATCGACTACATCACCACGGCTAAGCTGTCGGTCGATGAGTCCGCCGACCTCGACGGTGTTGTCCTACGGATCGCGGATGTCCTTCGGCCGCGTCACTCTCTCGGACCGCGGGAGCCGAACGATTTTCACATGTACACCTCGGTTCAGGTCGAGAAGCTCGTGAAGTCCGGCAGCAGGGTCTTCACCCTCTTCCTCCCTCTCGTCGCCGGGATCTCGATCCTCGTCGGCGGAATCGTCGTGGCCAACCTGATGCTGATGTCGGTGAACGACCGGCGTGCCGAGATCGGCCTCCGGAAAGCCGTGGGTGCCAAGCGGCGGGACATCTCCACCCAGTTTTTGTTCGAGTCGGTGGCGGTGACGGGACTCGGCGGCCTACTCGCCCTCGGCCTGGCCTACGTAGTGCTCCGAGGCATCGGTGGGGTCTCCAGCATCGCGCGCAACATGGGCGATGCGGAAGCGGAGGCGGCCGCCCGCGCGCCGCTCGGCCTTCCATGGGAGATCGCCCTCCTCGGAATCGGCGTAGCGATCGCGGTCGGCGTGCTGGCCGGAGTGGCGCCGGCCCGACGCGCCGCAGATCTCGATCCTGTCGAGACGCTTCGCTGACGGGTAGGCTCGGGCCTTCACGCTTCGCCGGACGCCTGGATCTGCAGTGAAGATTCGCCGCAACTTCGGCTTCTCCCGGAAAGCGCTTCTCAGACACCGGGTTCGCACGGCCCTCGCGATCTCCGGAACCGGCGTGGGAGTCGCGGCCATGCTCGTGATGGTGGCGGTCGGCGAGGGAGCGGAGCGGGAGCTGATGGCGCGGATCGACGCGATGGGCCGCAATCTGCTCGTCGTCACCGCCCGCCCGGCCCAGCCACTGGTAGGGCGATCGACTACCGGCGGGCTGGCCAACACGCTCACACCGGCAGACGCCCGGGCGATATTGGATCAGATCGCGCGGATCGAGCGTGCCGCCCCCTCCATGGATGACAACCTCCAGGTCAAGTACGGCACGCTGGCTACGAGGACGACGGTGCGGGCGACGACCCCGGAGTTCGAGAGCATCCGAAACTTCCGCACCATCCGGGGACGATACTTCACCGAAGAGGAGGACCGGGCCCGCCTTCGAGTGGCCGTCCTCGGGTCGCGCGTCGTGGAGACCCTCTTCGCGAGCATCGATCCGGTCGGCGAGACCGTCCGCATCGGCCGGGTCCCGTTCGAGGTCATCGGCGTCCTCGAATCGAAAGGCGCGAGCCTGAACAGCGGAAGCGACGAGGATAACCAGATCCTGATCCCGCTGCGCACCGGGCTCCGACGGGTGTTCAACGTCGACTACCTGAACCTCGTATACCTCCAGGTCAGGGAAGGGGAGGAAATGGATGCGGCGGCGGCCGAGATCTCGTCGCTGCTACGAAGGCGTCACCGGCTCGAGGTAGCGGCAAAACCGGACGACTTTCGGGTAAGAAACCAGCTCGTGATCCTCGAAGCCGAGCGGGAGACCGCCGCGTCCTTTCAGCGGCTGATCACGGCGCTCGCCTCCATTGCTCTGCTCGTGGGCGGCGTGGGAATCCTCTCTATCATGCTGCTCTCGATCCGGGAGCGCCGGAACGAGATCGGACTCCGGGTGGCTGTCGGAGCGAAGCGGCGGGACGTGAGGATGCAGTTCCTGGTCGAGGCGTTGATCCTCGGTGGAGGCGGAGGGCTCGTTGGACTCGCGTTCGGACTCGCGGCTGCCGCGTCGATCGGCTGGGCGACGGAATGGCGAACCGTCGTATCCGTTCCTGCGGTTGCTCTGGCCATGGGAGCCGCGCTCTCGATCTCCCTCGTTTTTGGAGTCTATCCCGCCCAGCGCGCCTCGGCGCTGAATCCGATCGAGTCTCTCCGGGCCGAATAGCCGTCGAACATCCATACGGCGCCGAATCAAGAATCTCCCGACTTGCGCCGCCGCGACCCTGATAAAGGTTTCTTCAGCCAGTTTGACTGCGCCGAGCCGACGCCCGCGTGGGACGCCTGCCTGATCGCACGGCCGGAACCCCAACACCTTAGCAAGCGTCAAACGGGAGGCCGCATGACCGCACAACTCGACCATCGCGAGCTGTACAGGCTGCCATGGAGTCTACCCGACAACTCGATCTCGTGGCTCGAACCCACCGCCGCGTGTAACCTCGCGTGCCTCGGCTGCTATCGGACAAACGATCCGAAGGCGCACAAGCCGCTTGATGAAATCAACCGGGAGCTCGATCTCTTCACCCGGCTGCGAAAGGCGGACGGCGTGTCGATCGCTGGAGGCGACCCCCTCACTCACCCGCTCATCGCCGACATCGTCGCGATGGTTGCCGAGCGAGGCATCAAGCCGATCCTGAACACGAACGGTCTGGCCTTGAATCGGGATCTGCTCGTGGAGCTCAAGAAGGCAGGGCTCTGGGGGCTCACGCTGCACATAGACAGCAAACAGCGGCGCCCCCACTGGCGCGATAAGAACGAAGCCGAACACAACGAGCTGCGGCTCCAGTACGCCGAGATGATCGCGGAGGTCGGCGGACTCGTCTGCTCTTTCAACCAGACCGTCTACGGTGACACGCTGGAGTACGTGCCGGAGGTCGTGGCTTGGGCCCAGAAGCATATAGACATCGTGCACGTCATCGTGTTCATCACGTTTAGAGCCGGGATCATTGGCGGAGACTTCGACTACTATGCGTCGGGGGAGAAAATCGACTTCACGCCTGTACCTTACGCCGCCGACGATGCAGGGAAGATCGACATTCAGTCGACCGATGTCGTGGAGAAGATTCGCGAGCGGTTTCCGGACTTCACACCCTGCGCTTACCTGAACGGCACACAGAGGCCTGATTCGTTCAAGTGGCTGCTGACGGGCCGGCTCGGCACGAAGAACAAGATCTACGGTTACGTGGGGTCCAAGTTCATGGAACTGGCCCAGACCTCTCACCATCTGCGTCACGGACGCTATCTGGCGTACAGCGACCCGCGGGTTCACCGCCGTGGTCGGGCCATGATGCTCCTCGCTCCGCTCGACAGGGGAGTCGCAAAGGCGGCCGGAGCCTATCTTCGGACGCTTGCTGCGCATCCGGTTCGGGCTTTCGGTCGTGCGCACTTCCAATCGGTGATGATCATCCAGCCCGCCGACGTCCTGCCCGACGGCCGCACGGACATGTGCGATGGCTGTCCGGATATGACCGTGTGGAAGGACGGGTTGGCCTGGTCCTGCCGTCTGGAAGAGCCCATGACGTATGGCCAGTTCGTGGACATCGTGCCGAAGGAGCGGCAACCCGCTCACTGAAAGACCGGGCCGAGCGGTCTGGCCGAAGCGGGGGTCGGCTCGCAATCCTGAGTCGGGATTGTACGAATCGATTCGGCTACCGGAGAGAGCCATGACGAACGCCAATTTCGGATCCCGGTCCATCGCCTATTTAGTCGACCAGGTCGCGCTCTTCTTTCTGGCCTGGGCGGTCGTACTGCCGTTCGCCATGCTGGCGGGCCTCGCGTCGGTCACGGAGAGCGGCTTCCTGGGCGTGCTCACGGGCCTGGCTTTCCTCATCATGTTTCCGACCCTCATCCTGCTCCAATTCGTCTATTTCGGCTACCTGTGGAGCACGAGCGGCCAATCCCTGGGCATGAGGCTCGTCGAGATCAAAGTGGCCGACCGGCAGGGTGGAGCGGTCTCTTTCCTGAGGGCAGCGCTCCGAGGTACCCTCGGCTACGGGGTCAGCGGGTTCTTCTTCGGGCTCGGCTTCATCTGGGCAGCGTTCGATGCCGACGGCGAGGCCTGGCACGACAAAATCTTCGCCACGCGCGTGGTGCCAGCGTAGGCGGACGACGCGCGACGCGCGTGGTGCCAGCGTAGGCGGACGACGCGCGCCGGCCGTTCGCGGTTCGAGGCGGCAGGGCGGCTAAACCCGGCCGCGCTTCCGGGTCATCATGAAGTACTTCTCAAACGCCACCTTCGCCCAATGCGCCTGCGGCCCGGGGATGATGAACTCGAGGTGCCTCGGCCCGAGCATCTGATCGCCCAGGATCAGCATGCCCATGTTCCCGGTGTCCATGATGCAGTAGGCGTGGATCATC
>JBDHGL010000109.1:0-4793 GCA_039589875.1 Gemmatimonadota bacterium
TTCAGATCCCAGTACAGCCGGTCCCGTCGGGTCGGGAACGTCAGCTCCGGATAGCGGCTGGCGATCGCATCGTGGATGCAAACGACGGCTGCTAGCCGAGGCGGCAGCGGGTAGTAGGCATATACCGAGGGTGAAAAGAAGACGTCCAACTCTTCCCGGGCCACGGCGCGACTCAAGCGCAGCATATCCGAGATCGAGCGGCGGCCGCCGGCGGCTGCGGCCCGCGACGGGGGCACTCGCAGCTCTACGGGCACGACCCTGACGTTCGGTCCTTGAAGATCGATGAGAGCCGCCGCCTCTTCATCGCCTAACAACACGAAGTCGTCGGTCGGAGAGAGGCGAACCATGGCTCGCAGAAGCTCGCGAGTGAATCGTCCGTAACCGCGGTCGTTCGTCCAGCACGTGGCGTCCGCGCCGATGATCATCCGATCTCTCCACGGCTTCCGGGCACCATGACGGCCTCCGGCGCATCGGACGCCGGCGTTCCTGCCGTTGACTCGTTATCGGCGGCCGAGCCGAGCTGCGGGTGGACGCGCTGTTCCTCCAGGTACTCGTAGTCCGTGTTCACCTCCCAGACGTCATGGTTCGCCCCCTCCATGTTCCACACCGTCATCATGGCCGTGAGCATAGAATGATCTTGGTTGTTGTATTTGTGCATCCCGTTGCGGCCGACCGTGTGCAGGTTTCGGATCGGGTCAGTGTCTCGCCGGATGGTGGCGATGCAGTCGCTGTAGGTGAAGTCGTAAATCGGGTACGCCTTCGGCATCCGGATGACCGTGCCATCGACGACCAGCCGGGCGTCGGCCAGCCCCAGCGCCGCCAGCTCCTCAGTGGCCAATCTGATGAGCTCGGCGTCGCTGCTCTCCCAGAGTCCGTCGCCCTCGAAACAGAAATACTCCATGCCCACGCACGACCGTTCCTGATCCGGTACGAGCGAGGGGCTCCAGTTCTTGAAGTTCTGGATCCGGCCGACCTGCATTCCGGGCGTGTGGATGTAGATCCAATTGTCGGGGAACAGGTCGGCGGCATCGACCACCAGCGCGACCAGAATGAAATCGCGATAGCGTAGACCCTCAGCTGCCGTCCGGGTCGCTCGGTCGGGCTCTGGCTCGAAAGTGCGAATCAGCGAGCGCAGCGGCATCGATGAGATCACGTGATCGGCTTCGAAGGTTTCCTGCCCGCTCGAGGTTTGAGCACGTACCGCAACGGCACGGTCACCTTCGATCACGATTCCATCGGCTCGGTGGTTGAGCAGCACTCGGCCGCCGAACTCCTCCACGCGATCGCGGCACATCTCCCACATCTGCCCCGGTCCGAGACGGGGATAGCGAAACTCGTTGATGAGCGTCTTGATCGCGTCGCTTCTGTTGTTGAGAGATGCCGCCGATAGTACGGCGCGGGCGAGCGAAAGGCCCTTGATGCGCTGAGCCGCCCATTCGGCCCGTATCTCAGTACAGGGAACACCCCAGACCTTCTCCGTATAGGTCTTGAAAAATATCTCGTAGAGCCGGCGGCCGAACCGATTGGAAACCCACTGCTCGAAGTTCTCTTCGACCGGACTTGGTCGAAAATGGGCCTTCAGGTAACTGAGGATGATCCGAACGGACTCCCAAGGTCCCAAGCCGCCGAGTGCGTTCCCGGCCTTGAACGGGTAATCGAAAAACTTGCCACGGTAGTAGATACGGGAAAGTCGCGGGACGGTAAGGAACTCCTCGGTCAGGACTTCCTCCCACATCCGCTGTACGGGCTCGATCTTGGTGAAGAACCGGTGCCCACCGATGTCGAAGCGATAGCCTTTGTAGCTTTCGGTTCGAGAGATGCCTCCGACCTGATCATCGGCTTCGAGGACCGTGACCTGCACGTCGCGCTGAGCCAGCAGGTAACCTGCTGTAAGCCCGGCCGGGCCGGCTCCGATCACGACGACCCTGTCGCCGGGTTGAAGCTGTGCTATCGCGGGACGCGTAGGCTGCAATACTCTGCCAGTCGTTCTCGGGCTGGGATGCATCGGCGGAGGAGCGGCGCACGATCCGGTGGATCTTTCGGCCGGGCGCGCACTGTCGGCACCTCCGCATTCAGCAAGAAATGATCCTTCTCGGACGGTCTGAAAGCGAGCTATCCACCGACATGGAAGCGGCGAAAGAGTCCGCTCTTCGTCGCTGCAATCCTCTGTACGCTTGGAACTTGCGACCATCGGTGCCTATGTTGAGGCCTTCCGAGAAAGAGCGCGCGCTTCTCCGTTGCCGCGCCGGAGCCACACGTCTCGCCCGGTATTTGCGGCGGGCGTGCGAAGGGTCCGGCGACGCTACCGTGCGACGCGTGACCCGCAACGCCGGGGCTCGAGGCTTGTCTACGGAATTGAGGCCGTCGCAGTGATGCTGAAGGAGCCGAGAACGCGCGCTCGCGTCGGTTGGGCTGTCGCGATACTGCTGCTGGTCGTTCACTTCGGCTTGGCCTGGTCGGTGCGAAGCCCGGCCGTTCTTACCGACGGGGACGACGCCCGCTACTACCTGCTCGGCCAGTCGCTTCGGGAGTGGCAGTACGCGAACACCTGGGAAGTTGGGCAGCCCGCCCATCGCGACTATCCGCCCGGCTATCCGGCAGTCCTTTCGCTCTGGGGAAGCGTTCACGGCGACGATTACGATCTGCTCATACTCCTCAACGTCGCCGCATCGACCGCCGCACTGCTGATGGTTTTCCTGTTCGTGAAGCGGCGCTGGTCGGAGCCTGCCGCCCTGCTATCCGTCGTCTCGCTCTTCGCGAACCCACACATGGTCCGACTCGCAGGGCTCCTGCGTCCCGAGTCCATCTACATGGCCTTGAGCCTCGCTGCGCTCGGGCTCGCTGCAAGTTCGCCGTCGAGCGGCGGTCGTCGATTGTGGGCCGGCGGCCTGGCCATCCTCGCAGCGCTGACGCGCGGGTTGGGGATCGCTCTTCTTCCCGCGCTTTTTCTTCACTGGGTCCAGGAGCGCCGCCTCCGCGTCGCAGCCGTTTTTACCGCCGTCTCGGCAGCGACGGTCGGTTCCTGGCTCCTGTGGTCATTCGTGGGTCCGACCGGGGCTGTCGACGGTATGTACGGCTCGGACTTCGTGCTCGGCATGGAGGCAGAGCCTCGATCCGTTGGCAGGCAATTCCTCGTCCGGATCGCGCACCACGTGCCGAGATACATCGCCGCCGTCTTTCCTCACTCGCTGATGCTGCCGGCCGTGGATGGCACGGTCGTCGACAACCTGGTGTTGGGCGGAGGCGCTGCTCTGGCGGGCGCTGCAGGTCTGTGGCTGTTCTATCGCCACTGGCGGCCGGCGGCGTACTACCTACTCGCGTACGGCGCGATTCTCGCTGTTTGGCCGTGGTTCTCGTCCCGGTTCATCGTGCCGCTTCTGGTGCTCATCGCGCCGGCCGTCCTTTTGGGGTGCGAGGCGATCGTCGGGCGCGTGTCCCGCAGGCTGGCCCCGGCGGCCATGACGATAATTGCGCTCACGATGGCGGTCGGGGGCGGCCTAGAGTCGACAAGGCTGGTACGAAGAGCGGCCGCGTGCGAGCGCGGCTCGAGGCCGCCAGACGAGAGCTGTCTGAGCCGGGACTCTGAATCCTTTTTCCGCGCAGTCGCTTACGTCGGAAGCGAGCTTCCAGACGATGCGGTCGTGTTCAGTGGCAGGCCGGCGACACTGAATCTCTACACGGACCGGATGACGGTGAGCAGGAGCCGCGTCCTGAGCTCCGCCATGGCAGACTCGGTCGGTCTCGCGAGTTTGCGCGGAGAAGGGGTGACGCACCTGCTGATCAGCCATGTCAAGAACACGGAGCTCGACCTGGCCGCCGAGCTCGTCTCTCGCTGCGCCGACCTCTCGCTCGTCACGATCTTCGAGCCACGCGCTCTGCTGCTTGAGGTACCACCGGACGGCCAGTCGCCCGACAACGAAGCTGCGTGCGAAGCCCTTCGCGCCTATCGCGGGGCCACGACCGACCCGGTAACCGGCCTGCCGTTGGATCTCGAGCGAGAGTGGCCACCTCGGAGGCTCCCGGATCGACGCTGACCCCTACTTCAGGTACGCGCGGCGGATCCTGGCCAACTCTACAACGCCCCGGAAGAAGTCGAAGGCGCTGACGCTCGAGCCAGGCGCGTCGTGCCAAGTGGCCACCGGGCGCTCGAAGACGACTTCGTCCGGACCAGGTCCATTGGTTGCCTGTCGCGCTCGAGTCAGTCGTGCCAGGATCTCGACGTCGAATGTCCAGTTCGTAAGGAAGGGCTCACGGAACAGCCGCTCGATCTCGGGGGAAACGCGGAAGAGCTTGGCTCCGCACTGGGAATCATAGATGCCCAGGTCTAGGGTGAGCGAAACGAGCGTCGCGAACAAGCGCCCGCCGTAATGGCGCAGGGCGTTTCTCCGGATGGAGCGGCCGAGGAGCTTGACCCGGGAGCCGAAGACCGCTTCGATCTCCGGGCGCTCTTCAAGGATCTTGGCAAACTCGAGAATCTCGCTGAGAGGGGTCGCAAGGTCGGCGTCCCAGTAGCCGGCGTAAGTCGGCACGCGACCAAACGCCAGCTGCATCCCGGCGCGCACTGCCTCTGCCTTACCCCGATTCTCTTGTTGCTTCAGAATTGTGAAATGTTCCGGATCTCGTCGGGCTAGGGAAGCGAGGATCTCTCCGGTGCTGTCGGTGCTTCCGTCATCGACCAGAACGAACTGGACTCCCGGATGTGAAACCGCGAAATTCGCGAACACTTCGTCGGCGAAGCGAGCCGACTCGTTGTAACAGGGAACAACGACAACAGTCGTCAACTCTGCTTCACG
>JBDHGL010000110.1:0-4725 GCA_039589875.1 Gemmatimonadota bacterium
CACCCGGTAGTTGATGCCGAGACCCGGGATCAGGGCTGCGACCCGGCTCTGGCGTTGGTCAACGGAGGGCGCGCTGCGTGTCGGATCGTCCGTGCCGTAGTCCACGCTGTCGAAGCGGATCGCCTCGTAGCGGAGGCCTGGAATGAACGTCCAATCTCCGAGCGCGATCGCATCCTGCACGTAGAAGGCCCAGGCCGACGCGTCGTTGACCCGGTTCGATTGGCTGCCGGGGGCACCGGCGCTGGTGAGGGAGAGCAGGCCGCCCTCCATCTCGTAGCCGTCTTGATGTTGAAAGCGGTCCTCCTGGTCCGAGTGGTACCGGATGCCGACTTCGACTCCGTGCGAGGCCGCACCGGTCCTCGCTTCGATGCCAAGGACGGACTGGATTCCGCTGGCGTAGTAAGAACGGTTGTTGGCTCGGACCTGAAGCGCGTCTGCCCCGCTTTCCGCCCCCTGAAGGATGGCAAGCTCCCCGGCGAACCGATCCGGATCGGCCATCACCTTGCCGATCCCGTTACCGAGAACGCTCTGCAGCTTGTACCAGTTACGGCTGAAGTCGTTACGATACACGGTCGTGGTGACGTTCAGCGCCTCGGCCGGCTGGATGTAATGTCGGAGCTGGTACTGCTGCTGATCTCCGTTGAACACGTCCTCCTGGGAGCCGGCGTACCGGCGGTCGGGAGTCAGTCCGAAGTCCTCGTCGGTGATTCCCAAGTAGGTCTCATCGGAAGTCTGGCTCCAGTAGCCCAGCTTGACGGTGAACGCCTGATAGACCGCTGCATCGGGGTTCGTGTTGACGCGGAGCTTCACGAGGAAGTCCTGGAGGTCGTACCCCGTGTCACCGCCTCCGTCCAGCCGCTTGAAGCCGTCGGTGCGAATCAGGTTCGCCTGTGCCAGCCAGCCGAGGTTGCTGTAGGAGTCGCCGAGTGTTCCGGAGAACCTCCCCGTTCCGTTCTGACCGCCGGCGATGGCAGCACTCGCTTCGAGACGATTCGGGATCGACCTCGAGACCAGGTTCAGGGCTCCTCCGATCGTCCGGGGGCCGTACTTGATCTGGCTCGAGCCCTTACGAACCTCGACGGCTTCCATGCGACCGATCAGCGGAAAATAGTACGCAGCCGGAGCAGCGTACGGCGCGGGAGCGATCAGCACGCCGTCCTCCATCAAGGTGATCTTGGAGGAGCGCTCCGAGCCGGTTCCGCGGAGGCCGATGTTCGGCCGTAGGCCGTAGCCTTCCTCCTCCTGCACGTTCACACCGGGCAAGTCCAGGACCGCCTTGTGCACGTCGCCGTACAGGGAGTTCAACCTGCCGAGCTCCTCGCCGCCCAACGATTGAGCGGACCCCGGAAGGTCGCTCCCCGGCGTGACGAGCCGCGTGCGATTCAAAAGGACCTGCACGGCTTCCACCGGTATCGGGTTGGGCGAGAGCTCGAAGAGGAGGTCACGCTCCCTCCCCGGCTCCATCAGGAGGCGCTCGGTTCGCTCCCGCCAGCCGAGCAGAGAAAGGCGCAGAGTGTATTCGCCAGCATCTAGGCCGGGAATCCGGAAGCGTCCGCCGCCCCCTGCCTTTGTGCGCCATGTCCGGCCATCCGAGGCGCGCTCCACAAAGATGTCCGCGCCCTGGAGCGAGGCGTCCGACTCGGCCGCGATGACCTGTCCCTTTAGCACCCCCATCTCCCGAACGGGGGACTCTCTCTCCTGGGCACCAACCGAGCTGACCGAGGTGAACGCCAAGCCGAACGCGGCCATCGTTGTAACACCGATCGACCGCTGCCGGATTCGATTCATGAGTCGTTGCATCGGGAGCATGTCAGTCATCTATCAAGAACGATTATTACTTGAGATTGAGACCCATTCTCAACTAACCTAAGGCAAGCTAGAACCTCGACTTCTCTCGTGTCAAGAGGGCTGGCGCACGGGAGTTCGTTGACACCATGGACCTTCACCGGGCAACTTCACGAGCCCGATCGCTTGGAACCCCAAGGTTTGTAAGAGAGATGGCTCTGAGACCGCTTAAACAGCTCGCGCCCACGGAGGAAGCGGTCGACCTGTGCGACGAATGGCTGGCAGAACTCGCAGAGCGTCTGGAAGACCCGGCGTGCGATCGGAGCGAGCTCTGCGCGGAGGTATTGAGGGATCTCTACTACCCCCAGTTGCATGGCGTGGACGAGTCGCGCTTGCCCACCGCTACCCGAGTCACGCTGCGGAACCTCGACCCGAGATGTGCCACGCTCGAGCCTGAGTACTATCACGACATCGACGAGGAGCGGTACTATCCGCGGAAGCCGCTGATCTGGCTCTGGCAGATGTTCGATCGCTCTCCGCTCGGCGGCAACATCCACATCGGCGTCCTGTTTCGAAGGCTCCTCGCCCCGTACGTCCTGAAGAGGGTCGGGCGCAACTTCAAGTGCTTCCACTTCGTCGAGGTATCGTTCGGATACAACCTCACGGTCGGAGACGACGTCGTCGTTCATCGCAACGTTCTCTTGGACGACCGGGGAGGGATCCGGATCGGCAACCGCGTCTCGATCTCGGACTACGCCTCCGTGTTCAGCCACACGCACTCGATCGACGACATCGTCGACGTGAAGAACATCGAGACCGTGCTCGAGGACAACGTGCGCATCACATTCGGAGCCACGGTGCTCGCCGGCGTTCACATCGGCGTCCAGGGGATGGTCGGTGCCAAGGCGCTCGCGACACGCAGCGTCGAGCCGTACCGCGTAGCAGTCGGCATCCCCGCAAAGGCGATTGCCGTGAAGTCGATCGCCCCACCCGAGCATCAGTGACATGGCATACCGCCCGGACCTGAGCCCCCCGATCGACGTTCCCTGACCTCGCATGGCCTCCCGGCGCGCGCTTGTAACGGGTGGAGCGATCCGCGTCGGTCGGACTATCTCCGTCGCGCTCGGAAGAGCCGGTTACGACGTCGCGATCCACTACTCGTCGTCCGATAGCGCCGCGGCGGAGGTGGGCGAGGAGATTCGGGACCTCGGCCGACGAGCCAGCATCGTCCACGCTGACCTTCTAGAGCCGGAGGCTCCCGATCGGCTTCTCGCAGAAGCGGCAGAGCGGCTCGGAGGCCTCGACCTCTTGATCAACAACGCCGCGGCCTTCCCGCACGCCCGGCCGGAAGACGTCACCACCACCGACTGGGACGCCCTGTTTTCACTCAACACCCGAGCGCCCTTCTTCTGCTCGGTCGCCGCGGCCCGAACGATGGGAGACGATGGGGGAAGCATCATCAACATCACCGACAGCGGCGTGGGCGATGCCTGGCCGGGGTACGCCCCTTACCTGGCGAGCAAGGCGGCTTTGGTCAGCCTCACTCGAAGTCTCGCCAGGGCCTGGGCACCGAAGATCAGGGTCAACGCGGTAGCGCCTGGACCGGTTCTCCTACCCGAGGGCAGCTCAGCGAGCGAGCGTGCTACAGCGGCCGCCCGCACGGCGTTGGGCCGCGTCGGTCGAGCGGAAGACGTAGCCGAGGCCGTTCTCTACCTGGACAACGCCGAGTATGTGACAGGAGAGGTGCTCTTCGTGGACGGCGGCTCGCGGCTGCTCTGAGCGACGCCCACTTGGTCGAGTGAGCGCCGGCGCTCCCGTGCCTACGCCTCCTCGAACGGCAGATAGACCGTGAACTGAGTTTGACCGTCGAGGACACGCTCGACCGTAACTTCCCCTCCCGCCGCCCGCGCCAACCGGCCGGAGATCGCCAGGCCGAGGCCGCGAGTCCACCCCTGATCATGGCGCGGATAGAAATCACCGCTCTCCGCGACCAGCGCGCGCAGACGCTCCAAGTCGGCGTCGCGACCCGTATCGCGAACGTGGGCCCGCAACGATTGTGCGTCCGATTCGTCGATTCGCAGCACCACGGTTCCGCTTTCGCCAGCCGCCTCAACCCCGTTGGAGGCGAGGTTGAGCATGACCCTGCCAAGTAGCTGGCGATCGCCGACACGCCGGCCCGTCGCGGGTCCGAAGGAAAGGTGGACGGATCGGTGCGCAGCCAGAGGGGCCACGAGGTTGCGGGTCTCGGCCAGCACTGTGCTCAGCGAAAAAGGAGTCCTCGTGATCTCGTGTCGGTCGGAAGCCAGCCGGGCGGCATCCATCAGGTCGTTGACGAGTCGTACGAGGGTCACTGCTGCCGTGTAGAGAACGCCTGCCTCCCGCTTCTGAACCGCGTTCAACGGCCCGGCGTGCCCTTGGTGCAGGGAGTCCGCCAGCAAGAGAATCGAGTTGAGCGGCGAGCGGATGTCGTGCGAGATCTCCTCGATAACTCGATGGTTGGAGTAGACGGTCTGGGTGACGGCGACCTGCGCAAGTTGGCGAGCGGCTCGATCCAGACAGGCGTGCTGACGGGCCCGCGTACTCGGCTCTAGCACCTCGTCTTCAATCTCCTCGCGGACGGCCTCGAGGGCCGACCAGGCCTCTGAGAGATCGACGAGCTCGTTCGGCCGCACGAGATCTGTTTCCGAATATTCCTTGGGTTCCAGCTCGGAAGGGCCGATATCGCCGACGGGGTCCGGATTCCGCGCACCGGAAGGGCCGCCGCGGATGAAGCGCCGTAGCCGCTCCGCCAGAAGCTGGGCGTTCGCCGAGAGATCCAGCTTCACGCTTCTTTACGCTACGAAGGCGCCACGCGACAGCTCGTGCTTCTCCATAAGGCGGTACAACGTAGTCCGGTCGATGCCCGCCTGCCGCGCCGCCTCCGACATGTTGCCGCCGGTA
>JBDHGL010000111.1:0-4679 GCA_039589875.1 Gemmatimonadota bacterium
AATCCAGCGAAGCGTGCTCGGTATTTCGAGGATCGCCATCGGTTTCCTCTTCTGGATGCACGGCGCTCAAAAGCTGTTGGGCTGGTTCGGCGGTTTCCGCGATGGCGGCACCGCCGAGCTCATGTCGCGGTACGGGGCCGCGGGGATCATCGAGTTCTTCGGCGGCCTGCTCATCATGCTTGGCCTCTTCACCGTCCCCGCAGCGTTTATCGCGTCAGGCGAGATGGCCGTTGCGTACTTTTGGGCGCACGTTCCGGGCAGAGGCCTCTTTCCTTGGGAGAACGGCGGCGAGAAGGTCGCTTTCTACTCCTTCTTCTTCCTCCTCCTCAGTGCGCTGGGGGCCGGCGCGTACTCGCTGGACGGAGTGATCAAGCGAGAAACGCGAAACGGCGACTGACTGAAAGTTGTCCAACACTGGCGGTTCTCCTACGTTGGGCCTCCGTGTGTGTCCCCCGTTTTCAGGAGGTGCTGATGTTTCGACGTTCAATCCGCCTCGCCCTGGTGGTTCTCGTGGCCGCTCCCGCTTGGGCAATGGCGCAAGAAGCCGAGTACGCTTCTCCAGAAGTGAAGCAGCAGATCAAGAGCGCCATGAGCGCCGGTCCGGCGTCCATCTCGAAGGACGCTACCATCACAGACTGGACCATGAACGTGCTGAAAGAAGGCACGAACGAGTGGACCTGTCTCCCCGATCGGCCCGATACTGAGGGTACGGATCCCTGGTGCATCACCGAGGAGTGGGGAAACTTCCTCCACGCGTACATCAACCAGACGGAGCCGACGTACGAGTCGATCGGCTTCGCGTACATGCTTCAGGGCGACTCGCCGGTCAGCAACAGCGACCCGTATGCCACCGAGCCGACGGGACCGGAAGACTGGGTCACCGATCTGGGTGCCCACCTCATGATCATCGTCCCCGATCAGAGCATGCTCGAGGGAATCTCGACGGACCATCGGAACGGCGGTCCGTGGGTCATGTGGCCGAACACGCCCTACGCTCACATCATGATCCCGGTTGAGGATCGGTAATGCGATGATGGAGGGCTGCCAGTAGGCAGAGCGCCTGCACCAACCACCGTTACCGACGGTTTTCGCCGTCGGAGTTCGTAGGACGAAAGCCCCGCCTGGCGGGGCTTTCGTGCAGTAGGGCCCGAGGAGCAGGAGAGCATCGTGAGTCTGGTTGAGGAGACCGGCGGCAAGAGGCTCGTCGCATACGTTCGCTTCGTGCTCGGAGTCCTCTTCGTGATGACCGGCGCGATGAAGATCGTCGTGCCGGCCCTCGCCGAAGCGTGGTCCGGCCAGCTTCTGGCTGCCGGCCTACCTCTCTATGAGGTTTCCAGGTGGAGCGTCCCGTTTGTCGAAATCGCGCTGGGAGCGCTCTTGCTGTCCGGGAGGCTTGTCCGGCTGGCCAGCCTGGCCGTCATCGGCATCATGCTGGTCGCTACCTACGTACACCTCACGGTAGACGATCCGTCCCTTTTCCCGCTTCAGCCCAACGAACCGATCGTACCGCTAATGGTGATGGCAATGGCCGCCTACGTCCTCTGGAAGGGTACTGCCTGACCTAGCCGCCGAGCCGGCCAAAGTAGATCTCCGTGTCGTACTCGAATCGGACAGCGCCATCCGTCTGATGCTGATCGAAGATCTGGCCCAGCTGTTCGAGCATGGCGGGTCGGCGAGGGTCGTTCGCCGCGGGGGTGTACGAGGAGGAGAGTACCCTTCCCTCGAAGCCTCTTCGATCGAGATCCTGGTGGTTGTCGAGCAGCCGACGGCGAAAGCCGCGCTGGAAGAAGTCGTTCAGCAAGGCGTCACGCCGGGTGTCGTGCCTCACGCTCTGATAGTCCGTTCCGAACCGCCGGAGTAGCTCCTCGTAGTCCTTCAGAAACCCGGTCGACGCGAGCCTTCTGGTGTTCCAGACTAGCGAGACCCAGCCTTGCGGCTCGAGGATCCTGTCGAACTCGGACCGCGCCGCCTCCACGTCGAACCAGTGAAACGCCTGCGCGGCGAGGACGAGATCCACGCTGCGGGCGGCGAGCGTGGTGCGTTCCGCGCTGCCCGATACGCTGATGAAGCCCGATCGATCGGCCAGAAGTGATTCGGCCGCCGCTCGCATGGCAGCGTTGGGCTCGATGCCGAAGACGGCGTTGCCGTTGGCCAGGAACGGCTCGGCCGAGATGCCTGTACCGGAGCCCACGTCTGCTACCCTCCACTCCGGTGCGAGGCCGATCTCCTCGCGAAGAACCGATACGAGAGCTCGGGGATAGCGGGGTCGATACCTCGCATAGTCCTCGACGCGGTCGGAGAACCGGTCTCGCGGGTCTGCGGCCTGGTCTCGCGGGCGGGCGAACCGGTCCCTAGGGTCCGACGTCACGCTTCCCTGGAGCGCTTGGACCACTGCCAGAGTCCGGCCGTCACGTCGGCTGGAAGCCGGTGCCCGAGCTGACGGGCGACCATTACGATCTGCCCGCGATGGTGGCCCTCATGGGTGGCCAGGTAGGTTCCGAAATGCACTATGTCCGGAGGGAATCCCGGGATCTTGCCTCCCTCCGCAAGGCCGAATTCGAGGAGCCGGATGATCCCATCGCTGCTTCGTCCGAGGGCGGGGATGAGCTGAGCTCGAGTGACCCGGTGACGATCGACGCTTGCCGGGGGGGCGATGCCGTGTCTGATCCCCAGCGTCTTGATCCACATGCAGCGGCAGTTGTGGATGTGGCCTGCGATCATCCGGATCGTTCGCCGCGGCGCGCCGGGGATCTTCAGCGGCCAGAGCTCGTCAGGGAGGTTCTCGAGCAGATAGACCGTGACACGGTTGTTCGTTCGCCACGTGCGAACGATGGCGTCTGGGAGCTCGACCCCGCCCGCGGTCACTCGGGGACCCCGGGTGCTGCCGCCCGTTTGGAGATCATGCCTCCGGCGGCATCATCTCCTCGAGTGGGACGTCCCGCGTGTGAGTCGCGAAAAACCACTGATGGCCCTCTGGGTCCGCGGCCGAGTACATCCGGTCGCCGTAGTACTTGTCCTCCGGCTCCGCGACGATCTTCGCCCCCGCAGCTTTCGCCCGCTCGTAATGCCCGTCCACGTCGTCGACGTAGCACAGGACCGTGCCGTGACGGGCCGGCAGGTCCCGAGGGCTGGCGTGCCCCGTCTGCTCCGTCACGTTGGCCAGCATGACGACATTGTCCTGATAGCCGATCTCGGCATGGCCTACGACCCCGCCGGGACCGGGCAAGCGGAAGCGCTCTTCAAAGCCGAATGCCTCGCAGAGGAAGTCGATCGCGGCCGCCGCGTCTGCGTACATCAGGTAGGGGATGATGCGCTGGTATCCTGCAGGGGGATTCTCGACCATCATGACTCCTATCGCGGCTGGCCGGCCGCCGCACATGATCTTCGTCCTGGCGTGAACCTGCGCTTGCCCCCTATCTGGCGCCAGGACAAGTTTTGCGCCGTAATCCAGCCCCCGAGCCCTCAACAAGGCAGGAGCGATGTCTGACGCCCCCAATCAGCCCCTTCGGATCGCCCTTCTCGTCGTCGGCATGATCTTTCTGGTCGGCCTGCTTCCGCTGACGATGATCTGGCCGGCCGGCTTCATGTGGGAGCCCAGGCAGTCGGAGTACGAGCAGATGATCATCGGCGTGTACGCCGTGCTCGGCATCTTCCTAATCCGGGCCTCGAAGGACCCCGCCCAAAACGCCAGCCTGATCTGGTTCACGGCATGGTCCAGCCTGGTGCACGGGCTGATCATGCTGTGGCAGGCGCTCAAGGATCCAGTCGAGAAGGCGAACATGTTCGGTGATGTGCCGGCCCTCATCCTGATCGGCATCGTTCTCATGCTGCTCATGCGGAGGGCGCAACAGGCGTAGGGGGTCTCCCCACACGACGCGTCCAGAGCTTCACCACTAGTCGTTCCCGGGCGACCGCAGCAGGTTCGGAGCGGTTCCTTTCCAACCGACGACTAGGGGTATAGCGATGGCTGACAAGACAGCGGATCTGGCCGGTCCCGGCATCAGCACGTACGCGGAAGTCGAGCGGATCCTCCCCACGGACTACGAACCGCTCCAGCCGCCGATGGAGCGGATGAAGGCCGTTTTCGCGATAAAGCAGTACATCGAGGACAACCTCTGCCGGGAGCTGAACCTCCAAATGGTCCAGGTCCCGCTGATCGTGGATCGTGACAGCGGCGTCAACGACTACCTGGATCGTGACGGCTCGCGCACGCCGGTGGAGTTTCCATGTGGCCTCGGCCTGGACAGGCCGATCGAGGCCCAGGTGGTGCAGGCGGCCACGAAGTGGAAGAGGATGGCCCTGAAGCAGTTCGGCTGTCGCGTGGGAGAGGGCATCTGCACGGACATGAAGGCCGTCCGCAAGGACTACTTCCTGGACCACGACCACAGCTCGTACGTGGATCAGTGGGACTGGGAGCGGGTCATCGGCATGGAGGACCGCAACCTCGAATTCCTCGAGGATGTCGTGCGGAGGATCTGGAAGGTGATCCGCGGGGCGGGCCAGATGGCCCAGGAGGAGTTCCCCGGCCTGCGCACGGACAAGTTCCCGGACTTCCCCGAGGAGCTGACGTTCCTGCACGCCGAAGAGATCCTCGACCGCTATCCCGATCTGCCGCGCAAGCAGCGCGAAGAGAGGATTCTGCAAGAGGTCTCGCCCGCCGTCTTCATCATCGGCATCGG
>JBDHGL010000112.1:0-4554 GCA_039589875.1 Gemmatimonadota bacterium
GCCGCCTCCTCTGAGCAGTCTTGTGGACGGCATCCCCCTGGAGATCGAGCAGGCCGTCCAGCGAGCGCTGGCGATGGAGCCGAAGGACCGGTTCGATACGGCGGATCAGTTCGCGGCGGCGCTCACGGGTACTCAGGCACCGGGAGCGGTAGCCGAGAAACGAGGGACCGCGCTCGCCGGCGCGACGCCCGGCACCCGGCCTCCCACCTTGGGCCTCACGGCGACCGACGAGGGAACCGCCCCGACCCGCGAACGGACGAGTAGCCGATTTCGGCTGGGCATCGCGGTGGGTGCGCTCGCCGTTGCCGTCGCCTTTGTGGGCCGTGCAGAGATCGCCCGTTGGGCTTCAGCGTGGCTCGGCAGTCAGGGCACGGTGACGGTGGATGGTGAGTCGGCTGTGGCCCTGAGCTCGCTCGATCTCGACCCTCGGAGGATCGCCGTTCTCTACTTCGACGACCACAGCAGGAATCAAGATCTTGCGTACCTGGCAAACGGGCTTACGGAGGAGCTCATCGCCCAGCTGAACGAGGTACGGGAACTCGAGGTCATCTCCCGCAACGGCGTAAAGCCGTATCGGGACACAGGCGTCACGGTCGACAGCATCGTGAGGGCACTCCGCCCTGGCACCATAGTCGCGGGCAGCGTCATCCGAGGTCGGGATCAAATCCGCGTTCACGTGCAGGTGATCGACGCAGCGACGAGCGCCCACATCGGCGGCAGGCGGCTCGAGCGGGCCGAGTCCGATGTGCTGCCGCTCCTGGACGACCTGGCGCACGAGGTCTCCTTCTTCCTGCGAGAACGCCTCGGCGAGGAGATCCGGATCCGCGACCTAAAGGCTGGCACGGACAGCCCAGATGCCTGGGGACTCGTGCAGCGGGCCAAGCTCGTCGCCGACGACGGAGACTTGTTGAGGGCGGGAGGCGACGCGGAGGGAGCCGCGCAATTCTATGGACGCGCCGACAGTCTGCTGGCCGAAGCGGAAGCGGCGGACGCGGATTGGCTAGCTCCGGTTCTCGAACGGGGCTGGAACGTCGCCCGCCTCGCGAAGCTGCCGGCCGGCTCGCCGGAGTCCTACGACCGCACGGCGATCGATTCGGGCCTCGCACACGCCGAGCGGGCGCTCGAGCTCGCCCCCGGCGACCCGAGAGTTCTCGAGCTGCGGGGGACCCTCAACGGTTGGATCGGCCGGAGCGGGGATGGGCAGGCGGAGAACGCAGCCCTCGATCTCGCCTTTGCGGACCTCGAGGCCGCGCTGGCCATGAACTCCTCTCTGGCGCGCGCATGGGCGGCGCTCTGTGAGCTGCTAGTCTATACGGGCCGATTCGATCGAGCTCGCGTCGCGATCGCCCGAGCGCTCGCGGCAGACGCATTCCTCGAAGAGGCCCAGGAGATCTACTACTGGGCTGCGCGCGTGGCCATGGACTCGGAGGAGTTCGCCGAGGCGGTCTTTTGGACGAACGAGGGCTACCGTCGCTTTTCAGAAAAAAGGCGGTTCGCGGCGATCAGATTGATCCTCTTCGGTTCGCCGAGGCTGAACGCCTCGCTCGAGCAGGCTTGGGAGGCGTTCCACTTGCTCGAGCAAGTGGAACCGCCCGACAAGCTGGCATCGCACCGGATGAAGATGGCCGCCGTCCTCGCGGCCGCCGATCTGCCCGACAGCGCCCGCAGTGTCATTCGCTGGGCGCACGAGGCCGTGACCGACGACCCGTTCGTACTCTACTATGAGGCGAAGGCTCGTCTGAATCTGGGTGAGCGCGACGAAGCCCTTCGCCTGCTCGAACGGTTCGTTGAAGCACGTCCGGGCTTCCGGCTCTACCTTGCCGAGGACTGGTGGTTCTGGCCGCTGTTCGACGACCCAACGTTCCAGTCCCTGGTAGCCGACGAGACTACATCGGACGGCTGACCGCTAGACGTCGACCCAAGGATCTATCTCGATCAAGTTCCCGTTGGGATCCGTGACCCTGACGTCGTACTTGTAGAAACCGTCGGCATCCTCACGAATCGTCCCGCCAGGATTGCTCGGGTCGAACTGCCATTCAGGGTCTTCGAAAGTCTCGAACGGGGTTAGAGCCGGACTGGGGCCGAGGAATTCGACCTCCCATGCTGTGGTGTTGCTGATCCACCGAACACAGTCTCCCGCCTCGACTTTAACTGTGCGCGGGGTCTTGACCTGCCATTCCCCCGCCTTTGGATTCCAGATCAGGAGGATCGGAACAGTCTGCGACTTTCCGGTCTCGCATTCCGCGGCTAGGCTCTCCCGCAACTCCGCGTTCCGGTAGACCTCCTCGAAGAACTGCGCCGGGCTCATCAATTCCCCCTGGGCGGCCGGCTGCTCGTCTTGAGCATGAGCTGGCGAACTGGGAGCCCCGACGATGATGCTTGCTCCAGCACACGCCAAAACCATGATGAACTTCCGGATCGTACGCATAGGTCACCTCCTGGGAGCCTCTACGCTGTGGCCGGTGCCCCTCCTGCCACACATCCTGATGCCCGCACTCCGCCTGCCCTGCACCCGCGACAGAGTGTGTTTGCAGTATCGTAGTGCAACCTACCCACCTGTACGCAACGGTATGGTCTTGTACGTCATGGGCCTGAGCATTGGTTGACCCTCTAGGCAATGGTGTGGCGCTGACCGAGTCGCATGCGTTGATCGCCGATTTTGAGTATGCAAAGGCTCTCCGCTTGGCGGCGAGCGGCACGGTCACCCAAACGGACCGCCCTCAGGGTTCAGTTTCTTCGCCACCGACTTGTCGACCCTCGGCCGGTCACGTCTGCGATGCCGGGAGTCACACGCCCAGCCCACCGCCAGCCGGCGCAGCCGCCGGAGCTTCGGTCTGGGCGCTCTTGATCGCCGCCACCGCGAAGGTGATCGGAATCAGGATCAGAGTGAGGAAGTAGTACTGCGATCCCGGCAGCACTACCGTCGGCGCCAGGAGGCCGACGATCGATGAGATGGTGATCGGGAGAAGCCCGATCAGGGTGCCGAGCAGCATCAACCCCAGCCCGTCGGCGCTCCGCGCGGCCGGCGTCGCCCGCAGGAAGTTGCGGATGATCGAGATCAGCGCGAGGCCGAAGTAGCCGGCGACGAACAGGCCGAACATCACTCGGAAGAAGACGTTCACTCCGCTTGTGCTGGCCGGCTGAATGATCACGAAAGCCAGGGTGATCAGCGCCACGAGCCATGCAGGACCATAGATGAGGCGCTTGTTGGTCGGTTTATCCGACGAGTACGACACCACGAAGTCGAGCAGGACCGCGAAACCGATGATGATCGCTGTCGTGATGATCCCGCCGGTCAGGTTTCGGAGTGCCGCCGAGGAGATGTAGGGCCCGGTGACGAACGCCGGGGCGAACAGGAGCCCGAGCAGCGCGAGCAGCTTCGTGCTCCGTGTCGGGGCCGACGAGAAGGCCCACAGGCCAAAGAACAGGTAGCAGAGGCCGATCAGCGTGGCCCCGTACGTGACGCCCTTCTGATTGCCCGGCAGGGCGGCGTACTGGAGGTTGGCCTCGACCGTTTCGCCGCTCCGCTCCACGACGAAGACCCGCTCCTCACCGACCTCCGGCCTCCCGCGGCTGATCAGCGCCTTCGTATCCTCCATGGATACGCCGCCGATGCTCCGGATGTAATCGCCGACCTGGAGGCCCGCGGCCTCCGCCGGGCTACCGGAGGTGATCTGGACGATCGTGTTGTTGCCGTCGGTCTGGTAGCCCGAGAAAGTGAGATTGCCCACGTCGAAGGCGCCGATGGCCCCCCAAAGCACGATCAGTGCGCCGACACCCATAAAGAGCGTCTTCCGCTGTCCGGCCTCTCCCATGGTTCCTCCTTTGTGGGAGCTGAGCGTTGACTCCGCGCGTCCGCGCCGGATACGCCGGTTTTGCGGGAAGACGTTAGCGACCCGATCCCCACCATTCGCAACTGTATGGAGCCGGACCAGGCTCAACTCTGGGGCGGCAAACCGTGCTTAGCAGAGGACGGAAGGCCAATAGGCTCCGTTCGGCGGGCCCGAGGGCGCCGTATCCATCAGGACCAATTGCTGCACCAATCTGAGTCCGTTCTCGAGGCACCAACGAAAGAGCTCGCCGTTGCCCGTCGGAATCAGGATACCCGGGCCAGCAAACTCGTCGGCCGACGCGATCAGCGCCTTGAGGTCATCGTTGCTCTCGCCCACGCCGTGACCCACGAAACCGACTCCGGTGGTGTAGCCGGTGATCCGGCCTCCGCTCTCCACCACCGAGGCCGTGCCCTGCCCGATGGCTCCTGAGACCTCGCCAGCCCGGTCAAAGCCGTGTACGGCGTGGCAGAGCGCGTTGCAGGCATCCGCGTCAACGCCAGCGGCCGGGCGCACCGCGCGACCGGGGACTTCGGCCCTGATCGCATCGCCGGTCATATTGGAAAGCATCTCGCTGGCGACGAAGCCCAACTTGGCATACAGGCAGAGCGATCGGTTGTGGTAAGCCGCCTGCACTAGTTGCTGACGCTCGTGACCCTGCTCGATCAAGGAGCTCATGCCATGCTGCATGAGACGTCGGCCGAGGCCACGGTCCTGAGCCTGG
>JBDHGL010000113.1:0-4513 GCA_039589875.1 Gemmatimonadota bacterium
TACGACGGTGGCGCAAGGCAGCTCCAGCAGCTCGGCAACCATCGCGGGTACCTGCATGTTGTCGTCGTCGATCGCCTGTTTTCCGAAGAAGATCAGGTCGTACTCCCGCCCGCCGATCTCCTCGGCCAACGCTCGCGCAACCGCCAGCCCGTCCGTCGAGCCGTCGGCCTTCAACAGCACCGCTTCATCTGCGCCCGTCGCGAGCGCCGTCCGCAGCGTCTCCTTGGCCTCCTCCGGGCCCACGGAGATTGCCGTCACCGATCCGGAGCCGGAAGCCTCCCTGAGCCGGATGGCCTCCTCGAGCGCAAACTCATCGTATGGGTTCATCACGAACTTCACCCCGGAGGGGTCGATGCCTGTGCCATCCGCGGCGACCCGAATGCGCGCCTCGGAATCCGGAACGCGCTTGATGCAGACAATCGACTTCACGCTCAATAGCACTCGATCTCGGGTGGGTACGACGTGGGGCTAGGGAACCTGAACTTCCTCGATCTCTTCGGTAGTCAAAGAGTAGAGACGATACGCGATCAGGTCGATCAGCTCGTCGGTGACCTGCGCCTCTCGACGGATACGCGCATGGTGGCCGTTACCCGCCATCTTCGCGTTTCGTAACTCTACCAGTCGCGCCGCCAGCCAGAGCAGGAAGTCGTGCGCGACGTCTCTGTGCTCACGCTTGCGATCCGGCTCGCCGCTCTCGCCGAGGGGCAGAAGGGCATCGATGAAGGCGAGGAGGCCGGGGAACACCATCTCGGTGAGCTCCCGATCGCCGATCATCTCCTCGTCGGTGGTCTCCTCCCAGCTCAGCTCGTTCCAGTACAGCTCGCACGCCTCCTCGAACAGGTGCCTGCGCGAGTCAGGGCTCGTACGCCGAACGACGACATCCAGCGGAGCGACATTCCGCCCCAAGGCACGGCGAAGCGCACGAAGCCGTTCCATGACCAGGGTCTCGGCGGCCAGCCTCATCCCCCCTTCCGGGAGAACGGCCTCCTGTGGCGCTGCTAGTTGGGGGTCTTCGGACATTCAAGCTCTCCTGATGACTTCCACTGTTTGGTGCGAGCATAATGAAGGCAGCGTCGCGGGAGAACAAGCCGGAAGGGCCGGCCGCGGTAGGAAGTCGGTCAGACCGGGACGAGACGGCGGCAAGATCGATTCACGTCGCACCGGCAAGCCGCCGAAGAGTAGCGAGGTTTCGCCGGTCAGCGGCGACGGCATCGTTCCCCTTGGGCGTCTCGAGAACACGCGGTACGTCCCTCAGGCGCGAATCGCTCATCAGAGCCGCGAACGCCTCCTCGCCTAGCTCGCCTTCGCCGATGTTCGCGTGCCTGTCTCTTCGGCTCCCGAGCCCGCTCACCGAGTCGTTACAGTGAATCAGCCCCAGCCGGTCGAGCCCAATGATGCGGTCGAACTCGCTCATGACGGCGCCATAGTCCCCTCTCAGATCGTAACCCGCGGCGAAGACATGCGCGGTATCGAGGCAAACACCGGCGCGTCCGCGCACCTCCTTCGGAAGGCCGTCGATCAGCGCCGCGACCTCCTCGAACCGGAAGCCGAGCGCCGAACCGCCACCCGCCGTGGTCTCGATCAGGACTTGGACAGCCCCGGGGACCGCTCGCAGCGTCCGCCCGATCAGCTCCGCGTTCTGTTGAAGGGCGGCTTGGCGCTCACGGCCTGTCGCATGTCCTGGATGGGTCACGAGAAAGTCCAGACCTAGCTTCTCGCAGCGCACCAACTCGGCCCGAAAAGCCCGGGCCGACCGGTCACGAAGCTGCTCGTCTGGTGTCGCGAGGTTGATCAGATAGCTGTCGTGGGAGGCGGCGATGCGAATGGCCGCGGCGGAGCGCTCCCGACCAAACTCGGCCGCCGCTTCGCCGGTGATCTCGGTTTCCGCCCACCGTTGCGGCGGTTTGGTGAACAGCTGCAGGGCCGTCGCACCGATCTCCGCGGCACGGCCCGGAGCCAGCTCGACTCCGCCGGCAGTCGAGACATGCGCACCCAGCGGGGGTAGCCGCGTGCCTGCAGCGCCGCGCGTGGGCTCAGCTATCGGGGCGGGCTAGCTCTGAGGGGGCCGCGGGTCGGGGACGGTCCGCTGCTCCGCGGCGGGAGGTGGCCGACGATCGCCCGAGCGTATCTGATTATCCCGCTGAAGGTTCTGTCCCTGGCGGCGCGCCTGCTGGAGGAAGCGCTGCCTCATCCACAGAAGACGCGCACGCTCCAGCGGAACCATGAACTCCGAAAGCCTGCCTTGCTCGTCCACGTTGATCTCCGCCTCTCGCACCTGCGTGCGGAGGATCTCGTCCAAGAGCTGGTTGACACGCTCCTGGTCCACCCGGTCGCGTCGGGCCAGCTCGGCGAGCTCGCGGAAGAGGGATTGTCGCTGCACCGCCAGCTCCTGGCGCATCTGGCGGCTTCTCTGAAGCGCGGCGCGTAAGCGCTCGCTTCGATCCACGTCGAAACGAAGGGCTTGAGAGACGCGATCGGCGAATCGATCGGTGAGCTCAGCCGCTCGCTGGCCCTGTCCAATATCCTGGGCCGCCAGCCGGCCGGAGCTCCCCACAAGGCCAACGAACAGGGCTCCAGCCATGGCCAGTTTGCGTGCCGACAGCGGAAACCGCTTCATCACTCGATCTCTCCCCATGTCCCCTCGAGCCCCTCCATCCCATCTCCCTCCATCTCTGGCCAGGCTGCCGGGCCGCCGTTCGCTCCGAGCGCGACTCTCAGATCGAGTGTGCCGGGACGGAGCTCGGCGAGGTCTGCATCCCAATCAGCCAGCGCCGCATCAGCCGACCACGACGACTCGACCTCATCCGTCTGGCCGGCCAGCCAGATCCCGTAGCCGGTGAGCAGAATCACGATACCGGCTGCCGCCCGCCACACGCCGGCCCTCCAGAAGCGCTCCCGATCCGCCGGCAGCGGGGTGTAGAGGCGCTTGGCGGTCGATGCATCCAACTCGGGCGAAGAAGCCGAGAGGAGTGCCTCGAGCAGCTCGAGCTCTTCACGGCAGGTCGGACAGGAGTCCAGATGAGCCTCGACTGATGCCCGCTCCTCCGGAGGGAGCTCGCCTCTCGAGTACTCCGGCAGCCTGTCGGTCGTGTGCAAATCGCTAATGTTCAGCTCCGAGCTCATCGAAATCCTCGCTGCGTTCCGCAGGCCGGCCGTGGGCCGAGAGCTCTACGCCGAAGTGCTCTCTCAGCTTGCGGATCGCGTGATGATAACTGACCCGCACCGAGCCCTCGCTAGTTCGCAGCGCCTTGGCGATCTCCCGGTACGTAAACCCCTCGCTCGTCCGAAGGATCAGCGCGTCCCGCTGCTGGGGAGGGAGCGTGCGAGCGAACGCCAGCGCGCGTTCAGCCAGATCTCTGCGTACCGCCGTCTCGTCGGGCCGATCACCCGCCGCGACGTGATCGGCTCTCTCGATCGCCAACTCCCGCCGCCGCGCCTGGCGGCGAACCCAGTCGGTCGTTTCGTTTATCGCGATGCGAGCCAGCCAGCTTCGAAAGCTGGATTCGCCGCGAAACCGTCGGATGCCGGTCGCCGCCTTGGCGAACGTCTCCTGCACGACGTCCAGCGCGGCCGCTCGATCGCCGGTTGTCCGCACGGCCAGTCGGAAAACAAAATCCGCGTGGCCCTCGTAAAGATACCGCCAGGCCGCTTCGTGGCCGCGGCGTGCTTGCTCGACCGCTTGTCGCTCGTCTAGCATCTGTCGCAGCCATTCGATGACCCGGGCGGCTCGGTGGGCGTCGAGCCTGCCCACGGACCCGTCGATGTATGGACGGTCCTGCGCCGTGAAACGTTAACTCAACGTTCGCACCGGTGCGGGCCCGTCGTCCAGCGCTTGAGTTGATCGCCCGGCGTTCGACGAATAGGAATGCAAGAGAAAGGCCGGCCAACCCGCCGGCTGCCCGGAGCGTCCAAAGGCCGGAAGTCACGACCGTTCGAGTGGAGATCCGACTTTCTCGGATCTCGTTGCTCCGTCCAGCTGTGGAGGAGAGAGGAAGCGATGAAACGCCATTGGTGCCAAGCCGCCGTCTTGGTGGCCCTGTCTCTGGCCCCCGCATCACAGGCGGCCGGTCAGGAGAGAGAGCTGACCGTGGCCGGTGCGGATTCCGTGCGTCAGGTGACTCTGAGCGAGGCGATCCGAATCGCGCGTGCGCTCAACCCCGAGCTGAGAATCTCCGAGACCAACGTGGACATCGCCGAGTACAACCGGCTCGATGCGTGGGGTAACTTCCTCCCCAGCTTCGACGCGGGCTGGGGCTATACGAACTCGAGCACGGGCCGACTGGATCAGACCGGCCAGGCAATCGTATCGACGAGCTACTTCTTCCAGCTAACGGGGCGCTACAACCTCTTCGAAGGCTTCCGGAAGTTCACCCAGCTGAACAGCGCCAAGCTCGACCTGAACGCTCAGCAAGCCGATTTCCGGCGGGCGGAGTTCGAGCTGCTCCTGGCCGTCAAGCAGGCCTTCTACGACGCCCTCGCATTCCGAGACCTGGTCCTGGTGGAACAAGACCGC
>JBDHGL010000114.1:0-8238 GCA_039589875.1 Gemmatimonadota bacterium
GGCAGGCAGGTGCGCTTGTAGTCGTTCCAGGTCTCCATCTCGAGGAATAGGCCGAGGAATTGCTCCCGGGCCAGGTACACGGTGCCCGTGCCGCCCTCGCCGAGCACCTCGAGGATCTCGTACCGGCGGCCAAGGACTTCGTGCAACGCTTCGTGCGGATCGAGCATCGTTGCCTCCGGCGAAAGCAACGTCGGTTGCGCGGGCGCCCGGTGCGGGCGCGGCTGGGCTCCTAGGTCTCAGCCCGCGTCGCCCGGGGCTCGTTGGGACGGCGCCAGCCGGGAGCCGGATGCATCAGACCACCCTAAGGATGGCTCAGAGGCGGAGATGCCGCTGTCGGGAGGTCCTTGTCTCTTCCTGTAGGGGCTGTTACGCGGGAAAAGGACCAGGCGGAACTAGCCTCGGGCCGCGAGGATCTCCTCGAGACGCTGCTGCGCGGCCTGCACGCGAGGCTGGAGCTCGGGATCCGCAGCGCTCCACAGCTCCAAGAACTCCCCTAGGTGTCTGAGTGCGGTCGTTGTATCGCCTGATGCGAGGAAAGCCGCGGCCCCGCGCTCATGAGCGATCGGGCGGAGGACGCCGTAGAGCCAGAGGTCATCGAAGTTGAGGCGATAGGTGCTGCTCACCGTGTCGTAATGGGCAGCGGCCTCGGAGAACCGGCCAAGCTCGGCGTACGCATCCGCCAGGAGGAGGCGGGAGTAGTTGTGCAGCAGGCCGTATTCCGCAGCCCGCGCCCGCCGGAGATGCTCGATCGTCTCCTCGGGGTTCCGCCCTCGAAGCGCGATCACAGCCCGCGCGTGCTCCCCGATCCCGCTCGGCTGGATGCCGCTGGATTCGACGAGCGAATCCATGCTGGCCAGCAATCGCCTCGCGTTCGCTAGGTCGCCGGCTAGCGCGAAGGCATTCGCGAACATTCCGAGCTTCTGATACCTGAAGCGAGGCGCGTCTGTCGGGGCCGTGTCTCGTTGTATCAGATGGGCGTGCTCGTCCAGGTATGGCACGGCAGCCTCCGACCTGGCCGCGGCCGAAGCCATGTGCTGCAGGGAGAGCAGGGCATGGTACGCCCAGTAGGGGCGCTCGCCCTCCACGTAGAACCGGGCCGCCGTGTCGGCCAGCGCGATGCCCCGGTTGATCTGCCCACTCATGGCCGCGAGGGCGGCCCGCCACCGCGCAGCATCCGCGTTCGCCAGGACGTGGGGCAACTCCGCCAACCCGGAAGCGATCCCCTCGATGTGCGGCAGGTCGCCGGCGTACCACGCGTTGGCCGCATCGGTAAACCTCGTGTAGTAGCTCTCGGGAAAACGCTCGATCATCACGGCGAGTGCCGAGTCCGCCAACTCGGGCTGGGCCAGGGTTCTAGCCGCACTCGCGAGGTTCAAGAAACGAACCGCGGTAGGGGAAGGAAGGGCGGCGACCCACCGATAGCGCTCGAGAGCTTCTTCGTAGCGACCCATACGCTCGTACGCATCCCCGAGGTTGTTGGCCGCCACCACCGAATCGGCGGAGCTCTCCAAGAGCTGCAGATAGTAATAGGCGACCGAATCGAACCGACCGCGCCGACCATGGTACGCTGCAGCCGTTCGATAGCGTTCCACGTCCGGTAGGCGGGAGCTGAACCGGTACGCCTGATCCGCGTTGGCCTGAGAGGCGGCCGGCATGCCCTCGTTCGAGTAGTGAACGGATAGCGCTCGGTATGCCGCCGCGAAGGCGGTGTCCTTCCTCACGGCCTGCCCGAGGAATCGGACGGCAGCATCCACATCGCCCCGGTAGGAGAGCTCGACTCCGCGAGCATACAGCTCCAGGGCCTCCAGCGACGAGGTCGTGACGCTGGGAAGCGGCCTGCTCTGTCGCACGCTCGCGAGGGACTCGCCGATCCTCGCCCGCAGGCGTTTCGATAGACGGTCCATGGCGTCGATGATCGAGGCGCGATCATCGGCGGTCTCCCGATAGGCGGCCAGCTCTTCTCCCGACTCCGTCGAGATGAGCTTCACCGAGAGGACATAGGCCGTCCCGACGGAGTTGACCTCTCCGGCGATCACGGCCTTCACACCCTCACGAAGTGCGATCTCCCGAGCCAACTGCATGTCGAGCGACGCTCCGGACTCGCGACGCATCCGAGCGATCGCCTCGTGCACCTGATTTGGTGACATGAGCCGGATCGCCGGCGATTGCGCCAAATCGACCCGAAGCGCCTCCGTCACCGCACCGCCGAGCAGCGAATCCGGCGAGTGGTTCGCGAAATCGGCGAGGACGACGCGTTCCCGCTCCTCGAGCAGACCGCTTGCGATGAGGTTGGAGCCGGGGCCGATACCGAGCATTTGCATCACCATATATCCGGCCACGAGAAGACCCCACAGGCCCAGGGAAACGACCAGCCCCCCTATCGCCCGACGCCAGGTGAGCCAGCGTCGAAACCCCTTGACCGGTTCCGAGCGACGAACGGATGGCAAAGGCTGCCGGCCCCGGCGGGCTAGCTCCTCGTGAGCGACATCGGGGACGCTCTGCGCCAGAGCCGTCCCGACGAGCACCGGCAGCGCCAGCGCCACCAGCACGAGGGCTCCGGGAAAGACCCAGTCGGGCAGGCCAAACTGATCCGTGAACAGGGCCGTCGCTTCCAGAATGATGAACGACGCGGGCAGATAGCCGAGCAGCACCCGGGGCAGTCGCGCATTCCGGACACGGCTTCGGAAACGAGCGGCTCGAGCACCCGGCTGCGGCGGTGGAGACGGCTCCGACACGCGAGCATCTTCGGCCGTCACTTCCGCTGTTCCGGTCGCTTCTGCTTTTCCCGTCGGCTCCGCTGCTCCCGTCGGCTTGTCTACTTCCGTCGGAGTCGCTGCCCCGGTGCGCTCCACCGCCCGACGTGACCGAACCGCTTCGACCAGCGCTCGGGTTTCCGGGGCGGGCTCCAGGTCGAGTTCCTCTGCGAGTCTGCCGGCGAAAGCCGCGTATTCCTGGACCGCACCGGATCGGTGACCGTGGCGGTCGAGCAGTTCGATGACGCGCTGCACGAGGCCCTCGTCGAGCGGAGAGACTCCGACGGACCGCCGAGCCCAGCGGCCGGCAGCCGCAGCATCTCCGCCGGCCTCAGCTTCTTCGGCCAGGCTCCAGGCGGCGACCGTGGCCTTCTCTCGTAGACTGGCCCGTCGCCCGTCGAGCCACCGTTCGTGCTCGGGAGCGTTGGAGACGTAGAAGCCTGGCAGCAGCTCTCCTCGATAGAGCTCCAGCGCCTCCTCGCGCCCGCCGCTCTCGATGGCGGCCTCGAACGCCGCCACATCACACCAGAAGCGCTCGCGATCGAGGCCAACCTCGTCGTCCCCCCGCCCCGACAGCACGCCCTCGCCGAGGGCGCGCCTCAGATGATAGAGGGACTGCCTGAGGGCGTTTCGCGATCGCTCGGGATCGGTCTCGGCCCAGAAGAGGCCCATGAGCGTGTCGCGGCGATGGAAGGGACCCGAGCTGTCTGCTGCCAGATACGAGAGTAGACCCAGGAGCTTGGGCCGGGAGAGGATGGACAACAGCTCCTCGCCGTCCGGACCGCTCAACTCGGTCGATCCGAGCGCTCGGAACACGACCATTCCGCTGCCGGAAGACGGGCCAATCATGTGGCTACCTATAAGATAACGGCGGGCACGACGCTCAGAAAACGGGCCTTCTGTACCGTTGTCGCCAGAAGGCTATCTACCCACTGAGCACGGCAGCGTGCCAGAGGGGAGAACGTAGCGGTAAGCGGAGGTGATGGGCGGAAATCAGGGAGATGAGGGGAGATAGGGAGACAGGGACGATGAGAAGCTTGAGGCTGCTTCTGGCAGGATTGGCGCTGAGCGCGGGCCACGCGGTAGCGCAACGACCACCCGACACGCACGGCGGTGTGTGGTTCTCGGGCGGCCTGGGCGGAGGAGGATGGATGGAGGACGTCCGGGGCGGCGCGGCCTATCTGCGGGTGGGCGGCACTCCAACCAAACGAGTGCTGTTCGGCGGAGAGGTGATCACCTGGTTCCGTGATGCCGCGACGCGCACCAATGTCACCGCGACAGCCCTTCTTTACCCGTTCTACGAGACGACCGGCGTCCCGGGTCACGACCTCTTTTTCAAGGGAGGGTTCGGCGTCGCTGCGACCAGCGGCACCGACGCGGGCGTCGGTATGACATTCGGCAGCGGGTACGACTTCCGGCTGAGCAGCAACTTCTACGTCACCCCGAACGTGGATTATCTGGTCATGTTCCTCGGCGGGCGGACGGACACCACCATCCTGTTCACACTCGGACTGGGATTTCACTGACCGAGTTTCTGATGCTGATAGACGCGTGCCTCTGTCGCGCAGCGGAATTGGATCCATGAGAACTCACGCGACAACAACTCTATTGCACACGATCCGTTGGATTGTCGCGCTGTTCATAGGCGCGGTGATGGTGCTCGGGGCGTGCGAGGCCGCGCCACCGACGGCACCCAGCTTCTCGCACGGACAGTGCCTTGCGCGGGCCACGTTCGTCGATCCGGCAGAATCCGAATACTGCCTGCCCTTCCCGCAAGGGATGGAGACCTACCTACATCAATCCTACTGCTCGACTCAGGGCAGGAGTCATCGCACGAGGTTCGCCTATGATTTCGGGTGCGATCTCGGCGACGACGTTCTGGCCGCGCGAGAGGGTGTCATCGAGGAGGTTATCGAGCACTGGACGGACGATGACCGCGAAGGCGGGCACGAGAACCGGGTGCTGATCCGGCACGCCGACGGCACGGTGGCCTTTTATGCCCACTTTCAGCACCAGAGCATCCCCGTCGCCGTAGGCGATCTCGTGACGACAGGGCAGCTCATCGGGAGCTGTGGGGCTACGGGTGAAGAGAGCCGGATCCCGCACGTGCACTTCGAGGTCTTCGAGAACGCCCCCTTCGTGTGGGATCAGGGGATACCGGTAAACTTCCGGAATGCCGAAGGTATCCTCGACGCACGCGGTGGACTCGAGTACGGCGGAACGTACGCCGTGGGTTCTTGTGGCCGAGATTGATATAGAGAGGCATAGAATCATGGAATCACAACCCGACACTGGAACGGCACGACAGCGAACCATGCCATCACGGCCACACGGTCCAGGCTGGTTCCTGCGCGCTCGCCAGGCCCAGACTCTTGGTCTTCTGGCAGCGGTGCTTGCCACCATCCCCGCATGCAGCGGCGAGGGCGCTACGGGCGTTTCCCCCGAACCCCATGCCTACGCCGTCCCGGAGGCGATAGACGATGGCTGGACCACCGGCCACGCCGCCGATGAAGGCATCTCGGTCAACGTACTCGAAGAGATGGTCGACCGGATCCGTCGGGGCAGCTACGTCAACATCCACGGGGTTCTGCTGGTCAGGAACGGGAAGCTGGTGCTCGAGGAGTACTTCGACGGCCGTACCGTGTCGGGCCGGCCGAAGACCTACGGGCGAGGGACGCGCCACGAACAGCACTCGGTCACCAAGAGCGTCACGTCGCTCCTTGCCGGAATCGCGCTCGACCAGGGACTGATAGAGCTGGACACGCCCCTCCACACCTTCTTTCCCGACCATCCCGCCTTCGAGGACGAGCGGAAGCAGCTAATCCTGTTGCGGCACGTGCTGTCGATGACGGCGGGTCTGGCTTGGGACGAGTGGACCTACTGGTACACAGACTCCCGCAACGATCACGTCAGGATGAACCGGAGCGGCGACCCGATCAACTTTGTGCTGAACCTGCCGGCTGTGAACGAACCGGGAACGGTCTTCATCTACAACAGCGGGCTGCCGATCCTGTTCGGAGAGATCCTGCGACGAGCTGCCGGTGTCTGGGCACACGAATTCGCCGACGAGCACCTCTTCGCTCCCCTCGGCTTCGATCTCTGGAACTGGTGGAGGTACGCCGACGGAACGGTCCAGCTGGGAGGTGGGCTCTCCATCATTCCGCGCGACATGGCCAAGCTCGGGCAGCTCGTTCTCGACGATGGCCGCTGGCAGGGCGAGCAGGTTATAAGTGAGGAGTGGATCGAGGCGTCGACGGCCCTCCAGACGAACACGGATGGTCCAACGTGGACGTACGGCTACTACTGGTGGCGGCGCGGCTTCTCGGCTCCCTGGGGCCGGCAAGAGTCCGTGCACGCCTGGGGACGGGGCGGCCAGTACATCTTCGTGTTCGAGGAGCTCGACCTCGTGGCTGTGTTCACGGGCGGCAACGACAACGACGACGCGAACCAGCCGTTCCAGATGGTCGAGCGCTACGTGCTTCCAGCGATCCTGGATTAGGGCCGAAGAGAGACTAGGACACCGCTTCAGCCCGGGGCGCCGAGCGCTCGGAGCGAGTTCAGCCGTGGGCGGCGAAGATCTCGTCCAGCCTTTGCTGAGCAGCCTGGACGCGGGGCTGAAGCTCGGGATCGGCGTCCTTCCACAGCTCCACGAACCTCGCGTAGTACTCCGACGCCTTCTCGAGTTCGCCGCGCTCATCGTACAACGCACCCAAGCGCTCCAGCGTAAACGGCAGCCACCACGCGTTTGCTTCCCACCGACCCATCCAGGGCAACGTCACGTATCGTTCGTAGACCGCAATGGCGGAGTCGGGCTGACCAGCCACGTCGTACGCACGCCCCAGCTGTCCGAGTCCACAGATCCGGCACCAACCGGCCCGGTCGGCGAGCCGGTACTCGGCGATGGCGTCCTCATATCGTCCCTCGGCGAGCGCCACGTCCCCCGCCGGCTCGTGCACGTCTCTACCGCGCCCGGGATCATCGACTATCGTGGCCTCGTACCTGGTCAACATCTCTCTGGCCGGACCGGGCCGCCCGGCGTAGGCGTAGAAAGTGGCCAGGGCCGCATAGGGTCGATCAAGGACGGGCAGCGAATCGAGGGGATGAGCTTCCAGCGCCTCCTCTAACATGTCCAGCGCGCGGTCTGGCTTCCCTCTGTACCAAGCCTCCATCCGCATCCAAGCTAGAGTTGCAAAATCATCTAAGGCGAGATCAGTGGGACCCTGTCGCTCTTCCGCCGCGGGCAAGAATGAGCGCCCTGCCTCGGCCAGTCGACCGCGCACCATGTACAGGTTGCCTAGCAAGTAGTCGGCAGACATCGCACGAGCCTTCGCTTCCGCCGTCTCGTAGTCTCCCCGAGCGGAAGCGTACTCGAACGCGCCGTACTGGGTGTATCCAGCGTCGGGATACAGATCGGCGCCGCGCTCGAGCGTGACACCCGCCTCTTCGATCTTTCCCTGGGCGAACTGATTCAAGGCCATATTCCAATAGCTACCGGGCCCGAAAACCGGTCGCCAGGGGATCGCTGGGGCGAGCTGGGCGTTGCGAGCGTGCAGCGTCTCCGCCACCGCGTAGTCGCGCATGAACTCGTAGATGCCGGCGAGGCTCCATCTGCCGAGGGCGTCGTCGGGATAGGACTCGAGCAGCGTCCGGTAGGCGTCGATCGCCTTCGGCCTGTCCGCCTCTCCCCTATGGTTGTAGTAGGTACCCATAACCACGTAGCGCTCGCGATCGGCCAGCCGGTCCCGGAGCTCGAACGCCTTCGTCCGTGCTTCAATCCTTCTCGATGGGCTCGGTGCGAAGATCCCGAGTTGCCGCCAGGCCATAGCGAAGGCGCTGTCCAGCACCACGGCCTCTTCGAGCAGGGCGACGCGGCTTTCTCCCGAACGTGCCCCCCCCCGAATGGCCTCCGCGTATTTCTGCAGCGCCTCGAGCGACGACGTCGTGACCGCCACCAGCGGAGGAGAGGCTCGAATCGTCTTGAGCGATTCACCGATTCGCTCCCGGAGCCCCGTGGACAGGCGGTCCAGGGCAGGGATGATCTCCGTCTCGCCGGCCGCCGTCTCCCGGCGCGAGACGAGCGTTGTTTCCTCCTCGATGGACACAACCTGTGCGGTGAGAAGGTAGCCCGCCCCCACCCGGCGGATCTCGCCGCCGATCACCGCTGCCATGCCTCCGCGGATCGCCACCTCCCGGGCGGTCGCCGGGTCGAGCGGGGCATCCGCGGGCCGCTCCATCTGTTCGAGGATCTGTCGGACCTGGCCCGGTTCTGCGAGCGAGATGACCCGCGACTGCGAGAGGTCGATCCTCAGCGCCTCGGTCACCGTCCGGGCGAGCGCCGAGTCCTCGGGGGCACCGCCGAAGTCGGCCAGCACGAGCCGGGCCCCCTCCTGCAGCGCGTCCCGGGCGATCAGCGTGCCGACCGGACCGATTCCAAGGCCGCGCATGGCGGTGTAACCAGCCGTCCCGATGCCAAGCAGGGCGAACA
>JBDHGL010000115.1:0-4293 GCA_039589875.1 Gemmatimonadota bacterium
GTGGGCATCTCCACGTGTGCCACGTGTCGACGCGCGAGGCCGTCGACCAGATTCGCAGGGCGAAGGATCGCGGAGCGCATGTGACCGCCGAGGTCACGCCGCACCACCTCGCGCTCACCGAAGACGCGGTGCGCGGCTACCGGACCGAGGCGAAGATGAATCCGCCGCTCCGGACGGAAGAGGACCGGGAGGCTCTCATCCAGGCCCTCGTTGACGGGACGATCGACGTGATCGCCACGGACCACGCTCCTCATCACTACGAGGAGAAAGAGCGGGAGTTCGACGATGCTCCCTTCGGCATCGTCGGGCTAGAGACGGCGCTGGGCGTCGCGATGCGAGACCTGGTCGAACCGGGGCAGCTTTCGCTGGAGGCGCTCATCGATCGGATGTCGTGCGCTCCAGCCCGCATCATGGGTCTGAGCGGTGGCACGTTGCGACCGGGCAGTCCGGGCGACATTGTCGTGTTTGACGCCGATGAGCGCTGGACCGTGGATACGGCCTCGCTGCTCTCTCGCAGTCGGAATACGCCGTTTGCCACGGAAGAGCTGCTCGGACGTGTAAGGTACACGTGGGTCGGCGGTCACCTGAGGTATGAGCTCCCGCGAGAGGCCTCGGCAGCGGGAAGAAGGACATCGTCGTTCGCAGAGCAGGGTAGCCTCTAGAGCCAGAGGACGTAGAGCCGATGAGCGAGACGGAAAAGCCAGGACAGGTCATTCCCAAGGAGATCACGCAGCTTCTCGAACGCCGGGCGACGTTATCGCAATGGCTCGGCAAGCTCGACGAGCTCCAGGAGACGGTGCGGGCGGAGGTCCACGAGCGCGTGCGGGCGGACTATCAGGAGCGCCTGCGCCGGAAGGAAGGTGAGCTCGCGGCCCATCGTTCCGAGATGGAGACGGCGCTACAGGAGCACCGAACCCGGGTCACGGCGTTGGAGGCGGACCGCGATCAGCAAGCGGCAGAGCTGGAGGAAGCCGAGCTACGCTTTGCCGTCGGCGAGTTCAAAGAGAGCGAGTACAAGAAGCGAAAAGGAAAGCACGACGAGGCGCTGGCGGATCTGGATTCCGAGCTCGAGTCGGACCGAGGTGCTCTCGAGGAGCTCCAGGAAGTAGTTGCCGTGCTGGCCGGCCTCGGAGAGGGAGGCACGTTGGCTCAGCAAGTCGGCTCTCCTTCCTGGACGCCTCGCGAACAGGCCGAGCCCGAAGATGCCCTGGCCGATTCGACTGCGGAAGCACCGAGCGAAGAAGCGACTAGTGAGGCGATCGACGAGGACTCGATCCAAGCGGAAGCGGAGCAGGAAGAACCTGACGAGGCGGCGGAGGAAGAAGTACCCTCTGGAGAGACCGCGGAAACCGCGACCGAGGCGGCTGCGCCTGCAGCGACGGAAGATTACCTGGACGATCTGGAGTTTCTCGAGTCCCTGTCGATGGACGACATCGATCGGCTGGATTCCGTCTCTGCGATACTGGCGGAAGAGCCGGAGGAAGGGGCTGAAGAGGGGAGGAGCAGCTGACGGCCGCGCGGACGGCGGTCCGGTCGGCGTTCAGCCGGTGAGCTGCTCCACGTGACGAGCGAGCCGGGCTTTCTTTCGCGCCGCGGTGTTACGGTGCATGACGTTCTTGGCCGCGGCGCGGTCCAACCTGGAATAGAGATCGTCGAGCAACGCACTGGCTTCGTCGGCGTTGTCCGACTCGAGCAGCTTCCGCGTCCGGGTCCGAATGGCGGACTTGATCTTTCGGTTGTGCTCTCGCCGCCTGGTGGCCTGACGCAGCCGCTTTTCGGCGCTCTTTGTGTTCGGCACGATGCGAAGTCCCGTTTGTCTATGAGTAGCGCTTGAGAACCTGTCAAAACAGCCGCGCATTATACGGGCGGCCCGGAGCGAGATCAAGAAAAGTCCCCGCCTATGGCCTCCTACGACGCTCTCCTGCTTTTCGTTCCGGTCTTGCTCCTCTCGGTAGTGGCCCACGAGTACGCTCACGCGCGGGTGGCGGTGGCTCAGGGGGATCCCACGCCGGCGATGCTCGGCCGGCTGACCATGAACCCACTCCCGCACATCGATCCGGTCGGCACGGTTCTGGTACCTATGCTGCTCTTCTTCAGCCAGGCCGGATTCGTGATCGGCTGGGCGAAGCCCGTGGCGGTCAACACGCGGAACTACCGGAACTACCGCAGGGGAGACGTTCTGGTCTCGGTGGCCGGCGTGGTTGCCAACTTCGGGCTTGCCATCGCGTTCTTTCTGCTCGCTCTCGGTCTTGCGGCTGCCGGCGTCGGGCCGGAGACAGCCGGCTTGGGCGGTGCGCTCCGTCGAATGGCCGAGTTCGGCCTGTTCCTCAATTTGCTTCTCGGTGTGTTCAACCTGATCCCGATACCGCCGCTCGATGGATCACATTTGCTATACCACGTGCTTCCCCCGACCCTGGGCACGCGCTACCGGGAGCTAGGACGCTACGGGATCGTGCTTCTCGTTCTGGTGCTGATCGTGCCGGGCTTGCTGGGAATCCTGCTATCTCCCGTTCGCTTCCTGATGGACGTGGCGACCGACGTGATCAACGGCGTCACGTGAGGCGGTTCCCGTGACCACTCGAGCTGCGGAGACGGTCTTCCGCCCACTCGATCTGCTGGGATCGGATCCGTTCGTGGTGGACCTGGAGAGGTTCAGCGGTCCGCTGGAGCTATTGCTTCATCTGATTCGGTCTCAGGACATCGACATCTTCGATATCCCGATCGCCCGTATCACGGAGCAGTTCCAGGTCGTGCTCGAACAGGGGATCGAAGATCTGGACCTCGACCGGGCCGGCGAATTTCTCGAGATGGCTGCCACCCTAGTGCGAATCAAGGCGCAGCTTCTGTTGCCGTTCTCGGGGGATTTGGAATGGGACGAAGACCCCCGGGCCGAACTCGTGCGGCGTTTGCTCGAGTACGAACACTATCAGGAGATCTCGCATCTTCTGTCGCAGGCCGAAGGCGACCGATCCCGGCATTTCGGAAAGGGATATGTCGAGCCGCGTCTCGTAGAAGAATCCGTCGATCGGGAGATCGAGGCCGGACTGTTGGACTTCGCGGCAGCGGCCCATCGCGCCCTGATGAAGGCGGCCGAGCGGGTTCACGAAGCGCCGCCCCGGGGGATCAGCGTGGGCGAGAAGATAGCCTTGGTCCGAAGACTGATCGGAAAGGCGAAGCGGCTGGCTTTCCCGAAGCTCTTCGAGCCGTGGGGGACACGCCAGCATGCCGTCGCCGCCCTGCTGGCCTGTCTCGAGCTCTCGCGCCGACAAGTCATTCGATTGGAGCAGGTGCGAGTCTTCGGCTCTATCTTCGTGTTACGAGGCAAGCGGGCGAAACAGGTCGGTCAGGAGGAATCATGAGGCCCAATCAAATCATCGAGGCTACCCTGTTCGCGAGCCAGTCGCCGCTTACGGCACGCGACCTGGCGCGTGCCGACGAGTCCCTGACCGAGTCCGCGGTCGAAGAGGCGTTGACCGAGTTGCGCGAGGCGTACGAGAGCCAGGATCGAGCCTTCCAGATTTACAACCTCGGCGATGGTTATCAGATCCTCACCCGTCCGGAATATGCACCCTACCTGGAGCGCTTCGATTCCATACCGCGGACGCACGGCCTCTCCGGCGCGGCGCTCGAGACCCTGGCGATCATCGCTTACCGGCAGCCGATCAGCCGAGTCGAGATCGAGGACATCCGGGGTGTGGGGTCGTCTACCGTTCTTCGCACCTTGCAGGAGTGGGAGCTCGTTCACGTTACCGGTCGCGCCGAAGGGCTCGGTCGGCCGCTGCTGTACGGGACGACGCAGCGGTTGCTCGACCACTTCGGACTGCGAGACCTGACCGATCTTCCGAGGCTTGAAGATCTGCCGGTTACCCTGCAGGCCGAACGCACCTTGGAGGTCCCGCCAGAAGAATTGGAGGCCGAAGCGTCCGACGGCGCGGAGCTGCCGGTCGAGAGTCTCTCGGAAGGCGAGATGGAGGACCTCTCCGAGGGCGAGGCAGAGCCGGAGACCCAACAGCCCGCGACCGTTTGATCCCAGACAACGTCAGACTTCAGAAGTATCTGGCCCGGGCCGGGGTCGCGTCTCGGCGCGCCTGTGAGGCGTTGATCGCGTCCGGTCGCGTCCGGGTCGACGGCGAGACCGTCACGCAGCCCGGCACCCGGGTCCCTGTCGGGAGCAGTGTCGAGGTCGACGGCCGCCGTGTGGAGCCGATGGCCTTGCGGTGGGTCGCATTTCACAAGCCTCCCGGGTGCGTGTGCTCACGAGACGACCCGCAGGGACGGCCAACGATCTACTCC
>JBDHGL010000116.1:0-4264 GCA_039589875.1 Gemmatimonadota bacterium
AAGTAACGCTGCTCGAGGATCTGGCTCTGGCGCGAGCTCAGCTTTTCCAGCCGCGAAAGGGCTTCGTCGAGGCCCTCGACCGCGTCGGCGTACTCTTCCGAGAGTCGCAGCGACTGTTCGTCGAGCGGCACCTGCACCCGGTCTCCTCCCCGCTTGTAGGCGTTCCGTGCACGCGCGTAGTCGACGAGCAGGTGGCGCATGACCCTCGAGGCCGCGGCGAAGAAATGGGCGCGATCCTGCCACCGGGAGTGATCGACATCAACCAGCTCGAGGTACGCTTCGTGGACCAGCGCGGTCGTGTTGAGTGTGTGATTGGCTCGCTCGGCGCGGAGCTGCCGGTGGGCCATCCGTCGCAGCTGCTCGTAGACCAGCGGCACGAGCTCGTCGAACGCCTCGCGATCGCCGTCACTCACCTCACGCAAGAGAAGCGTGACGCCTGTATCGGCTTTTGGTTCCACCGCATGCCGGCCGGCTGGGGGACAGGGCGAAGCGACCCGAGGTCCTCGTTTCGCTGCGCCCGTTGGCTCGCTAAAGAAAGCAGTCGGTCAACCCTCGTACAAGCGCGGCCAAAGCGCTCTACGGGCTTCATCTCAATCGGCGGCGGCCGTTCGCCCTCCCTTTTCCGCGTACCCCACTGAAGGGCAAAGCACACCGAGGCGCTGCACAAAGCCTTTCTGCAGCGAGCCAAGCGCCTGCCACCAGAGGAGGTACCGATGGATCGTCATGGCTCAAAAGCCGGTCTCGCGACAATCGCCGCTATGCTCGTGATCGTCGCCTGCGGGGAAAGCCCGATGGGACCTCGAATCGATGCGGACGCGCTCCCTCTGCTGACGACCGCTGCCAGTGCGGCAACGACGACGGCGGTCGACCTCACGATGGGGCCCTTGGCGCCAGCCGGCGCGCCGAGCAGCAACTTTCCGGGGAGCAGCGGCAGGTTCCACTTCCGGGATTTTCCGCTCCTGGGCCCGGTAACCGGTGACGTTGTCGGGGCTGCAAAATTGGTGATCAACGCGAACCTGAGCGCGTTCATCTTCGCGCCGGGGGCGGCGGGTCCCGCCTGGGGAACGGTCGAGATCACGACCGCTGGAGGTGTCTGGAGCGGGCGCTTCAGCGGAGAGTTCGTCGGGCAGCAGGGGTTCACCAACAATCTCGTTCTTCATGGGCCGGCGCAACAACAGATTCACGCGACTTGCTACGAAACGACGCCGATATCTGAGATCCTGGAGTGCAGCGGCGAGCTGCTCCGGCCCCACGGCTAGGGCTTTGGAGCGGCCGACTTCGGTGGCCTGAGCGAGCAACGGGGCGGTTCCGTGGAGCCGCCCCTCAGCCCGGCAGGTTGAGCCGCCTCAGAAGATCATCGAAGCGCGGGTCGTCGCGCGGCATGACGAGCATAGGATCGACGGTCGTCCAAGGGAGCCACGCGTGGGGAGGCTCGGAGGCAATCCAGTGGAAGGCCTCGTCATACTCTCCAAGCGCACCGTTTACGATCGCCAGGCCCAGCGCATTCCACGGGATGACCTCGCCTTCCGTCAACTCGGCCACGACCCGTCTTGCGTCCTCTTCTCTGCCGGCCGCCGCATAGGTGCGTCCGAGCAACCATGTCCAGAACGGGTTGATCGCGACGACTTTTTCGTGCAGCTCGACGGCTTCCTCGTACATCCCCTTGTTCAAGTAGGCCATGCCCAGCACGAGTAAACCTACCGGGTGATCGGGGAAGTTCTCGAGTGCCGCGCGCGCTTCACGCGCCGCCTCGTCATACTGCCCGGTGTAGTTGTACAGGGCTCCCAACCACACCGAGTGCAGGGGTGTGAGCGGATCTAGCTCGCGGGCGAGGGTGTGCTGCTCGATCGCCTCCTCCATGCGTCCGAACAGCGCCAGATACCACGCGTAATGATAGTGGTTCATGGCCAGGCTGGGATTGAGCTCGTTCGCTCGCTGGAAGGCCTCTTCCGCTCCCGCCCAGTCCCATTCGTAGTAGAGCTTGACGTCGGCCAACGCCGCGTGCGCTTCGGCCAGGGTCGGATCGAGCTGAACGGCCCGGAGCGCCGCGGCGCGAGCCCTCGACCACGCGTCCGGTGGTGGTGCTGGGCCGTGGCCAATAGTAGCGTAACCCAGCGCCAAGCCGGCGTACGCTAGCGCGTCCCCCGGGTCCTTTTCCACCGCCTCGTGCAGGTAGGCGAGCCCTCTCTCGAACTCTTCCTGAGTGGATCCGTTCAGATAGAACATCCCTCTCAGGTAGGCCTCGTAGGTCTCGCGGTTGACGGCGCGGGTTCCCGCTAATCGCGTCTCCTCATCGATGGTCAGGGAAACACCGGCTTCGCCGGCGATCGCCCTCGCGACATCGCTGTGGAGCTCCTGCACGTCGCTCACATCCCGATCGTATGCTTCCGCCCAAAGGCTCCGTTCCTCGGGGCGCGCCGCGACGAGCTGCACCTGAAGGCGAACGCTGTCGCCTGTTCTGACCACGGAGGCCTCGATCACGCCGTCGACATTCAGCTCACGCGCGATCTCCGGCACGGACGCCGCGTCGTCCTTGTACTGCATGACCGATCTCCGCGAGATCACCCGCAATGCACTGATCTGGGCGAGTTGTCCGATGAGCGCGTCATGCATGCCCGCCACGAAGTACTCCTCCTGGGGGTCTCCTCCCAGGTTCTCGAACGGAAGAACGGCGAGCGACGCGACGCGCGGAAGTCCGCCCGCCTGCCCGGCATCGGACAGCGGATTCCAGACCGTGAGCCCGACCGCCGAGGCCGCCACGAGCAGGGAGGCGATCGCTGTTTTCTTCCATCTCGCTCCCGACCGGGACGACTCTCCGGCCAGAGCTCGATCGAACGCCCCGGCGTCCTCCCACCTCGCTTCCGGATCCGAATCCAGCGCACGGGACAGGGCATCGCGCAGCCCCGAGGAGACGCCGCTCCAGTCAGCCTGACCGGTGCCCGTACCGGGTAGCCACTTGCGCCCGGTAAGCGCCCCGTACAGCACGGCGCCAAGAGCGTAGATGTCGCTTTTGTCCGTCGTTTCACCGTCGAACTGCTCGGGAGCCATGTAGGCGAGGGTCCCGACAAGTGCGCCGCTGCGAGTCAAGGCCGTTTCGGCCGACTCCCCCACGGCCTTGGATATTCCGAAATCCGCTACGATGGCCTGATCGCCTGTGAGGAGGATGTTCTCGGGCTTGATGTCCCGGTGTATGACGTCGTGCCGGTGGGCGTGGTCGAGTGCTGCCGCCACGTGTCGGCCGATCTGTACGACCTCCTCCTGCGGCAGCGTGCCCTCGCGATCGATACGGTCGCGTAGCGATTCGCCCTCTACGTAGGGCATCACATAGTAGAGCGTCTCACCTGCTACGCCGGAGTCGTGGAGAGGAAGGATGTGAGGATGCTGGAGCTGCGCGGTGATCTGGATCTCGCGCTCGAAGCGGTCCCGGACATCGGTGGTCGTCAGGTGAGGATGGATCGTCTTGACCGCGACCTGGCGATCATGCTTGAGATCCCGTGCGAGGTAGACGGTGCCCATGCCGCCTTCGCCGAGCTTCTCTTGGAGCTCGTACTTCGCGGCTAGCGCTTCGTGCAGAGCCTCGTCGCGATCCACCATGGCCGAGAGCCTCTCGCCGCAGGATCAGCAGGTAACCAGAGCAGTCTGGACCTGCGCAGAAGCAGATGCAACCGTAGAGGTGGCGTTCTCAGCTCGGGACGTAGATCTCCGAGCCCTTCTCCCTGAACTCCTTGGCCTTTTCCTCCAGGCCCGCCTCGATCGCCTCGCCTTCCGCCAGTCCCTCCTTCTCGGCGAAGTCGCGGATCTCCTGCGTGATCTTCATCGAGCAGAAGTGAGGGCCGCACATTGAGCAGAAGTGGGCCAGTTTGGCCGCCGGCGCGGGAAGCGTCTCGTCGTGGTACTTTCGCGCCGTCTCCGGGTCGAGCGACAGATTGAACTGGTCCTCCCATCGGAACTCGAAGCGGGCCTTTGAGAGGGCGTCATCCCACTCCTGGGCTCGCGGGTGCCCTTTCGCCAGATCGGCCGCGTGGGCGGCGATCTTGTATGCGATCACGCCTTCCTTCACGTCGCCGCGATCGGGCAGCCCGAGGTGCTCCTTCGGGGTCACGTAGCAGAGCATCGCGGTGCCGAACCAGCCGATCATAGCGGCGCCGATCGCCGAGGTGATGTGGTCGTATCCCGGTGCCACGTCTGTCGTTAGCGGGCCCAGGGTGTAGAACGGAGCCTCACCGCACACCTCCATCTCCCGCTCGACATTCTCTTTAATCAT
>JBDHGL010000117.1:0-4238 GCA_039589875.1 Gemmatimonadota bacterium
GACCAGCTCGTCGAAGCAATGAGTCGGCTCAGTTGCGAGACGGGGCTTCGACAGCGGATGGGGCAGGCCGCACTCGTGAGCTTCGAGCAGCGTTGGTCGGAGAAGGCCGTGATTCCTCGCTACCTCGAGATCGTTCGCTCGGCGGCAGAGCGGAGGGGAATGCAGGAAGTCGCGGATACACTCGCGATGGAGAGCGCGGCGTGAAGGTCCTCATCACGGGCGGAGCAGGCTTTATCGGTTCCCACTTGGCCGAGCGGTTGCTGGAGGACGGAGCGGCGGTGACGGTGCTCGACGACCTCTCGACGGGGGCGATGGCGAACATCGATCACCTAGTCGGACGGCGAGGCTTCTCGCACAGGATCGGCTCGGTAACCGATGCGCCGCTCGTTGCCGAGCTCGTCGATCGCTGCGACGTGAGCCTACACCTTGCTGCGGCCGTCGGTGTGCGCCTGATCGTCGACCAGCCAGTTCACACGATCGAGACGAACGTGCACGGAACGGAAGTCGTTCTCGGCGCGGTTGCCCGTAAGAAGAAGCAGATCCTGCTCGCATCTACGTCGGAGGTCTATGGCAAGGGAGCGAAGGTCCCGTTCGAGGAGGAAGATGATCTGGTCCTCGGTCCTACGACGCACTCACGCTGGTCCTATGCCTGCTCCAAGGCTCTCGACGAATGGCTCGCCTTGGCCTACGGGCGCGAGCGCGACGTGCCCATCGTGGTAGCGCGGTTGTTCAATACGGTGGGCCCGCGTCAGACCGGCCGGTACGGCATGGTTCTGCCCACGTTCGTCGAGCAGGCGCTGCTCGGCACGCCGATCACCGTGTACGGTACGGGTGAGCAGAGCCGCTGTTTCGCCCACGTTCGGGACGCCGTGGAGGCGCTGGTCCGCCTGATCGAAGAGCCGGCGGCCATAGGTGAAGTAGTAAACATCGGCTCCAGCCGGGAGCTGACCATCAACCGGTTGGCGGAGCTCGTTCGAATAGCTGCGGGGAGCACCTCGGAGATCGTGCACGTGCCTTACGACGAAGCCTACGCGATCGGATTCGAGGACATGCAGCGCAGAGTGCCCGCCACGGCGAAGCTGAAGCGGATTACGGGTTTCGAGCTGTCTACTCCAGTGGAGACGATCATCGAGGACGTGATCGCCCACAAGCGGGCGACGCTCGCATCGGCCGGCTGACGAAGCGGAGAAATGAGAGCGATCCTCACTTACCACTCGATCGACGGGTCCGGTTCCGTGATCTCGACGGATCCGACTCTATTCCGTCGCCAGATCGAGGCGCTTGTCGCCCACGGCGTACAGGTCGTGCCTCTCGACACGGTCCCTGAGCTTCCCGCGGGAGCGGACGCCGTGGCCGTGACGTTCGACGACGGATTCAAGAACTTCGGCTCGATGGCTTGGCCCGTGCTGCGCGATCACAACCTGCCCGTCACGCTTTTCGTGGTCACCGGTCACGTGGGAGAGACGAACTCCTGGGATCACCTCGGTCATGAGAGCGTCCCCGAGTTGCCCTTGCTCGACTGGGACGAGCTCGCACGCCTGGCCGAGGAAGGCGTCGATCTCGGTTCGCACACGTCAAGCCACGCCGATCTTCCGAGCCTTCCAGACGACATCCTGGCGCAAGAGGTGAACGCATCGGCGGACCGGCTTAGCGAGCGGACGGGCACGCCTCCTAGATCTTTCGCATATCCGTTCGGCCGGTCGAGCAGTCGGGTCGCGACGGCCGCGAGCCGAGCGTACGAGCTCGCCTGCACCACCGACTTGCGGCCGCTCGGAAATCGTGAGGATGTCTTCTCCCTGCCCCGGATCGACATGTACTACCTTCGTCGACCCAGCACCTTTCGACGGTGGGGGACGACGAGCCTGCACTCATATCTGCAGCTACGCCGGCAGATCCGCCATCTGCGCGGTCGGATCGGTAGGGCGGCCTTGCATGAGTGAGGCAGGAGCGTTGTTATCGGTCATCGTGCCTGCGCACCAGGCCTCCAGCGATCTCGAACATTGCCTGCGGGCGATCGAAGCGAGCGATCTTTCGCGAAGCCAGTGGGAGCTCATCGTCGTCGACGATGGGAGCACCGACGACACGGCGCAGATCGCGTCGCGTCATGCGGACAGCGTGGTCGAGCTACCCGGCAAGCCGCGTGGCCCCTCCTACGCTCGAAACCGCGGCGCTGAAGTGGCGCGCTGCAAGTGGCTCGTGTTCGTGGACGCCGACGTGTGTGTTCATCGCGACACGCTCCGGGGGTTCAAGGAAGTGATCGAGCGTGAACCGGATGTGGCCGCTTTTTTCGGATCGTACGACGCCGACCCACCCGCTCGCGGTCTGCCGTCCAAGTACCGAAACCTCCTTCATCATTACGTTCACCAGCGTAACGCCGGAGAGGCAGAGACCTTTTGGGCCGGCTGCGGCGCGATCCGCAGAGACGTCTTCTGGAACGTGGGGATGTTCGACGAGTGGCACTTCTGGCGGCCGCAGGTAGAAGACATCGAGCTCGGCCGCCGCATCCGTCGTGCCGGGCACCGCATCCTCCTGGTGCCCGAGATTCAGGGTCGGCACTTGAAGCGGTGGACCCTACGGAACATTCTGGCGGCCGACTTCAAGCATCGCGGCGTGCCCTGGACGCGCCTCATCATGACCGAGGGCGCATCGGCCGGATCCCGCACGCTCAATCTCCGGCCGATCGAAAAGTGGCTGACCGTCGTTACCGGAATCGGCGCCCTGGCCTTGCTCTTCGCGGCCATATTCCGGACACCGTGGCCGCTCCTAATTTCCCTCGCGGCCGTAGCATTCGTGGTCAGAGCACACCTCGATTTCTACCGACTGCTGCGCCGCCAATGCGGTTTCCATATTGCAATAGGCTCCATCCCGCTCCAGATGGTCTATTACCTGGGGAACGCCGCATCCTCCGTATGGGGCTGGCTTACGCACACGTTCGTAGGTCCGCCCGTTCCTCCGCCGGACGTGGCCGCATTCGAAGAGCTCGACGTGGACTCGTGGCCTCCTATTCCGAAGCGGCCCGAAAAGAGTGTTTGGGGAACCGATGGACACTGACGCGCCTCCGTCGGATCGACATGCAACAGCGGAAGCCGGTCCTGAGCCGCTTCCCGAGGAGATCGCTCTGGCGTTCGCCCCCCTTCACAAGCGCGCTCTCGGAACCGCGGTGGGCGTCGCGTTCGGACTTCTCGTTTTTGTCGTCACCGCGTTTCACGTATTGACTCGGCCGCAGGAGGCGATCGAACTGGGCCTGCTGGCCCAGTACTTCTACGGTTACACCGTCAGCTGGAAGGGTGCTTTCCTGGGCTTCTTCTGGGGTCTCTTCACTGGTTTCGTGGCCGGCTGGTTTCTGGCCTTCTCGCGAAACCTGCTGCTGGCGACATGGATCTTCGTGGGCCGGGCGAAGAGCGAGTTGACGGCGACACGCGATTTTCTAGACCACATTTGACTTGTCCGGCACGGGAGACCGAAAGGCGGTCGAGATGACGAAGATGGAAAACCAACAGCTCGGGGAGGCAATTCGAAGGCTGAACGCTCGCGCCTGGGGAATCAGCGTGGGTCTGCTGTTCGGCGGAGGGCTCTTCGTGGCCACGATCATCCTCGTGATCAAGGGAGGTCCGAACGTCGGCCAACACCTGGGCTTGCTACGTGCGTATTTCCCCGGGTACGGTGTGACGCTCGTCGGTAGCTTTGTCGGCTTCGTGTACGGGTTTGTCATCGGCTACGGGGTGGGGCGGCTGCTCGGTAGCGTATACAACCTGGCGGCCGGCCCTCGGAAGACGGGCACCGCAGCATGAGAAGTAGCGAATCGTCGCTCTCCCGCTGGCTGACGCTGCTGCGGCCTCACCAGTGGGTCAAGAACGGATTCGTTCTCGCTCCCCTCCTCTTCTCGGGCCAAGCGCTCGAGCCGACTGCGGCGGTAGCTGCAGGGCTTACCGTCGTGGCTTTCTGCCTGCTGGCGAGCGGTGGATACGTGATGAACGACGTCCTCGATCGCGAAGCGGACCGTCTGCATCCCATAAAGCAGAGCCGACCTATCGCGGCTCGAACGATCGGGACCCGACGTGCCCTTCAGGTGGGGACAGGCTTGACCCTGGCAGGCCTCCTCATGGCGTTCACGGTCGCTCCGGCAGTCGGGTTCGTCGCCCTTCTCTACGTGGCCGGTGGCCTCGCCTACAGCTTCGGACTGAGGCGCCTCGTGATCATCGACGTCTTCCTCATCGCCACGTTCTACGTTCTGCGGC
>JBDHGL010000118.1:0-4059 GCA_039589875.1 Gemmatimonadota bacterium
ACGACGTACCGCTCTCACTTTCGCCGGCTGATGGCACCGGATCCGCTCATATATGCGGGCGGGAGCTTCGCCATCGGCCCGGCCACGGATCGTCCGATATCGGTCTGGGAAGAGATGTTCCTCCCGGTTCGGATGATGGAGTTTCTACGAGGCGTGAGCGTTTCCGACGAAGAGGGCGGCGAGAGGCCGCTGGTGAAGCGGGAGTTCAGGGTCTTCGAGAGCACGCTCGGACCAGAGCCCGACGCACCGCCAGACTGGCGGCTTCAGTTCCTAGCGGCCGGAGTCCTGCTCGCGGCGGTTTTCGTTCTGCTGGGCCGGCTCGGATCGACACGGCGCGGCGCCCGCTTCCTAGCCACGCTAGTCTCCGCGGCCTGGGCGCTGGTGCTGGGAGCCGGCGGCGTGTTCATGCTCGGAATCTGGTTTCTGACCGCCCACTGGGCCGGCTACAGCAACGAGAACCTCTTCTTCTTCAATCCAGCCGGACTGGCGTTGGCCGCCCTTATCCCGACCGCTCTGATGGCACGGAAGAGCTGGGCGCAGCGGTGGGCACGAAGACTGTCGATGTTCATCGCCGCCGTGGCGATCCTCGGCCTGGCGGTCCAGCCGCTACCGTGGCTTCCGCAGCGAAACGCCGAGATCATCGCGGCCGTGCTTCCGCCGACCCTGGCCATGGTCTGGTTGGTCCTTCGGCTCACGCCAAGTGCCGAAAGCCCGCTGTAAGGCGGGCTCTCGGCCTAATGTCGCTGGCGCTAATCGAGGTGCAGTCCTAGTTGTCGTCCTCGTCGTCGCCGGCGTTCGCCCAGATGTAATCGACGTGCCCGCCGCAGATGTCACCAAACTCCTCGAGGACCTCACCGTGATTGGTCCGCAGATCTGTGACCACCGCCTCTCGACCCTCGAGCAGATTGAAATCATCCGCCGCACCCATCGTCAGCAGACGGCGGAACCGGCCTCCGACCACATGTCCGTACCAACTCCACCCACCGATATGGCCGGCGGCGATGTGCTCGTCGAACACGGGAACCATCTGCTGCAGAAGCTCGTCGGCTCGAGACTCTTCGTTCGAGTCGCAAACCCAGTAGCTCGACGCCCACATATCCGGCGTGCTCGCCGGATCATCGCTCGATGACCCGATCAGGTTCCAGATGTAGTCGTCGTGCGAGGGACAGATCTCGTTGAACCGGTGCCAGGCGTTCGGGTGTTCTTCCATGATCTCTTCGACGATCTCCCCCCACATGTCCCAGGCCGAGGTAAGATCGGGCGTCGTGAACGTCGCGATTCTACGCCATTGACCACCGGTCAGGTGCTCTATCCAGCCCCAGCCCATGAGGTCGCCGGCTTCGGCACGGCGTTCGTAAACGTCGCCGAGCACCTCGTTCATGATGAAGTCCGCCTCGCCCTCGTCGGCAGTACTGCAGCGGAAGTACTGGGCAATCAGAGTCTGCGACTGTACCTGAGGGGCGAACGCGAGAACGGCAAGGACGGGCAACAGCAGTCTACTCCACTTCATACTCGGCTCCTGTGGCAAGGGTTGGAGAGAACGAGAAGCGCCGGGAAGATAGTCAAGGAAACGGGGACAGCAACCTCGGGACGGCCCGCATCAACCCATCCAGAAGCCCTTCCGATGGCTGACGCCGAGCACCTTGCGACAGGTCGGACAAAAGTAGACGTAACGCTTTCCGAGTGGGCTCTTGAGCCGCTGGAACCACACCTGCCGCAGCTCGTTGGCGCAGTGCGGACACAGCGGTCGTGCCTCGTCGTGCTTCTCCAGCTCGATCATCGCCACTCGGTCGCCACCGTTGATTCTCGAGAGGTGTTGACGCTTCAATCCGAGGGTGGCGGAAACGGGCTCTCCCACGGAACGTCGTAGGTGTCGGTGAGCATGTTCATCATGACGCTGAAGAAACCTACGGCCAAGAGCTCGTCGATCTCGCTCTCCGAAAACCCCTCGTCTCTAAGCTGATCTTCAAAATCCCAGTCCGGGTCGGCCACGCTTTTCGGATCGAGCGACGCACGGGAGACGATGTCGACCGCCACCGGAAACGAGGGAGGAAGGTTGGCCGAACAGGAACCACCGGATAGCGCGACCAGATCATCGTAGGTCAACGTGGGATCGAGATTCAGGGCCGCATGGCCGTGAAGCGAGGTGCAGTACTCGTTGCCGGCGACGATCGAGACCTTGAAGAGGATCAGCTGTTTCAGCAGCGCCGGGATCTCGCCTTCGACGACCGTCTCCCGGAGCATCGACCAAACCCCTCGAAGCGCGTGCGGGTTGTGGCCGAGGGCCTTGAGGAAGTTGAGAATCTCGGGCGAGCCCATCGTGTCCATGATCTCGTCGTAAATGGCGCGAACCTCGGGCGAGGCGTCTGCATAATCGACCTGGGGCGTACGTTTCACGTTTCTCCTCGTCTCATACGGTCTTCAGGTATTCGTGCACAAAGTTGATGGCCGTCGATCCCTGTCCGACGGCCGAGGCCACTCGGCGCATGACTCCATGCCGAACGTCGCCGGCAGCGAAGATCCCCGGCACACTGGTCTCCATCAGATAGGGATCTCTTTTCAGCTTCCAGCCGGCGGGTCGTTTGCCGTCGACGAACAGGTCCGGCCCGGTGAGAACAAACCCGGCCGAGCTCAGTTGGACAAGATCCCCCAGCATCTCCGTATGGGGGGACGCCCCGATAAACACGAACAGCGCCGGGGTTGGTTCCCGGTGAGTCTCGCCGGTTTCACGATTACGGATCGTGATCGCCTCGAGCCGTCCAAAGCCGTGAACCTCGGCTACCTCTTCTCCCAACCGGACGTCGATGTTGTCGCGCTTCTCGATCTGCTCGATCAGATACCTGGACATGCTCTTGGCCAAAGAGCCTCGGACGAGCATCGACACCTGGTCCGCGTAGCGCGACAGAAAAACGGCTCCTTGGCCGGCCGAGTTGGCCCCACCGACAACGAACACATGCTCGCCACGGCAGTTGGCTGCCTCGGTTCCGGCCGCGCCGTAATAGACGCCGGCTCCGGTCACCGCCCGGATTCCGGGTACGTCGGGCTCTCGGACGGACACTCCGGTCGCGATGATCAACGCCTTGCATGCCAGCTCGGAGCCATCGGCAAGCGTCACCACCCGATACGGATCGCGGAGGCCGATACTGACGACCTCCTGGGCCGACAGAATCTCGGCGCCGAAGCGCGAGGCCTGCGCCGTCGCTCGTCTAGCCAGGTCGGCTCCGCTCAGCCCCTTGGGGAACCCGAGATAGTTCTCGATCCGCGCGCTCGTCCCGGCTTGACCGCCCGGCGTTTCCTTGTCGATAAGGAGGGTGTGAACCCCCTCCGAGGCGCCGTAGACGGCCGCGGCCAGCCCGGCTGGCCCCGCTCCGACGATGATCAGATCGTAGAAGGCCTTGGTGGCCTCCGTCCGAAGGCCCGCCTTCTCGGCCACCTCCGTGAGGCTCGGCTCGATCAGCACGTCCCCTTCCGGGAAGAACACCACCGGCAGCCGGTAGGTTGTCTCGTTCGCCTGCTCGACCAATGCACGTGCCTCGGCGTCGCGCTCGATGTCGAGAAACTGATAGGGGATCTGGCTGCGGGCGAGAAAATCTTTGATGGCGTGCGACGCCGCCGACCATGAGGTGCCTGCCACGCGAATGCCGTCGTACGGAACGGTCGCGGTAGCCTCCCAATCGCTGATCAGGTCGTCAAGAATCGGATAGAGGTTCTCCTCGGCCGGCGTCCAGGGCTTCATGAGATAGTGGTCGAGCCCAACCGTGTTGATCGCCGAGATAGCCGCTTCGGTATCCGCATAAGCGGTTAGCAGCACCTTGCGCGCTTCCGGATAGATCCCGCGGGCCTCGGCCAGAAACTCGGTGCCGCTCATCTCGGGCATCCGCTGATCGACAAGGAATAGCGCTATCGGATCGTTGCGCTGCTTGAGGCGCTGAACGGTCTCCAACCCCTCGGCACCGGAGCCCGCCTTGATGATCCGATACTCCTTTCGGAAGTGCCGTTTGAGGTCACGCTCGACCGCGTTGCGCACCTGTTCTTCGTCGTCGACCGTCAGGATGATTG
>JBDHGL010000119.1:0-4020 GCA_039589875.1 Gemmatimonadota bacterium
CACGCCGCCAGCGCGTTCTACCCCTCTCCGTTCGATGAGTCGGCGATCCTGACGATGGACGGCGTGGGCGAATGGGCGACGGCATCGATCGGCGTGGGACGCGGAAGCGAGATCGAGCTCCTCAAAGAGCTTCATTGGCCCGACTCGTTGGGGCTCCTCTATTCGGCGTTCACCTACTACACGGGCTTCAAGGTGAACTCCGGTGAATACAAGGTCATGGGGTTGGCTCCGTACGGAGATCCGAAGTACGTGGAGACGATCCTTACCGAGCTCGTCGATCTCCAGGAAGACGGTTCGTTCGTTCTGAACCAGAAGTACTTCAACTATCTGACCGGGCTCACGATGACGAACGGGGCGTTCGATCGCCTATTCGGCGCCCCGCCTCGAAAGCCGGAAGGCCCGGTCACGCAGCGGGAGATGGATTTGGCTGCCTCGGTTCAGCACGTTTGCGAGGAGATCATGCTCCGCATGGCCCGTACGGCGCATCGCGATACAGGTCTGCCCAACCTGTGCCTGGCGGGTGGCGTGGCGCTCAACTGCGTGGGAAACGGCCGGATCTTGCGAGAGGGGCCGTTCGAGAACATCTGGATCCAGCCGGCTGCCGGTGATGCGGGAGGGGCGCTCGGCGTCGCGCAGTTGATCTGGCATCGGCACTGTTCCGCGCCGCGCCAGGTGACGCCCGGCCGAGACACGATGCGGGGCGCCTACCTCGGGCCCGAGTTCTCGCCGGAGGAGATCGAAGCCTACATGGACTCTGTGGGCGCCGTCTACCGACGGATGGAACGGCAGCCGCTGCTCGAGAAGGCGGCGGATCTGCTGGCGAGCGAGAACGTGGTGGGGTGGTTCCAAGGGAGGATGGAGTTCGGTCCGCGAGCGCTAGGGGCGCGAAGCATCCTGGGCGATCCGCGCAGCCCTGCGATGCAGGAACAGATGAACGTGAAGATCAAGTTCCGCGAGAGCTTCCGACCGTTCGCTCCGACGGTGCTCGAGGATCGCGTGAGCGACTACTTCGAGTTGGATCGGCCGTCTCCGTATATGCTCCTCGTCGCACCGGTGAAGGAGGAGCGGAGGATCCCGATTACCGAGGAGCAGCAGGCGCTGTTCGGAATAGAGAGGCTCAACGTGCCCCGGTCGGACATCCCGGCGATCACCCACGTGAACTACTCGGCCCGCGTACAAAGCGTCAGCAGAGAGACCAACGCCGAGTACTACGATCTGATTCGGGAGTTCGAACGCCGGACGGGTTGTGGGGTCGTCGTAAACACGTCATTCAACGTTCGCGGCGAGCCGATCGTCTGCACGCCCGCCGACGCGTACACCTGCTTCATGCGCACCAACATGGACTACCTGGTGCTGTGGCCTTTCCTGTTGGACAAGGCGGAGCAGCCGGAGTGGAAGGAGGAGGTGGATTGGCGGGAGCTGATCGAGCTCGACTGACCGCAGCCGAGGGTCGCAAATTCGGCCTGACCGTCGGCGTGTCGCTGGCGGTGCTGGGCGGTCTATTCCTCTGGCGGCAGCACGATCGAGTAGCCGTTGGGCTCTTGCTGGCTGGCGGACTGCTCATTGCGGCCGGCCTCGCGGCGCCGACGAGGCTCGGTCCGGTCGAGCGGGGCTGGATGGCCATGGCGCACGCCATCTCGAGGGTGACGACGCCGATCTTCATGTCGATCGTATATTTTGTCGTTCTCGCCCCTGTGGGTCTGCTGCGCCAGGCGGTCAGACGAAGTCCGCTTCGCCGGGAGGCGGCGGATTCCTACTGGAAGCGCCCCGACCCCGAGAGCCGGGGCGGGCTCGAGAGGCAGTTTTAGGAGCTCGCGGCAGGAGCGGCGACCGGTTCGCGACGGCGCGAACGGCAACGAAGCTAGAGACGTGGGAGACGAAGTCAGATGGCCAATTCGAGCGGTATCCTGAGCGAGCTTTGGGCGTTTTTGCGCGTACGAAAGAAGTGGTGGCTGCTGCCGATTCTGATCGTTCTGCTGATGGTCGGGACGTTGTTGGTATTCGCCCAGACCTCTGCTCTGGCGCCGTTTATCTACACGATCTTCTGATGTCATAGAACGAACGCGGGCAACGGCGCGCGCCAGGTCCGGACGGCGCGTCGCTGCCCGGCCGCCGGTTGACGGACCCGGCAAGGGCCTCCTACCATTATCCATGGACGCCCCTACGAAGCAGCCGATGCGCGAAGGTCTCACCTTCGACGACGTTCTGCTCGTACCCCGCCACTCGAAGGTTCATCCGGCCGAGGTGGATGTATCCACGCAGCTTGCCGGCCGGACACGACTGTCGATCCCCCTCCTCTCTGCCGCGATGGATACCGTGACCGAGTTCGAGATGGCGATCGCGATGGCACGCGAAGGTGGCATCGGCATCATCCACAAGAACATGTCCATTGATGCGCAGTGCGCGCAGGTGGATCGGGTGAAGCGGTCGGAGAGCGGGATGATCTTGAACCCGATCACGCTGGGACCGGACGCTCGGCTTCGCGAGGCAACGGCGCTGATGGCCGAGTACTCGATTAGCGGTGTGCCGATCGTCGAAGACGGCGACCGGTTGGTCGGCATCCTGACCAACCGGGATCTGGTATTCGAGACGAACCTCGAGCGTCCGATCGGCGAAGTCATGACGAGCCAGGGGCTCGTCACGGCGCCGGCCGGAACCTCGCTCGAGGACGCCGAGGCCCTCCTCCACCGTCACAAGATCGAGAAGCTGCCCGTCGTGGACGCAGGCGGCCGCTTGAAGGGTCTGATCACCGTGAAGGACGTCTTCAAGCGCCGCCAGTTTCCCAACGCGTCCAAGGATGATCACGGCCGGCTCCTCGTGGGAGCTGCCGTCGGGGCTTCGTTGACCGACCTCGATCGCGCGAAGAAGCTCTGTGAGGCAGGGTGCGACGTCATCGTCATCGACACGGCGCACGGACACTCGCAAGGAGTCCTCGAGGCCGTGGAGCGAGTACGCCAGGCGCTGCCGGATGCACAGCTCGTCGCCGGCAATATCGGTACGAAGGAGGGGGCTCGCGCTCTGCAAGAGCGGGGAGTGGACGCGGTCAAGGTCGGCATCGGGCCGGGCTCGATATGCACGACGCGCGTCGTGACGGGCGTCGGAGTGCCCCAGATTACCGCGATCCAGGACGCGACCGAAGGGGTCCGGGGCGAAGTCCCGATCATTGCCGATGGTGGCATCCAGCAGTCGGGCGATGTGGTCAAGGCGATAGCCGCTGGAGCGGCGGCCTGCATGATGGGTTCGATGCTGGCCGGCACGGACGAGAGTCCGGGCGAGTCCTTCCTGCTGGAAGGGCGGCGCTTCAAGACGGTCCGCGGAATGGGCTCCCTCTCGGCGATGGAGGAGGGATCGGCGGATCGGTACTTTCAGGAAGAGCGGTCGGCCCGGAAGCTCGTGCCCGAGGGAATCGAGGGAAGGGTTCCATACAAGGGTCCCGCCGCCGACACGATTTTCCAGCTGGTCGGCGGGTTGCGAAGTGGCATGGGGTACTGCGGAGTGGCGAGCGTGAGAGAGCTGCAGACCGAGGCCGAGTTCATCCGGATCACGACCGGCGGCCTCAGAGAGTCTCATCCGCATGACGTCGTGATCACCCGTGAGGCGCCCAACTACCGAATGTAAATGCTGTCGGCGTACTGCCGGCGCGCTCAGCCGTTGTGTCTCAGGGGAGGACCGGAGGGTGTTGCGGCGCCGGTTACTGGCGTGCGGCGTACAGGCTATCTAAGTGATGCCATTCGGTTGCCGCTTTGTCCAACCGACCCAGACTGGAGTAGGCGTAGCCGAGCAGAAGATGTCCCTCGATGATCGTAGCATCTCGACGGACAGCCGATACGCCGAGTCGCGACGCCTCCTCACTTCTCCCCTGGTTCAGGGCAGACCAGCCGTAGGCCACTTCCACCTCCGGCGAGCGAACCTCGAGAGGCGCCTCCTGCTTGAGGATCTCGCCATCGAGCTCGGCCGTCGCGCTTCCACTGGGTTGAATGAGGCGCTTCTCTTCTATCAAGTCGGCCAAGCGGAGGCCTA
>JBDHGL010000120.1:0-3823 GCA_039589875.1 Gemmatimonadota bacterium
CGAGATCTGCCAACTGGGTTTTGACCTGCGGGCCGGCGACGAGATCCTCACGACGAACCAGGACTACCCCCGCATGCTGGCCACCTTCGAGCAGCGTGAGCGACGAGAGGGGATTGTCCTAGAGAAGATCTCGATTCCCGTTCCGGCCGAGGACCCGGCAGAGGTCGTCGCGCGCTTCGAGGCCGCGATCACCTCGAGGACGCGGCTAATCCTGATGTGCCACATGATCAACCTCACGGGACAGATCCTGCCCGTCCGCGAGGTCGTGGCGATGGCGCGAAGGCAAGAGATACCGGTGATCGTCGACGGCGCCCATGCACTGGCACACTTCGATTTCGGCATGTCGGACCTGGAGTGCGACTACTATGGGTCCAGCCTCCACAAGTGGCTGTTTGCGCCGCACGGCAGCGGCTTCCTCTACGTTCGCCGGGAGAAGATCGCCGATCTCTGGCCCCTCATGGCGGCCGGCGAAGCGATGGTCGAGAACATCCGGAAGTTCGAGGAGATCGGGACGCATCCGGCCGCCAACTTCGTGGCCATCGGCGAGGCACTCACCTTCCATCAGGGGATCGGCGCGAACAGAAAGGAAGCACGCCTGATCTACCTGAGGGACTACTGGGCGAAACGGCTCCTGGAGCACGATCGAGTGCGCCTGCACACCAGCCTGAAGCCGGGGTTCGCTTGCGGAATCGCGACGGTCGAGATCGAGGGCGTCGAGCCGGGCGAGCTCAACGAGCTCCTATGGGAGAAGCACCGGATCATCACGACCCCGATCACCCACGAGGAGTTCAGGGGCCTGAGGATCTCCCCGAGCGTCTACACGACGCTCGAGGAGCTCGACCGCTTCGTGGAGGCCATGGAGGCGGCAATCGCATAGGGCCCACGGGCTCCCCGTACTTGCTTGAACCCTTCCGACTTCCATCCTGTGTCCTATGGAGCCATATTGGATCTGTATTGGATCCTGTTTGGTTTGATCCGGAGTTGATGGTGCCAGTGAACCTGTCGATCAAGAACGTGCCGGATGAGCTGGCCGAGCGGCTGCGACGCCGAGCTCTGGCATCCCACCGGTCGATGCAGGGGGAGCTGATGGCCATTCTGGAAGAGGCGCTGCGTGAGGAGAGCCCGCTGACCCTGCAGGAGGTGGCGAAGAAGGTGCGGGAGCTGGGATTGACGACCTCCGACGAAGCAGTGCAGATGATCAGGGAAGACAGAGATCGGCGATGACTGCTCGGCGAGGCGGCCGAGTTTCCCCGGGGTAGTCATGTGCCCGCGGTAGTAGTCGACGCATCAGCCCTCGCTGCCGTGCTTTTTGGTGAAGCAAAAAGCCGGGAGGTGGAAGAACGAGTCTCCGGGGCCGAGATGGTTGCCCCTACCCTACTTCCTTACGAGTTGGGGAATACGTGCCTCAAGAAGATCGCCCAAACCCCTGATCGACGGCAGCAGCTACGAGAGGCCCTAGGCTTCTACTCGAGGGTGCGGATTCAGGAGGTCGCTGTTCCGGCCTCGGAGGTGACCCCGCTTGCGGAGTCGGCGAAGCTGTCGTTCTACGATGCCTCATACCTATGGCTCTCGCGCACGCTGGATATTCCGCTGGTCACACTGGACAGGCGGCTCGCGGCGGCCGCTCGTCGATCTTAGCCCGTTCTGGCTTTCAGACTCCCTTGTTCGCCGTTAGGTCCCAGCCAGTACGGACGGTCCCGCCCGGACCGCGTGTGTCCTGCGGCGTGTACTCCCAGTGGATCTTGCCGTAGTTGAGCGTCACCTCTTCCACCGGAACGTCGCCACCCGCCGAGTGGGAGACGCTCACCGACGTGATCATCACGTTCTCGAGCTCGTAGACCATGTACGGGACGCGGGCGTCGCCCGAGCTGACCAGGTGGATCTCGGCCTTCGGAAAGTGCTTACCCTGGGCGCAAGCGAGATAGAGCTTCGGGCTCGCACCGTCTACGGTCTTCACCACGCTGACGTCGCTGAAGGTCGTACCGCCCCGCTGGCGCGAGCGGCCGGTCGCCGACCCGGAGTTGGACCCTCCCCAGCCGAAGGATTCGATCACGATCCAATCCTCGTGGCCGTCGCCTGCGGCGGTGGATTCACCTTCGATGCCCTCGATCTTCAGGAACATGTCGACCGCGAGTCCGTCCAGCCCAAGAGCGTCCAAAAGCTCGTCCAGCGTCGACGCGTTCTCGATCGGAGAGGTGTTCGGCTCTTCCGGTAGGTTGCCCTCTGAACCGGGCCCGACCCAGGCTGCGCCCGAGCCGGTCGATAGGCAAAGAGTAGCGGCCGCGAGAAGTATGGAGCGCGTCAGCCTCATGAGGCCTCCTCTGCTGTTCGGCTGTCGGATGGCGGATCGGGCGGGCGGGACGCTTCCAATCTAATCAAGAACGGAAAAACGCCGGACCCCGCCCGAAGACGGCGCCCGGCGCAAGTCGCAGGTTCGGTGCCGGTTCTCGATCAGCCTCCTATCAGCACCACCTCACGCGCACGCGGTAGTTGATCTTCTCCTCGCCGCGGGCGGGGATACTCACGTTGAAGTTGAAGGTATGCGCATCCAGCTTTTCCCACTCGTGCGTCGAGGAGAGGATCTTCCACTCCCCGCCGATCGGCTCGACCACCTCGACCTGCGTGTCCTCGTCCTTGTGGTTGCGAAGGTGGATCTCCCATGAGCTTTCGGATACGCAGTGCCCGAGGGCCGACCAGTCCATCTGTCGGCGGTCGCCGACCACGTCGAACGCGTCGCCCATCTTGATACGGACCTTCTCGTCTCGCGGAGTGTGGTCGATCCGGTCCTCGCCGATGAACTGCTGGGCGCCCGACGAGTCCTCCTTGTACACCCGCACCACGCCGGCCGGCAACGGCATTCCGAGCCGGTTGTCCTCCGAGTTCTCGAAGTCCAGGAAGACGCCGACCTTCTGGTTGGATGCCACGTGGCCGTACTGGCCGCGGTAGTAGTAGGCGGCTCCGTAGAAGATCAGGTGCTTGTCGACGTCGAAGCGGTGGGCCTCGAGCAGGGTCACCTGCTTTTGCTCGTTGTTCCTGAGCGTCGTGGGGCGGCCTAGCGTGTACAGGTGGTACTCGAAAAAGGCTTCCTCACTGAACGCCTCGGCCTCGTCCGCTGCCACCGCCGACCGCGCGGCCATCTTCATCATCTCGTTACGGCCGCCCACCCGCTGGACGTCGCCTGCCACCAGCTTGAGCAGCGCGTTCTCGTACGTCGCTCCGCTCTGGTTGGTGAGGGTCACCCAGCCGGTGAGATCGCCGAGCGCGTCGTTCTCGTCGATGACCATGACGTAGTCGGCCTTCCAGTTCAGGCTGTTGGTGAGGTAGGACACCTCCATGCGCTGCCGGTCGGCGCGGCTGTCGAGCATCCAAACGAGCGTCGGCTCGGCGATCAGGTTGTCGGGCAACTCCGGGAAGGCGAAGCGCCCCGGGTAGTTGAATGTGATCTCGTCGCCGATGCGGAGGATCGGGCCGCCGTTCACCGACAGCACCTCTGCGAGGACCGGCTCATCCCGCTCCGACTCCGGGTTCCACCGATACACGGTTACGGTGCGGCCCACGTACTTCTCCAGCAGCTTCTGCGGGTTGAGCAGGTCGTACTGGTAGTTCTGCTCCAGCACCTTGAGCGGCTGGCCGCGCGTCAGCGACCGGATGTGGACGGTCTCGGTCTGAATCGCCGAGGCGACATCGCCGAACTCGAGATTCAGCAGGCCCTCGGTCAGACCGATCTCCCGCACCTCGCGCACGAGACCGAAGTTCTGGTTGTAGATCGTGATGGCGACGGATTCCCGGTCCTCGGCGCCCGATCGGCGCGTCGGGAGGTCCG
>JBDHGL010000121.1:0-3736 GCA_039589875.1 Gemmatimonadota bacterium
TACAACGGGGAGGTATACAACTTTCGAGAGCTCAAGGAGAGGCACCGGCTCGTCGAGCGTGGACATGTCTTTCGCTCCAGAACGGACACGGAGGTGCTGCTACACCTGTACGAGGAGATCGGCCTCGAGATGCTCCCTGAGCTGAACGGCATGTTCGCGATCGCGATCTGGGATGCGAGCCGCCGCCAGCTCCACCTGTGCCGGGACCGCTATGGGATCAAGCCGCTGTTCGTGCAAAGGGACCGACAATTCTGCCGGTTCGGCTCCGAGATCAAGGCGATTCTGGCTGACGGTCGAGTGGGACGGCAGCTCTCGGTTCAAGCTCTCCACGACTATCTCTCGTTCGACTATATCCCTGGCAGTCAAACGGCCTTCGATGGCATAGATGAAGTGCCGCCCTCCCACGTAATGACAATAGATTCAAGCGGCCGAGTCTCGTTGGCTCGCTATTGGGAAGCGTCGTTTCAAACCGATGAAGAGCTGAGCGAGCAGGCTGCGGTGCGGCGGTCGCTCGAACTCATGGACCGCTCGGTCCAACGCAGGCTGATTGCGGACGTCCCCATCGGTGTCCTCCTTTCCGGCGGTTTGGACTCGAGCACCATCGTCGCCCTCATGGGACATCACACATCCGAGACGATCCGTACGTACTCAGTCGGCTTTCACGAGGCCAGCTTCAACGAGCTGCCGTATGCCCGGATGGTCGCGGAGAGATTCGGCACGGCACATCGAGAAGTGATCATCGATCCGGCACGCGTCCGCGAGCTCCTGCCGATCTGCCTGCGCTTCATCGACGAGCCATACGCGGACGGATCCGCCATCCCGACCTACTGCGTGTCCGAGCTCGCCAAGGACGAGGTCGTGGTCGTGTTGTCGGGGGAGGGAGGTGACGAGGCGTTCGCAGGGTACGAAACCTATGCGGCGTACAAGGCATCGACCTGGTTCCGACGCGTGCCGGCGTGGGTGCGGCGAGCGCTAATCGAACCGGCCATCCAGGGTCTCCCGGTCTCCGACAAGAAGCTGAGCCTCGAGTTCAGGCTGAAGCGCTTCTTGGGCGGACAGGATCTCGACCCGACCAGCGCCCATTTCTGGTGGCGCATCGTGCTCACGGAGCAGGAGAAGCGCGACTTGTACCAGCCGGGCATCGACGAGCGATACGGGTTGCTTCCGGCGGTACGCCATTTTCAGCGTATCGTCCAGGAGAGTCCGGCGCCCGACATGCTGGCAAAGCTCCTACACCTCGACGCTTCCCTTTTCCTGCCGGACGACCTGATGATCAAGAACGATCGAATGACCATGGCCCACTCCCTCGAGGCGCGTGTCCCGATGACGGACCCGGAGCTCATGGAGTTCATGTCGACGGTGCCCTCGAGCCTCAAGCTGCCGCGACTGCGCAAGAAGCACCTCATGCGCGGGGCGATGCGCAACCTGCTCCCGCGGGCCGTCCTCAACAAGAAGAAAGTGGGCCTGGAGATGCCGTACTCGCAGTGGCTGAAGTCCGAGTTGCGAGACCAGCTGGACCGCTATCTCAGTCCCGACCGGGTTATGCAGACGGGTCTGTTTCGGCCCGAGGCCATAGCGAAGCTCACCGCCGATCATCTGGAGGGACGGCGCGACAACGGGCGGGCTCTTTGGGGGCTCCTCAACTACATGATCTGGCTCGAGCTCTACGAGCCAACGCTGCCGTCTTGAGTCAGCGAATCATCATCCTGGGGGCGGGCCCCGCCGGCCTGGGCGCAGCTCTTCGACTTCGGCTCGAGAACCGCGCACGTGTCACGGTCATCGATCAACGGAACGCGGTGGGTGGTAACGCGGGCAGCTTCGAGATCGCCGGTCAACGAGTAGACTACGGCAGCCACCGGCTGCACCCGGCCTGCGATCCCGCCATCCTCGCCGACATTCGCGAAATGCTTGGCGACGAGCTGTTGGAACGACCGAGACACGGGCGCATCCGTCTGCGTGGAAAGTGGATACGTTTCCCGTTGAGGCCGCTGGATCTCGCGTTGCACGTGGATTTCGGCTTCGCGTTCGGCGTAGGTCGCGACGTCCTCCGACGGCTCCTACGCCCTGAGCGGGGAGAGAACGATCAGGAAGAGAGCTTCGCCACGGTCCTGCGGCGAAGACTCGGCGCGACCATCACCGACTCCTTTTATTTCCCTTACGCGAGGAAGATCTGGGGAATCAACCCGGATGAGCTCTCGGCGATCCAGGCGAAACGAAGAGTATCGGCCGATTCCTTTCGGAAGCTCGCGCGAAAGGTGCTCGGCCAGGTGCCCGGCATGAAGCCGGAAGGCTTTCGGCACTTCTACTATCCGAAAGGCGGCTATGGCCGCATCAGCGAAGCCTATGGCGACGCTGCCAGGCAAGCTGGAGCGGACCTGCTTCTTGGACACCGGGCGCAGAAGTTGAGTGCACCACAGGGCTCGGAGGATCCCTGGCGCGTGACGGTCTCACTTGACGGCGCCGTTCGCGAAATCGAGGCGGAGTACGTCTGGTCGACGATCCCAATCACGGCACTTGCTCGTTTGATATCTCCGCCACCGCCTCCGTCCGTCGTCGCGGCGGCCGAGCGTATCGACTACCGGGCCATGCTGCTCGTGTACGTTACGATCGCGGGTGACCGTTACACGGAATACGATGCGCACTACTTTCCGGGTCCCGAGACGGTGATCACCCGTCTATCGGAACCGAAGAACTACGCGGACTCACCGGAACCGAGCGGCCGGACGACGATCTGCGCGGAGATCCCATGCTCTGCGGAGGACGAGATCTGGAAAGGTACCGACGACGACTTGGGAGAACGCGTCGTTCGAGACCTGAGCGAGGCAGGAATACCTCCCACTGGCGCGGTCGTCGGAACCCACGTGCGCCGGCTCCGCCACGCCTATCCGATTTATCGGCGTGGGTACGAGGATCCCTTCGAGGTGTTAGACTCGTGGACCGGCACTGTGCCCAGATCGCTGACGTACGGACGGCAGGGGCTGTTCGCTCACGACAACACGCACCATGCCCTTTACATGGCCTACAGCGCGGCCAGCTGCTTCAGCGAGGCAGGTTTCGATGATGCCAAGTGGCGCAGTTACCGGCGCGTCTTCGAGACGCATGTTGTGGAGGACTAGTCGAGGATCGGCCCTGCCCGCGACCGGGCACGGGAGTTGCTGATTCAAGCGAAATCTACACAGGAGCCGCTACGTGAGGAAACCGAGATGAGGCTTGGGCAACGCATCTCCCGTCATTTGCAAATTACGCAAAAAAACTATCAGGAGCTGCCCAGCCCGCCCTTCCTGGTCCTGTTCATCAACTCCATCTGCAACATGAAGTGCGAGCACTGCTTCTACTGGCGGAGCCTGAACGCGAAAGACGACCTCACCAAGGACGAGCTCTTCGAGCTGTCCCGCTCGCTTGGCCGCGTCGAAAACCTCAACCTCTCGGGCGGAGAGCCGTTCATTCGCAAGGACTTCGCCGAGATCTGCCGACAGTTCATCCGGCAGAACGGCGTCCGGCAGATCTACGTGCCGACGAACGGCTACTTCACCGACTGGACCGTGGAGAAGATCGCCGCCACCCTGGAGGAACCGGCCCTAGACCTCTTTGCGGTCGAGCTGTCGCTAGACGGCATGCCGACCTTCCACGACGAGTTTCGGGTAGCAAAGAAGTCCTTCCGTAAAGCAATGGAAACCTACGACGCGCTCGTCGAGCTCCAGCGGAAAGACCCGCGGCTGCGCATCCACGCCATATC
>JBDHGL010000122.1:0-3599 GCA_039589875.1 Gemmatimonadota bacterium
CGGGTGCGGGCAACCTGTACTTCCGAGGCCTGCTCCGCTCCGATCTGCTCACGGATGCCGCGTTCTGGGACAGCTCGTACGGCAGGATCCTCGCGCTCAAGTTGGCGGCTGTGCTCGCCATGTTGATCGTTCAAGCCGCGCATGATTTCATCTTCGGTCCGCGCTCAGGACGGCTCGATCCGCTCTCTCCCGAAGGTCAACGCACCCGGCGGATCGCCGCTTGGCTCGGCCGATTGAACGCTCTGGCCGGCCTGGTGGTGGTGCTCACGGCCGTCCGGCTGGCACGCGGCGGATGAGCCCGGTAAAGATCGAGAATCCGGCCGTGAAGTCCGAGAGTCGGTCGTGAAGTCGGAGGGCCACGGGTGAAGTTCGAGAGTCGGTTCGGGATCTCGCGCGAGATGACAGACGAAGAGGTGGCCGATCTTCTGGAGCGCAGCTGGTGGGGAAGCCTCTCCACGGTCGAAGAGGACGGGCCGTATGCGGTTCCCGTCATATACGGCTGGGACGGCGAACACTTCTACATCGCCAGCCGCGCCGGACGGAAGATCGACAACCTGGAGCAAAACCCGGCCGTCTGTCTCACAGTCGTGGAAGCCACGGGCCTGGGTGAGCCCTGGCACTCCGTCGTGGCGCTGGGCGATGCGACCCTCGTTCACGGCTTTCGTGGCCACGTGAAAGCGGTCCGGGCTCTCAGGAAGCAGGTAGGTCGCGAGGGAAAGGTGACCAAAGAGAGTGTAGCGCGGATGGCCGCGGCCAAGGTCATTCGCGTGGAGCCCCGCCAAATTACGGGACGCATCCGGATCGGCTGATCCGCAAGCGCTGACGTCAACCGCCTCGCGCGAACTACGGGGCAGCGACGGCTACAGCAGGCTCCTCGTACCCGGCCGGCACGTAGGCACAGAACGGATCGGACTCCAGGTAGTCACCGGTGATCGCGTACGCCCGGGCGCGACAACCACCGCACACGTGCCGGTACTCGCAGGCTCCGCATTTTCCCTTTAGTAGATCGCGGTCTCGCAGCTGCCGGAACAGGGGCGCGTCCCGATAAACGGAGACCAGCCCAGACTCTCGCACGTTCCCGGCGGACACAGGGAGAAATCCCGACGGATAGATTTCTCCGACGTGATCCACGAAGGCGTAACCGTCCCCTTCCAGCACGCCGCGCGCCCGGCCGATGCCGTCCTCCAAAGAGTAGAAGAGTCCGGCCGTCAGCGGATCCGGCGCCTCCTGTCGCTGCCCGGCCCGGCGTTCGGCGACCTGCCGCTGAAGCACCACCCTCGCGTAATGCGGGGCAGCCGTTGCCTTCAAATCGAAGGGCGCCGTCTCGGACAGGTCGTATAGCTCGTGGAAGACCGTCTCGAAGTCCTCGGCGCTGGCCACATCCTCGACGGCGGCCCGGCCGGTCGGGACGAGGAAGAACACCTCCCAGAAGACGATCCCGAGCTCGCCCATCAACGCGCACAGCTCGGCGAAATCGTCGATGTTGTGTCGACCGATGGTGGTGTTCACTTGCGTGCTCATGCCGGCCTCTTTGGCCTGACGGAGAATCCTCAGCCCCTCCTCGAACGAGCCCTCGACTTGGCGGAACTCGTCGTGAATCTCGGCATTCGAGCCGTCCAGGCTGACAGCCAGCCTCGACAGCCCGGCCTGCTTCAACTCTTCGAGCAACTCGGGCGTGAGCCGGGGCGTGGTGGCAGGGGTGAGCCCCATCCGCAGGCCGATTCCCGCTCCGTGCTCGATGAGCTCGACCAGGTCGGGGCGCCGCACCGGATCTCCCCCGCTCAGAACGAACACGATCCGGCCGAACCTCCGTACTTCGTCCATCAGCGTCTTGGCTTCCGCCGTGGTCAGCTCGAACGGGTTCCGTTCGAGGATCGCCTCGGCCCGGCAATGCTTGCATGCCAGATCGCAAGCGCGCGTGGTCTCCCAGATGACCAGGAAGGGAGCTTGGGAGAAGTCGTGGCGCAGGTGGCCGCGTCGGGCATGGGCTCGGTGAGCCCTGTTCGGATTCGTCACCGCCGTGTCCTCCATCTCATGAGACAACGGGTCTGCAAGAAAGGTAAGCGCCGTAAGGCCTTAGCGGTGTCAGGAAGCGGAGGAGGCTTCCGTGGGGAAGGTGACAGCCCGAGCGTGGGGAATTCGCCTACAACCGGCCCCCGGCTAGATCGAGGGCCGGGCCCCCGACAGGGTTTACAAGCCGTCGTAGAAGTCGATCATCCGCTGGCGGAGCTCCGCGTTCGGCAACCGTCCCTTGGCCGCGCCGAGGTTGTCGACCAGATAGGTCAGCTTCGCGGTCCCCGGAATGGCGCAGGTCACGGCCGGGTGACCGAGAATGAACTTCAGGAAGAACTGGCCCCAGCTCTCACAATCGAACTCGGCGGCCCAATCGGGCAGCGGGCGGTCGCCTGCCTTTTGGAACAGGCGGCCTCGGCCGTACGGCAGGTTGATCAGCACGGCCATGCCTCGATCGGCAGCCAGCGGGAGGATACGTTCGCCGGCCGCTCGGTCGCCCAGCGAGTAGTTGACCTGGATGAAGTCCAAATCGTGCTCCCGCATGACCGCCTCGAAGGCCTCGTACTGCCGATCGAACGAGGTCGTCACGCCCAGGTAGCGAATCCGGCCGGCTTCCTTCCACTCGCGGAGCGTTGCCAGTTGCGTGTCGACATCGACCAGGTTGTGGACCTGCATGAGATCGATGCGGTCCGTGTGGAATCGCCGGAGCGAGGTCTCCATCTGCTGGATTCCCTCCTCACGGCCCTCCGTGCGCACCTTCGTGGCCAGAAACAGGTCGTCCCGGTTGCCGATCTCGTTGACCAGCTCTCCGACTACCGTCTCCGCTCGGCCGTACGAAGGCGCGGTGTCAACGACTCTGCCGCCCATCTCGGAGAATGTGGCCAGCACGTCACCCAACGGCTGGAGCGCCTCGCGGGTACTCTCCACGTCATACCGCCGAGCGGTGCCGATCCCTACCACCGGTATCTGCTCGCCCGACGAGGGGATCGGACGTGTACGGAGATCCGATGTCCGTGCGATCGCCCGCCTGGGGCTGCCATCAAGCCGTAGGCCCAGCGCGGCCGCGGCGCTCGCGCCCGCGGAAAGCTTGAGCATCTCTCTTCGGTTCAGTGGCATCTCATTCGCTCCGGTCGGAGGGTTCGCTGAGGACGATCGGCAGGCCGACCGCCACGCTGGCGCCGGAGCCGTGGCAAGCCCACCGCTCGTCGAAGCCAAAACTACACCGCGGCGGATTCCGGTGCCGGTGTGCCGGGCGGTGCGGTTGTGTCGGCCTCAGACCGGGCCGGATCTCGCTTGGCCTGCGCCCGTCCCATCCCCAGCGAGAGCACGGTCCACGCCGCCGTGAACGGGATCGTGGCCACCGCCATCGACGACAGCGCGAATCCCATGGATCTAAGCAGGCCATCGATCCCGGCTCCGGCAACATCACCACCGCGATACAGGAAGACGTCGATCACCGGCTTGGCCTTGTACTTCTCGGCTGGCGGGACCACTGCGAAGAGCGTCTCACGCGCAGGTCGAGAGATCGCGTACCGCGTCGCGCGGTGGAGCGCCTGGAAGAGCGCCATGACTCCAAACGTCGGCCA
>JBDHGL010000123.1:0-4636 GCA_039589875.1 Gemmatimonadota bacterium
ACGGTCGGGATGCTGCCGGTCGATCTCGCAAACGCCGGTATCGATTTCTATGCGGCCAGCCCGCACAAGTGGCTCCAGGCGCCGAAGGGGCTCGGCCTGCTTTACGTGAAGAAGGACGTGCGGGAGCGCCTCCGGCCGATGTGGGTGACCTGGGGTCAGGAGCGCTGGGAGGGCACGGTGCGGGTCTACGAGGACTACGGGACCCGAAACCTCCCCGAGCTCCTCGCGCTGGGCGATGCCATCGACTTCCAGGCGGCGGTCGGCGATCGGGCCAGAGAGGCCGGACTCCTCCAGATGTGGCGCGAGCTGAAAGACGGCGTCGACTCGACGGCCGGGCTGATCTGGCGCTCGCCACGTTCTTGGGAGCTGGGCGGCTCTCTCGCGGCCGTCGAGGTGGAAGGAGTGGCCAGCGCGGACTTTTTCCAAATGGCGAACCGTGACCGCGGCCTCATCTTCCGTCCGTTCAGCACGCTCGGTCTCAACACGGTCCGCGTTTCACCGAACCTGATCACGACCCGCGAGGAGATCGCCGTGTTCCTCGAGGCGGCGGGCCGATCGGCAAGCTCGGCTGCCCGAGCAGCCGGGGGGAGCTAGAGGATGGAAGGCTTTCTCGACCTGCTGATCATCGGGTTCGTCCTCTACGCCATGCTCCGCGGGATGATGGGAGCTCGGCGAAAGGGATCAGGCGAGCCCGGGCAGCCCTCTCCGCAGGCTCGAACTCGAGACTCTCGAAGAGGAGAGGCACGAGAGGAGCTCGATTGGGACGAGGCGATCGGCGACGTCCTCGAGGGCCTCGGATTGCCACGCCCGGCGGGGAGCGAGCCCCCGTCCGACCGAAGCGAGGCTCCTCCCGAGCCAGTGGTGATTCGCCGACGGGAGCTTCCGCCCGATCGTTCCTCCCGGGTTGAACGTCCCCGCGTGGCCGAGCGTCCGGCCCGAACGGAGCGCCCGGAACGGAGCGCCCGCGGACAGCGCAGCCGGCCGACGATCGCACCTTGATCGAGGTTGCTGGACTGGCGGAGGAAGCGGCGCGGCGCCGAGAAAGTTCCCGAGCTCCGGCGAGGCCGAGCTTGAAGACGCCGCGTCGTGTGGCGAGCGCCCCGGCCCCGGTTGCGGCCGGAGTGCCGGACGCCACCAAGCCTGCCGAGCCGGCCGGCCTCAAGAAGCTGGAGGGCCGATCTGAGCTGGAGAGGGCGATCCTCTACGCGGAGATCCTCGGCCCTCCCAAGGCGCTCAGGGACTAGCGTCTCCGCTCGGGGAGGATCGTCGAGCAGCAACGGCGATCAGGGAGGTGGGTCCTTGAAGGGCCAGTCCGCCTTGCTCGGTCCGCCGGCCGGGCGTCCCTTGTCGATCAGGCGCTGAAGCTCCGCCTCGCTCATCTCGAACGGGTCGTCAGTATAGGTCGGCGGCGTCACGTTCAACGGCTGGGAGGGATTCCCCGGTACGGGAGCGAAAACCCACCGATTCAGCGACTCGTCCCGGATCTGCCAGACGTGTCCGGCTCTGTCCTTGAATTTTCGGTAGCTCATGGGACGCTTCCACCGCCGAAGGTTCGCGAGGCTACGGGAACGGAGGAAACGGTACGCGGGAGTGCGACTGTCGGCCAGCCGGGAACGGTTGCCACCGCGATCGCCGGCCAGCCGACCAAGCCTTGCGGCTCCGGCAGCCGGAGAAGAGAGTAGGCCTGCTCATTCTCACATCCACCGCTCGGGGAGCGACATGACGCAACGCACGACATACATCGCCGCAGCTCTGACGGCCGCTTCAATCGGCCTGTTCGCCGTCGCCAGCACCGGGACCGCGCAGGAAGAGCCGGAGACGCCGCCGCTTCAGGATCGGGCCGCCGAGCTGATTGCTCTCCAGTCCCGGATCGACGCCCTACAAGTACGCTACGAGGCGGCCGAGGGAGCGGACCGAGAGCTCTTCTACGATCAGCTGCGCCGTCGCTGGCAAGAGCACCACGGGGTCTTGGGCCAGCTCGTCGATGAGCTGGAAAAGGCGCGCGAGGCGGGCGAAGCGGATCCGGGCATCGCGCAGCTGACAAGGGGCGCGATCGAGCGGGAAAATGAGGCCGCAAGGGCATGGGCCGAGAGGGTGGCCGTCTCGATCGCCGAGGCTCGGGCCGGGCGTCCCTCCACGCCTCCGGAGGAACTCCTCGATCTCGAGATCAAGTTGTCCGAGTTGAACGGGAGCCTGAATCGCGGGCTGGCCGGAGTCACCGACAACTACGAGTCCGCCCAGACCATCGGTCTGGACACGGGGGCCGGCGAGGTCGTCCTGGACTCGGTCCTATCGGAGCGGGCGGCGTTCTTCGCCGCGAGCGTCGAGCTCGCGCTGGAGCGCCGAAGTACGCTGGAAGCCAGACGTTCGAAGACCGGCGTGGATACTACGGCTATCGACATGAAGCTCGCCGCCGTGCAGGAGAGGATCCTCGGAGCGAGTGCGACTCTAGGGACGATGGTCGAGCTCCTGGGTCGACGAGAACTGGAAACGGCCCAGTACGAGAAGCTCCTCCTCGCGGCGACGGGCGATCTCGGTACCGAGATTCTCGACCCGGAGGTCGTCGGCGGGCTGTTCAGCGACTGGTGGTCAGCGGCCGTGGAGTGGCTGGCCGACAACACCGGCACGATCGTGGTCCGGCTCATCACGATCCTCTTCATCCTCTTCGTGGCCGGAGTGCTGGCCCGGCTGGCTCGACGCGCGGTGACGCGCCTTCTCGGCTCCAGGCGAATCCGAGTATCGGACCTGCTGAAGGGGCTCGTCGTGGGAACGGCCTCCAAGCTGGTATGGCTCCTCGGCCTGCTCGTGGTGCTCTCCGTGCTCGGAATCAACATCGGACCGGCGCTGGCCGGTCTCGGGATAGCCGGCTTCGTCCTCGGCTTCGCGCTCCAGGACTCGCTCTCGAACTTCGCGGCGGGCCTGATGATCATGGTCTACCGGCCATTCGACGTCGGCGATCTCGTCACGGCAGCCGGAGTCACCGGGAAGGTGAAGGACCTGACGCTCGTTTCGACGGTCATCACGACGCTCGACAACCAACTCCTCGTGGTCCCGAACGGGAAGATCTGGGGCGACGTGATCAACAACGTGACGGGTCAGACGATGCGCAGGGTCGATATGGTCTTCGGGATCGGCTACGACGACGACATGAGGAAGGCCCAACGCATCCTCAAGGAGATCCTCGCTTCACACGATCTCGTGCTGGACGATCCCGAGCCAGTGGTCCGCGTGCACAACCTGGGCGACTCCTCCGTGGACTTCATCTGCCGGCCCTGGTGCAAGACCGATGACTACTGGGATGTCCATTGGGACGTCACTCAGGCAGCGAAGGAGCGCTTCGACGAGGAAGGCGTCTCGATCCCGTTCCCGCAGCGGGACGTGCACATCTACACGGCCGGCGCCGCGCCGGCGGGAGATGCGGTGGAAGGCTAGACGGTGGAGACGCGAAGGTGCGCCCGGTGCCGGCGCACCAGCCTTGTCGCCACCAGGGTCGCGAGCAAGAGACCCGTTACGAAGACGGCATGGCCGGTGACAGGACTCAGGAGCACCAGCGCCGCCACGGCCAGAGAAATCCAGCTGAGAGCCTCTCCGTCCTCTTGATGGCGCTCGTGAAGGGCCCAGACGCTCGTCACATAGAGCGCCACCGGCAGAGCAACGGCCGCCCCCGCCCCGAACGCGCCGATCTCCGAGTGGCCCGTTGCCTGGTCCACCGACACGGCCAGGCCCGCGCCCACGGCTGCCGCCGACGCGAATATCAAATAGTGGCCGTATCCCCACGCGAAGGCGCTTGTTGACGTGAGCAGGTGATGCACCGGCTGATCGAAGTAGATCCACCAGAGCGAGAAGACGGTTAGCAGCCCGCCTATGATGATCAGGGTGAGCCGGGAGGTGAGATCTCCCGCATCGATCGCTGATTGGATGGCGATCGATGCCGCGAGTATGGATTCGCCGAGGACGATGATCGTGAAGAGGCCGTACCGTTCCGCGATGTGCTCGGGGTGCCAAGAGGTGCTCTCGGCTCGTTCGGCCCACGCGGGAACCAGCATCTCCGCTATCGCGAGCGCCGTGAAGCCGAAGAACCCTCCGGGGGACGAGAGAAGGACCCAGGCGGCCCACCCGATCTGGCAAAGGCCGACGCCGGCGGCGTAGCGCAGTGCGGTGGCCCGGTGAGTCGGGTCACAGCGGGCTACCCGCACCCACTGCGTCACCAGCGCCAGGCGCATCACGACATACCCAATCAAGACAACGCCAAAGGCATGCTCGTCGAAGGCCCTGGGCACGCCCGCCGCCATGATCAGAGCTCCGGCTAACTGGATGAACACCACCAGGCGGTAGGCGACATCGTCGGTGTCGTACGCCGAGGCGAACCAGGTGAAGTTCATCCAGGCCCACCAGATGGCAAAGAAGATCATGGCGTAGCTCAGCGACCACGAAGACCAAGTCAAAGAACAACTCCAGCGGAGTGGCCGCTCGATGCTCTTCGTCGGTTGACCGTGGCAGCAGCGGAGCGATCCAGCGGATCCGCCCGGCGCCGGTCTCTGCGTCCCGATTCGTCATGAACCTAACGTCTGTTCTGGCTACCAACGCGTCCAGTTAGGGCAGTTCGACACGGTGGACGTGTGGCAGCATGTCGAAC
>JBDHGL010000124.1:0-3511 GCA_039589875.1 Gemmatimonadota bacterium
GCGAGTCGCCGGCGACGAGCCAGGAGAATCGGAAATGGTCGAGGTCCAAGACCGAGCGGCCATGAAGCCGCAGTGCTACATGGCGATGCTCTACCTGAACTGGGCGGTCTATCTGGGCGTCGTCGCCTGGGCGGGCCTGACGGGACGCTACTTCTTCTCGTTCGCCTGGGCGGCCCTCTATCCCGCCTTCATGCTGGCCTATCTCATGGTGTTTCCGCGGATCTCGCGCCTGCTCGGCTATGGCTCAGTAGAGGACGAGCTTGCCGCCGGCGGAGCCGGAGGCAGCGGCGAGGAGATGGGAGTCGAAGCAGCAGAGCGAGAATCGGTTGAGGTCACACTGTACAAGGCCGCCGGTTGTCCGTTCTGCCCGATCGTCGAGCGGCGGCTGGACCAGCTCCAGCAGGAACGCGGGTTCGGCGTGCATAAGATCGACGTCACCTTCCGGCCCGGAACGCTCGCAGCCAAGAAGATCAAGGCGGTTCCGGTGGTGGAGGCGGGCGGCGAGCGGCTTACGGGGAACGTCACGAGCCTTCAGCTCGCGGCCCTGATCGAGCGCGCGAAGCGATCAAGCCCGTGAACGACGGCCGAATCAAACCAGCGGCGGAGCCCGACTTCGAGCCCTTCGCCACGCCGCGCACCGCAGAGAAGGATGCGGAGCTGGCGCGGGAAGGCTGGATCCGAAGGTTCGTCGGCGGTCCGCCCCGTCTGGGCGAGCTCCGCGAGCTCTACGAATCCCTCGGTCATGAGGTGCGCCTCGAGACGCTATCGCCCGAGGAGCTGGCCGAAGAATGCGGCGACTGCCGCCTGGCCCTGGAGCTGTTCAGGGTCGTCTATACACGGAGGTTTGAGTGAGAGCAGCGGTCTTCCATGGCGCGGACAAAGGCCTCTCGATCGAGGAGGTCCCCACTCCGACTCCGGCACCCGGCGAGGCGTTGATCCAGGTGGCCGGCTGCGGGATGTGCCATACGGATCTCCACTATCTCGATCACGGCGTTCCCACGTTCAAGGCTCCGCCGATCATCCTGGGACATGAGCCTGCCGGCACGGTAGCGGCGCTGGGCGAGGGCGTCTCTGGGTGGTCGGAGGGGGATCGGGTATTGATCCCGGCCGTTCTCTCGTGCGGGCGCTGCCGCTATTGCCGAATGGGACGAGAGAACCTCTGCGAGCGGCTCCAGATGCTGGGCAACGACGTCGACGGGGCCTATGCCGAGTACGTGGTCGCTCCCGCCTCCGAGCTGGTGGCGGTTCCCGATGAGATTCCTCTGGAGCAGGCGTCGGTGATCGCCGACGCGGTGTCGACCCCGTATCACGCGGTCAAGCATCGCGGCCGGGTTCAGATGGGGGACGTCGTAGCCGTCGTCGGCTGCGGCGGCGTCGGCCTGAACATCGTCCAGTGCGCGGCCGCGGCGGGCGGCAAGGTGATCGCGATCGATCTCAACGAACAGCGGCTCGAGATCGCTCGTGAGCTCGGCGCCGAGGAGACGATCAACCCCGACGGCATCGAGCGCATGGACAAGCTCGTCCGCGGCATGACGCATGGCGGGGCTGACGTGGCGTTCGAGGCGATCGGCTCCCCGGCCACCATAGAGCTCGCCTTCTCGCTCCTCCGGAAGGGCGGCCGGCTCTGCGTGATCGGTTACTCCGACAAGCCCGTCTCGATCTCAGCCGCCCGGCTGATGTTTTTCGAGCTCGAGCTGGTCGGCAGTCTCGGGTGCGGCGGTGGAGACTATCCCGAGATCGTCGAGCTCGTGCGGCAGGGCACTCTGCGGCTCGATCCGGTGGTGAGCGGCACGGTGCCTCTCGAGGAGATCGAGATCGGCTTCGACCGGCTGCGCCGCGGGGAGGGAGTGCGCTGGGTAGTGACGCCATAGCCAGATGAGGTTCGCATCATGATCGATCCGATTCAGAGATTCGAAGAGGAGCATCAGCGCGCCCTCGGCGTGCTGGAGGAGCTGGAGGCAGCCGCACGCGCGCTGGCGGAAGGCGGCGAGGGCGGAGCAGGAGCCTCAGGGGCCGGATCCGAGGCCCACTTTGCGGCCGCGCGATCCGCCTACGACTTCCTCTCATCGGCCATTCGGGAGCACAACGAAAACGAGGAGATCGCCCTGTTTTCACTCCTCGATGACGACGTCCCGACCGAGCCCTTCGTGGAGGACCACATCGCGTTGCGGTCCTTGGAGCGCCGGCTTCTGGACGCGATCGAGGCCCAGGACGCCGCCGAGGTGTCGGCTGCCGGGCTGATGATCGTCGCGACCATTCGGGACCACATCGACCGCGAGGACAATCTGCTCTTCCCGTTGGCCCGTGAGCTGCTTGGGCCCGAAGGGCTCCTGGAGGTATCGAGAAGGCTGGAGAGCTAGGGCGTTAGCCGGGAACGACCTCCATTCCGAGCGTTTTCGCAGTCGAGCGAACTCGTTGGTCCAAGCTGAGAAGTCCGCTCTCCGGAACCAATGACCGAGCGAACAGAGCATACGCGAGGTGAAGCGCGTCGAGTGCGCGGATCGGCTCCGCCGGAAAAGGGCGGCGCGCGCGATCGACGATCTCCGGATCGAGGCCCAGGGTCACCCAATGCGCGGAGATCCGGCGCAACAGGGAGCTCCTGTCGGCCGCGGCGCCCTCGCTGAGTCGTCCGGTCGCGACGGCCTTGATGAGCGCTCGGTCGCACTCGATCAGGGTGAGCTCCGAAGTGAGTATCACGTCCGACCCCGCAAGCGACTCTCGAACCGCGTCCGCCCGGGGCTCGGCGAGTAGCAAGGAGAGCACGGCGCTGGATTCTGCGTAGAGGCTCAGTCTTCTCCTCGCACCCAATCGAGCAGCTCCTCCGCGGTCCCATCAGGTAGTGGCGGTTCCAGGCGAGAGTAGAGATCCGACTGGTTCCGAGCGCCGATTCGGACCCGCCCCAATCGGGCTGCTTCGGCCAGCGCCGGGTACGGCACCTCGGAGGCGCGAGATCCGGGAGGCCTCAGCTCGGCGACAACGACACCTCGATCCGTCACCAGGACTTCTTCTCCCTGGCGCACGAGCCGCACGTACTCGCTGAGGCGGTTCTTGAGCTCTCGAATACCCACGGTACGCATACCTTAATGTAGCTACATGTAGCTACATTAGCCAACCGAGCGCTCCCACATACGCGGCAGTGTGCCACGCACAATCAAGTAAGTCTCAACGACGGAATGGCTTGGAGGCCAGTTTGAGCCGCCGTGGAGCGGCGGCTCAGGAGGCGGCCAGCGCCGTCGCCTGGAGGGTGGCTAGCAGCTCGTCCGGCTCGAGGCCGTGCGCCTTTGCCGCGAACTCCAACGTGTGAGCGCCGCCGCAGCAGAGATCCAGGCCGTGCTCGGCCAGGACGGACTCGGTGGCGGGATGGCGCTCGTACACCTCGGCCACGGTAGACTCGCCCGTGATCCCCGTTTGGGTGAAGCGAACGACGAACTCGTCCGCTCCGCGCACCTCGGTGACGTGCGCGAAACCCCGGGCCCGGAGCACGGCGTAGAGTGGCACCGGCTCGAACGGG
>JBDHGL010000125.1:0-3345 GCA_039589875.1 Gemmatimonadota bacterium
ATCGGCTCGTCCGGAGTGCCCGAACGACGTTGGTCAGCTATCCGTTGGTCATCGGCTCAGGGATCGTCGCGGCGACTGCCGGCATCATCGGCGTCGACGCTTTGGACGAGGATTTCTGGCTCCGGCTCCTGGTCTCGGCCGCGCTAGGCCTCCCGTTGTTCTTCGCAGTTCGGATCACGTCGAGAAAGAGGCGGTGGTCCCCGCTTCGAACTTGGCTGGTGAGGCTCGGCGGGCTCGGGATCCTCGCAGCCTTCTTCATCGGATGGCCGGGCTGGTCGGAGCCGGTGCGCGCGGAGCGGTTGGTGCAGGCGGCGGTGGCCGTTCATCTGTTGGTCGCTTTCGCGCCCTACCTGGGCCACGCTGATCAGCTGGCTTTCTGGGACTACAACAAGACGCTGTTTCTGCGCTTCTTGACGGCTGCGCTTTACTCCTCGGTGCTCTTCGTGGGTCTGGCCATCGCGCTGGCAGGAGTAGACAACCTCCTTGGATTCGAAGTCGACGGCGAGCAGTACGTCCGGCTGTGGCTGCTCATCGCGTTCGTCTTCAACACGTGGTTCTTTTTGGCTGGAACCCTCGAGATCGGGTCCCCGGCCACCCCCGAGACTCGGTATCCGTCCGGCCTCAAGGTGTTCTCTCAGTACGTGCTCATCCCGCTCGTTACCGTCTACCTGATCATCCTCACGCTGTATCTCGGACGGATCCTCATCACCCGCACCTGGCCGAGCGGCTGGATCGGATACTTGGTGTCCAGTGTGGCGATCGCCGGCATCTTCTCTCTGTTGCTCGTCTATCCGGTGGCCGACCGCTCGGAGAATCGATGGATTCAGACGTTCGCTCGCTCCTTCTATCTCGCGCTTCTCCCATCGATCGCCATGCTGCTCGTGGCCATCTGGCAGCGGATCGATCAATACGGAGTGACCGAGAGGCGATATTTTCTCGCCGTGCTCGCGATCTGGCTCTCCGGAATCGCCCTGTTCTACGTAATCACCCGTTCCCGCAACATCCTGATGATCCCGCTGACGCTTTGCCTTCTCGCCGTGCTCACCTTCGGTGGCCCCTGGTCGGCCTATTCGGTCTCGCAGCGCAGCCAGCTCGACAGGCTACGGCGGCACCTCGTCGCGAACGACCTGCTCGACGACGGGCGCGTGATGCCGAGCACGACCTCGGTTTCCTTCGAGGATCGCAGGGAGATCGCCGCCGTCTTGCGTTATCTCCTGGAGACACATGGGACGAGCCGCCTCGAGCCGATGCTCGGTGGGCTGACCACCGAGGTCGATTCGATCGCCTCGGCTGCCCAGCCGGTCCAGCGCCACGAAGCGGATGCTGGAGCGCGAACGATCATGGAGGAGCTTGGCCTGGCCTACGTGACGCGCTGGGAGTCGCATCCGGAGGTCATGTTCAACTACTTCGCCGATCAGCAGAGCCGGTTGGTCCCGATCGGCGAGTACGACTATGCCTTTCGGTGGAATCGCTGGTCATCCGATTCGACTCGAGTGGACGGGGAGATCATTCGGATCTGGGTGGGACCGGACAGCGCCTCCGTCCGAATCCGACGAGGAAACAAAGAGCTCGGCCTCTCGCTCCTGACCCTCCACGATCGGATCCGCTCGGGCCGCATCCCGAGCGAGCGAAACGGGGTCTATCCGGCCGAGGCGCTCGAGCTCACCGGCGAGAGCGACTGGATCCGCGTCGCCGTGTATTTGAACTCTCTCACCGGACGCGAGACGGAAGACGGCCCGAGGTTCTGGTCGGGGGGCGGCGACGTCTATTTCCGACTCAAGCCAATGCCGTCGGATTCGACGAGAGCTCCTGGCGCGAGTGAGCCGAGGCCGGCCGGCTCGCCCGAAGCTGACAACGCGTACCGACGGACAACGGCGGATTCCGCCGGAAGCTAAGCCCTGTCAAGCTTCGGCATCGCCACCCCCCAGGCCAGCGCCTGAGTGCAGCGTTACACCGACGCTGCAGGGCAACGACACCTCTCTCCTCAGGCGCGTGGAGAACTCATGTAACGAATTACTCTAACACGACTTACAGCGTCATACGATTAGGCCTCGATCTTGCTTATCTGAGGTGTGCAGATGAGACACTCGATCGCGGAAGTCATGCAGTGACGCGGATTACAAGTAACTGGTCTCGCACCTTCGAGAGCTACGGAGCCCGCTTCGGGATCGGAGCGGATGACTCCCTGCTCGTCCGGGACCTGGCGGCTCACCTTCCACCTCGTTGCGCGCCGGCCAGGGGAGAAGCGGATTCGTCTTTCTCCCTGCTCCGAGTACAGGGGAGCGAGCGCCCCTACGTTCTGTCGCAGGGGGGCCGACACATCGTCGAGACCGTCTCAAGCTCGGCGCTTCTGCTCGCCCTCGAAGCAGAGCTGGACCGAATGGTGGCCAGACATGCCCGCGAGTGGCTGTTCGTTCACGCGGGCGTCGTGGGCTGGGGCGGGAAGGCCATCTTGATTCCGGGACAGAGCCTCAGCGGCAAGACATCGTTGGTCGCCGCCCTCGTCAGCGCCGGGGCCACGTACTACTCGGACGAGTTCGCCGTCTTCGACGACGATGGCCGTGTGTGGCCCTATGCAAGGCGTCTCTCGCTTCGGCCTCACCGCACCAGCGAGACGCATCGCGTGGGGGTCGAGAAGCTGGGAGGCCAAGCAGGCATGAAGCCCTTACCGGTCGGCCTGATCCTCGTAACGAAGTATCAGCGGGACGCGGAGTGGCGTCCGGAGCCGCTCACCGCGGGAGAGGCCGTGCTCGAGCTTCTCGCGAACACGGTTCTCGCGCGCACCCGCTCGAAGCAGGCTCTGGAGATATTCGCCCAGGCAGTCGACGGAGCCGAGGCAGCACGCAGTCCGAGGGGCGAGGCCATGTGGTTCGCCCCCGTGATCCTGAACCAACTCGCCGCGGCCTGACGATGACATCTACCGCCGCGAAACTCAGCCAATCGGGAGCAAGTGGGATGAAGTCAGTAGTACCAGCCCAAAAGAAAGGCGTTTACGCCATCGACATCGCCGACGAGACGGTCGTTTATGATCGCATGGAGGATCGTGCCCACCGGCTGAATCCGACGGCAGCCGCGGTATGGAGGCATTGCGATGGCAAGGCCTCGGTGGCTGACGTCGCGGCGGCGCTCCGTGATGAATTCGGCCGGCAGCCGCCGGAAGGGCTCGTGTGGCTCGCGCTGGGCCAGCTATCGGACGCCGGTCTCCTGGCGGAAGGCGTCGAGGATGATGGTGTGGACCGCCGTGACGCACTCAAGCGACTCGGCATCGCCGGCGCCGCCGTGCTCGTGCTTCCGGTCGTGTCGTCGATCATCGCGCCGACGCCTGCCATGGCCGACTCCGGAACC
>JBDHGL010000126.1:0-3343 GCA_039589875.1 Gemmatimonadota bacterium
GCCTCCGGTTGTCCCGGGCGTGCAGTCCTATGCTCGGCTCGTCGAGGACGTACAGCACTCCGACCAGCCGGCTTCCGATCTGAGTGGCCAGCCGAATCCGTTGATTCTCCCCGCCCGACAACGTCTCGGCCGCCCGCGAGAGCGTCAGATAACCAAGGCCCACCTGGCTCATGAAGCGGATGCGCGAGCACACTTCCTTGAGGATCGGGAGCGCGACCTCCGCCAGACGCTCCGAGATCCGGGCCTGCATCTGCTCGAAGAGCTCCAGGGCCTCATCCAGCGAGAGCTCGACGACCTCCGAAATCCGCCGGTTCTGCACCGTTACGGCCAGGCTCTCGGGCCGGAGTCGGGCTCCGTCGCAGCTTCCGCACGTCGAAGCCACCATGTAGGGCTCGAGAGAGAGGCGCACCGTGTCGCGCGGCGCTTCGCGGTATCGCCTCGCCGTCTCTTCCACCGCACCCTCCCAACCCAGCGCTTCGTCGCCTAGCAGAACCGCTGCTCGCTGCACTTCATCCAGCTCGCCCCACGGCGCACTCAGGTCGAAGCCGTGCTTCTCGGCCAGGGCGGGAAGGATCTTCCGGCGCAGCCGCCCCTTGGGCGCTGCCCAGGGAATGATCACTCCCTCCAAGATCGAGATCGGATCGCCACCGACCATCAGAGAAGGATCCGGCTGCTTCTGCACCCCGAGCCCATCGCAGTCCGGGCAAGCGCCGTACGGGGAGTTGAAGGAGAACTGCCGAGGCTCGAGCTCCGGAATGCTCAGCTCGCACACCGGACACGCGTACCGCTCGCTGAACAGGTGGCGACCTTCATCCTCCCGCTGCCTCCGGCGACCCTTCCCGTTCGGCCTAATCGATTCCGGCTGCAGCACTTCGACGGTGCCGGCAGCCATGCGGAGCGCCGTCTCGACCGAGTCCGCCAGGCGCTCCCGGTCCGCCGACCGAGCGTTCAGCCTGTCCACCACGACGGAGATGTCGTGGTTCGCCCGGCGGTTCAGCTTCGGCGGATCACGCAGCTCGACGAGCTCCCCATCCACGCGTGCCCGGAGAAAGCCTTCCTTTAGCGCTTCCTCGAAGAGATCGCGGAACTCTCCCTTCCGGCCTCGCACGAGCGGGGCGAGCACCTCGATCGACGTGCCTTCCGGCCAGGTGAGGATCTGATCCGTGATTTCCGTGGCGGTCTGCCGTCGGACCGGCCTGCCGCAGTTCGGGCAGTGCGGCGTTCCGACGCGGGCCCAGAGGAGACGGAGATAGTCGTACACCTCGGTAACGGTGCCGACCGTGGAGCGTGGGTTGCGGCTCGCGCCCCGCTGCTCGATCGCGATCGCAGGCGAGAGGCCCTCGATCTGGTCTACATCCGGCTTCTCGAGCACGCCGAGAAACTGCCGCGCGTAAGCGGAGAGCGACTCCACGTACCGTCGCTGGCCCTCTGCGTAGATCGTGTCGAAGACGAGGGAAGATTTGCCGGACCCCGAGAGGCCGGTGACTACCACGAGGCTATCACGCGGGATCTCGACGTCGATGTTCCGGAGGTTGTGCTCGCGCGCCCCGCGAACGATCAGCGCATCCGCACCCCCCTCAGGCTCTTCCTCGAACGGCGCCGGTGCCTCGAGCACGGCGGCTTCGCCGGATACGCTTGGTGGATTCATTCTTCTACGGTTGGACGAGAATGCGCCCGGCGCCAGGGAGCACTTCAGCCTCGAGAGGCGTTTCTCCCGTTGCCTCCCCGTCTATCTGCACAGCTACAGGCGGGTCCGCCTCCACCCTCACCCGCTTGGCCTGCATGAAGAGCATCCGGTCATCCCCGCTGTATCGCTCCCTGGCGACACGCCAAAGCATCGCCGCCCAGTCGGAGAGGTTGCGGGCCGCGAAGATGCACACGTCCAGCAGGCCGTCCTGGAAGGAGACGCGTGGCGCGACCTTGATGTCCACCGGTAACGGCGAGACGGCCAGCTGACCGACGTTGGCGAGCAGAACCATCGAGGCCTGGACCTCCAGCTCCTCATCGTCCGCCACGATATGAAACTTCGAGGACGGGGGCGTAAACTCGCTCTTCAGACCACCCAGCACGTATGCGGCCGGCCCGAAGCTCTTCTTGAGTCCGGCGGTCGCCGCCCCGATCAGCTCCGCGTCCAGACCCGCACCGGCCATGAGAGCGAACACCTCATCCCCAGCCCTGCAGAGGTCGATCTTCTCAATGCGGCCCTCCACGGCCACGCGCACCGCCCCGTCCAGGGACGCCGGAATGTCGAAGTTGTTGGCCAGCTGGTTTCCTGTGCCGAAAGGCAGAATAGCTACGGGGACTTCCGTCCCGGCCGCACCGCGAAGCGCCTGGGCCACCGTGCCGTCCCCTCCGGCTGCGGCGATCGCCCGCACCCCGTCACGAGCCGCTTGATGGGCGATCTCCAGCGCCTCGGCCGGGTCTGCCGCCGTGACGAGGTCGAACGGGACGTCGTGCTCCGCGAAGGCAGCGGCGATCCGCCTCCGCATCACGACCGGCGACTGTCCGCCGCTCGCGTGGGGATTGATCAGGACGAGGAAGCGCTCGCTGATCGGGTAGGGAACCTCAGGCACGCCGGCGGGCCAGCTCTTCTAGGCGCTGTACGCGCTCTTCGGTCGGCGGATGCGTTCGGAACAAGGTCGCGAAGGCGCCTGCCCCTCCTCCGCCGCGCAGCGGGTTGACGATCGCCAGATGAGCGGCCGCCGGGTTGACCGGCATGGGGATCCGGCGGGCCCCAGCTTCCAGGCTGCGCAGCGCGTTGGCCAGATCCAGCGGCCGGCCCGTGATCTGGGCGCCGACCCGGTCGGCCCGATACTCGCCGGTGCGGCTGATCGCCATCTGGACGAGCAGCGCCGCGAGCGGGGCGAGGATGAGCATGAGAAGCCCACCGATCGCGCCCACCGCACCACGATCCCGCCCGCCGCCGAACCAAAAGCCGATCCGGGCCAATGTGACGATCGCGGCGGACATCGTCGCCGCCACGGTGCCGATCAGCATGTCGCGGTTCTTGATGTGAGCCAGCTCGTGCGCCAGCACGCCGCCCAGCTCGTCGCGGCTCAGAGTCTCGAGGATGCCCTGCGTCACGCATACGACGGCCTTCTCTGGATTACGGCCGGTCGCGAAGGCGTTGGGCTGCGAGCTCGGAGCGATCGCCAGCGTAGGCATCGGCAGGTCCGCACGTCGCCGCAGCACGTCCACCATCGCGTACAGCTCCGGAGCCTCTTCCGGCCCGACCGGTTGAGCCTTGTACATGCGGAGCACGATACGGTCGCTGAACCAGTAGCTCCCGACGTTGAACACGGCCGCGAACAGGAGTGCTCCCACCATCCAGTTCGATCCGCCG
>JBDHGL010000127.1:0-3060 GCA_039589875.1 Gemmatimonadota bacterium
GAGGGAGCTGGTGCCTACCCGATCACCCCATCGACCCAGATGGGAGAGGGTTGGGCCGCTGCGATGGCCGCCGGCAAGACGAACGTCAACGGCAGGCAGCTCATCTTCTTCGAACCCGAAGGGGAGCACGCTGCGGCCGCCGTGATGGCCGGGATGAGCATGACCGGTCTCCGAGCCACGAATTTCTCGAGCGGCCAGGGGATCGCGTACATGCACGAGTCGTTGTACGCGGCCACCGGAAAGCGACTCACCTACGTCCTCAACATCGCTGCTCGCGCGATGACGAAGCATGCCCTGAACGTGCATGCGGGTCACGATGACTATCACGCGATCGACGACACCGGCTTCTTCCAGCTGTTCGGCAAGAACGTGCAGCACGTCGCCGACCTCACCGCGATCGCGCACCGAATCGCCGAGCTCTCTCTAAATCCGGGCTGCGTCGCGCAGGACGGCTTTCTCACGAGCCACGTGATCGAGTCGATCCAACTCCCCGAGCGCGAGCTGATCAAGGCCTACCTGGGTGATCCGGCCGACATCATCGAATCCCCGACGCCGGCCCAACGCCTCACCTTCGGGGAGACCCGACGACGGATCCCTGAGATGTTCAATCTCGACTACCCGGCGATGCTCGGGGTCGTCCAGAACCAAGACAGCTACGCCCAGGGCGTGGCGGCGCAGCGACCGTTCTACTTCGACCACGTTCGGGAGATCACGGACCGCGCGATGCGCGAGTACGCCGACCTCACGGGCCGGTCCTACGCCCGCGCGATGGGCTACCGGCTCGAGGACGCCGATTACGTCCTGGCCGGCCAGGGCTCCGTGGTGTGGAACGCGGAGGCGGTGGCCGACCACCTGCGGGAGACGCGCGGCCTCCGGGTCGGCGTGCTGGACGTCGTGATGTTCCGTCCGTTTCCGGCCGATCTCATCACGAAGCTGCTGCGCGGCAAGAAAGCGGTGACGGTGCTCGAGCGGGTGGACCAGCCGCTCGCCGTCGACCCGCCTCTCCTCCGGGAGATCCGCGCCGCGATGTCACAGGGTATGGAGAACGCGCGCCAGCGTGACCGGCGCTCGCGGACCTCGCCGGGCGAGAACGGGCGGCCGTTCCCCGGCCTCGAGGCCGTTTCCCCGGCCGAAGTGCCCGATTTCTACTCCGGCGGCTTCGGCTTTGGAAGCCGTGACCTCCAGCCCTCCGACCTGATCGCCGCCGTGGACAACATGCTCGAGGATGCACCGGGCGATGGCGGCAAGCCGCGTGGGCGGCGTCAGTTCTACCTCGGCATCGACTTTATCAGGGAGGACACCCACCTGCCGAAGCTCCAGATCTGGCAGGACGAGCTCCGAGAGGCTTACCCCGATCTGAGGGAGCTTGCGCTGGAGCCGACTGAGCGGCCGAACCTTCTTCCGAGGGACTCGATCTCGATCCGCATGCACTCGGTCGGCGGCTGGGGTGCCATCACGACCGGGAAGAACATCGTGATGACGGCGTTTGAGCTGCTCGGCCTCCACGTGAAAGCCAACCCCAAGTACGGCTCGGAGAAAAAAGGCCAGCCGACGACGTTCTACGCCACGCTCAGCCACGAGCCGGTGCGGCTCAACTCCGAGCTGAAGCACGTGGACGTCGTGCTCTCGCCCGACCCAAACGTCTTCCGTAACTCGGATCCGTTCGAGGGACTGGCCGAGGACGGCGTGTTCGTGATCCAGAGCGATCTGGAGCCGGATGAGCTATGGGAGTCGTTCCCCGCCGATGCCCGAGCGACGATTCGGGAGCGCCGGATTCGGGTCTACACGCTGGACGCATTCCAGATCGCGACCGACGAAGCCACCGACCCCGAGCTGCGCTACCGGATGCAAGGGGCGGCCTTCATGGGAGCGTTCTTCGCGGCCTCGCCCCTCATGGAGCGGGAGGGTCTCGACAGGGAGAAGCTGTTCGACGGCATCCGGAAACAGCTGACCAAGAAGTTCGGACATCTCGGAGAGCGGGTCGTCGACGACAACCTGCGGGTGATCCGCCGCGGATTCGACGAGATCGCGGAGATCCACACGGCCCCGGAGGGCACGAGCGAGGGCGGAGAGGTCGGCGAGGCGGTCGCCGGTGAGATTCCGACCGTGCTGGACGTGGCCAACGCGGGTCCGGGGATCGGAAACCCGGGCCGCTTCTGGGAGCAGGTGTGCGGTCTGTGCAGCGTCGGTCAGGACACGATTGCCGACCCGTTCGCAGCGATCAGCGCGATCCCGGCCGGCACGAGCACGATCCGGGACATGACCGACATCCGCTTCGAGGTGCCGGACTTCATCCCCGAGCTTTGCACCGGCTGCAGCCAGTGCTGGGTCCAATGCCCCGACGCGGCGATCCCCGGCGTCGTGAACTCGGTGGAGCAGATCATCGACACCGCGATCGCGGCCGCGGCCAACGGACGGCCGTTGGACCGGATCAAGCAGGTCTCCAAGAACCTCGCAAGCGAGTCGAGAAAGGTCCTGACCGGCGTCCCGTTTACGACGTTCGGCAATGTCGTCTCGGATGCCTACAAGAACCTCGTGGAGAAGCTGAACTGGGACGCCGAGCGGCGACGGGCGCTGGATGAGGAGTTCGCAGCCGTCTACTCGGTGCTGGCAGAGTTCCCGTTGGCCAAAACCGTTCCGTTCTTCGACGTCCCCGAGCGGACGGAGAAAGGGAGCGGCGGGCTGCTCTCGATCACGGTCAGCCCGGACGCCTGCAAGGGCTGCAACATCTGTGTCGACGTGTGCCCCGAAGACGCTCTCGTCACCGTTCGGCAGGACGAGGAGATTGTCGACCGGCTCCGACGGAACTGGAAGCTGTGGGAGCGCCTCCCGGACACGCCAGACCGCTATCTAAACGTCCCCAATCTGGAAGAGGGGATCGGTGTGCTCCCGACCCTTCTGCTGAAGAAGGGGATCTACCGCTCGATGGTCGGGGGCGACGGCGCCTGCATGGGATGCGGCGAGAAGACCGCCGTACACCTCGTGGTCTCGGCGATCGAGGCGCTCATGCAGCCGCGGGTAAACGAGCTCGTGGAGAAGCTGGAGCGCCTGGGTTCCGAG
>JBDHGL010000128.1:0-3018 GCA_039589875.1 Gemmatimonadota bacterium
CCGTGACATCAAGCCGGAGAACATCCTTCTGACGGGCGATCAGGCGGTGGTGGCCGACTTCGGGATCTCCAAGGCGGTGGGTGAGTCGGAGGAGAGGGCCCTGACCCAGAGCGGTGCGCTGGTCGGTACGCCCGCCTACATGGCCCCCGAACAGTTCGCGGGCGAAGTGACTGCCAGGAGCGACATTTATGCTCTAGGCGCCGTGCTCTACGAGGCATTGACGAGGCGGAAGTGGGTGATCGGCACGGCGGTGGATCAGGCCGACTGGGACGGCGTGGACCCGGAGATGCGCTCCGCGTTGGCCAGTGCCCTGAGGCGCTCCCCCGAGGACCGGTGGGAGGACGCGGGTCAGTTCCGGAAGGCGCTGGGCGAGGCCGGCCGGGGAAACCTCCTGCAGGAGATCCACCGCCGCTCGCTGTGGCAGGTACTGGTCGGCTTTGCGATCGGCTCCTGGGTCGTGCTTCAGCTCGCCGAGGCGCTGGCCTCGCGCCTCGGGCTGCCGCTCTGGTTCGGGCAAGCGACCGTCATCGCGCTGGCTGTCTGCCTGCCCTTCCTGCTGCTCACGGCAGCGGTACAGCCCGGCCGGAGCGTAGCCGCAGCCGATGCCCCGCGCACCGGGATCCGCCGGTTCCTTACCTGGCGGAAGACGGCCCTAGCCGGTGCGGGCGTGTTTATCCTCTTCGGCCTGGGCACGGCCGGCTACATGGCCATGCGCGGCATGGGGATCGGGCCTGTCGGCACGCTGATCGCCCGGAACCAGCTGCAGGAGGGTGCCCGCCTCGTGCTGGCTGACTTCGGCGGCGCACCCGAGGACTCGGCGCTCGCCCGGACAGTGACCGAGGCGCTGAGGATCGACCTCTCCCAGTCGCGGGCCGTCACGCTTGCCGAGGCCGGTCAGGTCCGGCAAATCCTCGAGCTGATGGAGAGGCCGAAAGAAGCCCCACTCGATCTGGAGACCGCCCGCGAGGTGGCGATCCGGGGCGGCATGCCCGCCGTGATCGGCGGCGAGGTCCGCAGAGTCGGAGAGGGCTACCTCTTCACCGCCCAGCTCCTCTCCGCCGAGGAGAGTAGCACGCTCCTCTCGCGCCGGGAGACCGCGGCCGGTGACGCTGAGATCATCCCCGCCATCGACCGGCTGTCAAGAGGACTCCGGGAGCGGATCGGCGAATCGCTCAAGACGATCCGGGCCTCTCCGCCACTGGAGGCGGTTACGACTTCGTCGCTCGAGGCGCTTCAGAAGTACGCGGAATCCTTCGGTAACGAGCGCGGCGCATCGCTGCTCGAGGAGGCCGTGGCGTTGGACAGCACCTTCGCCATGGCCTGGCGAAGACTCGGCATCGCACGCTCGAGCCCATCGAGAAAGATCGAGGCCCTCACGAAGGCGTTCGAGCTGCGCGACCGCCTGACCGATCGCGAGCGCTACCACGTCATGGGCACCTACTACATGAGGAGGGGAGAGGCGGACAGGCAGAAGGCGATCGACGCCTTCGAGATGCTGCTCGAATCCCATCCGGACGACGCTATGGGCCGATGGAACCTCGCCGGTCTGTACGGGAGAATGCACGAATACGCCGTGGCGGAATCGCTCTATGCTCGCAACGCGCGGCTCGCTCCAGAGACCGTCTGGCCTCCCGTCATCGGACCCGGCAGCTGGTGGAACCTGGCCATGAATCAGTTCGCCCAGGGAAAGATCGAACAGGCGGGGACCACGCTAGAGCGCCTAGCCGAGCTGTATCCCGACGATCGCCATACTCACAGCGGTAGGGCGCAATACGCCGCCGCTCGTGGCGACTACGAGACGGCGGAAGCGAGAGCTCGCGCGATCCGGGACGAGTTGGGATTCCGTGTGTGGGGTGAGTACGTGTTAGTCGACCTATACTTGGTGCGCGGCCGACTGGCCGAGGCCGAGCTCTCCAACGCGGCTGCACTCGAGGGCCAGGAGCAAAGCGGTCGGACGGACATGGTCTTCGAAGCTGCTACCTGGCACGCGGGGCTGGAGGCCTGGTACCGAGCGAATGCGGATGGCGCTCTGGCTATTATCGAGAAGGCGCTGGAAGCGTACCCCTTGGATTCGCTGCCCGTCCTCGACCGCCCCTACGACGACCTGGCCAGGCTGTACGCTTTCGCCGAAGCGCCGAAGCAGGCCAGAGAGATGTTGACCAGGTACGAGGCCACGATAGCCGATGTTCCCGGCCGCGGTAGGAGGGTTCACGAGCGGGCTGGGGACGTCGCGTTCGCGGAGGGACGATACGATGTGGCCGTCGTTGAGTACCGGCTCGCCGACCGGGACCGGTGGTGTCAGATCTGTTTGCTCGGACAGCTGGGGCGCGCGTACGACGCGGCCGGACGGCCTGACTCGGCCATTGCCGTCTATGAGCGCTACGTGACACTTCCCTGGATGCAGCGGCTGTTTGAGGACGCATGGTGGCTGGCGTTCACGCTTGAGCGCCTGGGACAGCTGTATGATGAACGCGGCAAACTGGAGAAAGCGTCGGAGTACTACGCGAAGTTCGTCGAGCTCTGGAAGGACGCCGATCCCGAGCTTCAACCCCGCGTCCAGGCCGCGCAGGAACGACTGGACGAGATCTTCGCAGAGCGAGGCTGAACGGTGTGGCCGCCCTGATGCCCGATCCGCACGAAGCGCTGTACGAGAGCCTAGCTGACCGGTACGAGGTGCTCGAGGTGCTGGGCGAGGGGGGCATGGGGACCGTGTTCCTGGCCCGGGACCTGAGGCACGACCGCTCGGTCGCCATCAAGACGATCCATCCCCACCTGACCACCACCGGGGTCCGGGAGCGCTTCGAGCGCGAGATCCAGATCACGGCCCAACTGCAGCACCCGCACATCCTGCCGCTCCTCGACTCCGGTGTGGCCGGCGAGACCCTCTACTACGTCATGCCGTACGTGGAGGGCGATTCGCTTCGCGACCGGATCGATCGCGAGGGTCCGTTGCCGGAGGACGACGTCATACAGATCGGCCGCCACGTGGCCGCCGCGCTCGACCACGCCCACGAGCGC
>JBDHGL010000129.1:0-2902 GCA_039589875.1 Gemmatimonadota bacterium
GACGTAGTAGAGGGTCTCGCCGGCCACACCGGAGTCGAGGAGCGGCAGGATGTGCGGGTGCTGCAGCTGGGCCGTGATCTGGATCTCGCGCTCGAAGCGCTCCCGGACCCCGGTCGTGGTCAGGTGAGGGTGGATCGTCTTGATGGCGACCGAGCGGTCGTGCCTCAGGTCCCGGGCCAGGAACACGGTCCCCATGCCCCCCTCGCCGAGCACTTCCTGGATCTCGTACTTCTCGGCTAGGGCCTCGCGCAGCGCTTCGTGCGGATCGGGCATCAGGACAACCAGGCGAACTCAGCCGCGGACGGCCAGGATCTCGTCCAGCCTCTCTTGCGCGGCCTGGACGCGAGGCTGAAGCTCGCGATCGGCATCCTTCCACAGCTCGACGAATCGGCCGTAGTACTCGGCCGCCTGCTCCCCGTCGCCGCGATCATCGTACAGCTGTCCCAGGCGCTCGAGGGCGGGGCCGAGGTGTGCGTGATCCACCTCGGACAGACGCATGATGTCAGGCGTCGCCACATACCGTTCCAGCAAGGCCGCCACGGAGTCCGGTTCACCCGCGGCATCATAGCTACGGATCAGGCCCGGAAATGCACAGGTCATGCAGTAGCCGACATCGGAGGCGCGAAACTCCGCGATCGCATCCTCGTAGCGACCTTCGGCCAACGCGATCTCGCCCCTGGCCCGGGCGTACTCATATCTCGCGGGGCCGCGGAGCCTCGGCTCCACGACCGATTCGAACTCGGCGAGCATCGCCAGCGCCAGATCCGCTCGGCCCGCCTGTGCGTAGAGGATTGCGATCTCCAGGTACGGCCTGTCGAGCGGATCGATATCGGCAAGCGGAGCCTTCTCGAGCTCGGCCTGGAGGCGCTGCAGCGCCCGGGGCGGGTCCTGGCGAATGAACAGATCACGCTGGGCGATCTCGAAGGATGCTTCCCCGTCCAGCCGCTCCGCCTCTGCCAGCTGGCCGCGCACGGCGGAGAGGGTGGCAAGGGCGCCGACGGTCGCGTTTTTCCAAAACGGACCCGCTTCGCCGTCCAGCACCATCTCGAGGTGCTTCTCGGCCGTTTGGTAATCACCCTGTGCCGCCGCGATGGCAAAGCCGTTCCAGTGAGGCCAGGGATGATTGTCCTCCGATAGCGATGTCCACCCGCAGTCTTCCGCCGTGGAGTTCGCGTCCTCGAGCTTCCCCTGGTTCACCAGTGCTTGGGCAAGCACCCACTGCGCGGTCCAGCAACCCGGCAACCCGGACGGTGACCTCGGGTACTCAATGATTATCTGTCGGAGAATCTCCTCGGCCCGCTCATATTGACGTAGCCCGTTATACGCGATGGCCATGTTGTGTTTGGCGTTCCTGACCCAGGTATCCCGATCGTTCGGGTAGGCGGCCAGGTGATCTTCGTACGCCTCGATGGCCTTCTCGTACTCCGCCGTCACAATGCGGTAGTACGTCGCTTCCACGACGTAGCGCTCCCGCTGTGGAAGCCGGTCTCGGTGCTCGAAAGCTTGCGTGAGCGCCTGCACCTGCCGAGTTCGCGCTTCGCGCCGATTAAAGAGGACCATGCCTAGTTTTCGCCACGCCATGGCGAACCCGCTGTCCAACGCGATCGCTTCCTCGAGGAGCCCGATCGACCGTTCGCCGAAAATGCCAGAAAGCGCATACTTTCGCAGAGCCTCCAGCGAGCCTGTGGTTACCTCCGGAAGAGGCGGGGCTTGCCGCAGCGACCTGAGCGGCTCACCGATCCGCTCCCGCAGCCCTTTCGACAGGCGGTCGATGGCCATGATCAGCTCGTCCACATTTGCCGCGCTCTCACGGCGGGAGATCAAGGTCCGTTGCGGCTCGGGCGAGAGGAGCTGGGCGGTGAGGAGGTAGCCCGCCCCCACCCGGCGGATCTCGCCGCCGATCACCGCTGCCATGCCTCCGCGGATCGCCACCTCGCGGGCGGTCGCCGGGTCGAGCGGGGCATCCGCGGGCCGCTCCATCTGTCGTAGAATCTGCCGGACCTGCGCCGGCTCTGCGAGCGAGATGACCCGCGACTGCGAGAGGTCGATCCTCAGCGCCTCCGTCACCGTCCGGGCCAGCGCCGAGTCCCCGGGCGCACCGGCGAAGTCGGCCAGCACGAGCCGGGCTCCCTCCTGCAGCGCATCCCGGGCGATCAGCGTGCCGACCGGACCGATTCCAAGGCCGCGCATGGCGGTGTAACCAGCCGTCCCGATGCCAAGCAGGGCGAACACGCCCACACCCGCCAGCGCCGTGTTCCGCCAGCTGAGAACCCGCCGAATCCCCGTGCGCGGAGCGGCGATCCCGGCCACTTTCCGGCCACGGGGCTGCACGACGGCCGTGATCAGCAGAAGGGGGAGACAGACGGCCAGCACAATGACGGTCGCCTGCCCGAACCAGAGCGGCAGCCCGAGCTGGGAGGCCACCGCCTCGGAAGCCTGAAGGACGATCCAGGAGCCGATCGCAAAGCCGACCAGCACCTGCCACAGCGAGCGCCGGTGGATCTCCTGCAGGAGGTTTCCCCGGCCGGCCTCGCCCAGCGCCTTCCGGAACGCTCCGGCGTCCTCCCACCGGTCCTCGGGGAAGGGCTTCAGGGCACGGCTGAGCACGGAGCGCATCTCCGGCTCCACGCCGCTCCAGTCCGCCTCGTCCACCGGTGTAGCCAGCGCCCACTTCCGTCCGGTGAGCGCCTCGTAGAGGACGGCGCCCAAGGCATAGATGTCGGCCTTGGTCGTCACCTCACCCCCGAACTGCTCCGGCGCCATGTAGGCCGGCGTGCCGACCATCGCCCCGCTCTGGGTCAGGGCCCTCTCCTCCGACTCACCCACCGCCTTGGAGATCCCGAAGTCGGCCACCACCGCCTGATCGCCCGTCAGAAGGATGTTCTCCGGCTTGATGTCACGG
>JBDHGL010000130.1:0-2858 GCA_039589875.1 Gemmatimonadota bacterium
GGACTTCCCGCGCACCGTGGTGGAGATGCGGCCTCGGCGCCACTACCCGGCCGGTCGCGCCATCGCCCACCTCGCCGGCTACGTCGGCGAGATCAGCGAGGCGGAGCTGGAGCGAGAGGTTTACGCCGAGTACGAGCCGGGCCGGATCGTCGGCAAGGACGGGCTCGAGCGCCAGTACGAGGGATCCCTGAGCGGCGTACCAGGTGTCCGCTTCGTGGAGGTGAGCGCGTTGGGCTCCATCGTTCGCGACTTCGGTCCGCGCCCCGCCGTCGAGGTGCAGCCGGGCACGGATCTGACGCTCGGGTTGGATCTGGCCCTACAGCAGTTCGCGGACTCGATCTTCCCCGAAGGGATGCGGGGCGGGGTTGTTGCTCTGGATCCCCGTACGGGTGAGGTCCTCGTCTTGTACAGCCATCCCACCTTCGATCCCAACGAGTTTATCGGAGGGATCGACCTCTCGCTGTGGCGGTCGCTGCAGGACGACCCGGCCAAGCCCCTCCTCAATCGCGTAGCGACCGCTGCGTACCCTCCCGGCTCCACCTTCAAGCTGGCTGTCGCGAGCACGGGCATGAGGCGCGAGCAGCTCTCCATCGGAAGCTACATGTCGACCTCGTGCTTGGGGTCACTCCGCTACGGGAACCGCCGCTTCCGCTGCTGGAAGGCGGGCGGGCACGGCCCGCTCAGCCTCGCCGGCGCGATTACAGAGAGCTGCAACGTCTACTTCTACCAGGCGGGAATGCGTCTTGGCCTGGATGCGCTTCTGGAGGGCGCCGCGCGCTACAGCTTCGACCGTCCGACGGGCATCGATCTGCCGTACGAGACGGCCGGCGCGTTTCCGCCATCGCGAGAATGGTATGACGAGCGTTACGGAGAGAGAGGTTGGACGGAGTCCGTCGTGCTAAACCTCTCGATCGGTCAGGGCGAGAACCAGCAGTCTCTGCTGCGGATGGCCCATTTCTACACGGCGCTCGCCACCGGCAGACCCCCGATCGTTCCGCACATCGCGAGGAGCGAGGGACTCGACGAGCGCCGCGCCGCGTGGGAGTTGGGCCTCGCGGAGCCCCAGCGAAGTCAGCTCGTCGATGCGTTGCGGGCCGTCGTGAACCACCCCGACGGCACCGCCTACCCGTATCGCTCCGATCGCTGGGAGATGGCGGGCAAGACGGGGACCGCCCAGAACCCGCACGGAGCTCCGCATTCATGGTTCGTCGGGTTCGCGCCGGTCGACGATCCCGAGATCGTGATCGCGGCGATCGTCGAGTTCGGTCACCCCGACTACCAGGTGTCCCAGGCGGTGCCTTTCGCGATTCGGGTTGTCGAACGGTACCTGGACACGCTTCACCCCGAGCTTGTGGCGCCATCCGCTACGGCCGAAGTAGCCGATATACCGGAGGGGCCGCCGGTCGCAGAGGAGGAGGCTCGATGATCGCGGCTGTACGGGCGCTTCGGCCTCCCGGCGATCTCAAGCTCTTCGGGCTGGCGATCCTGCTTACCTTCGCAGGAGCCGCGATGATCTACTCGGCCGGGCAGGTCGAGGTGCCGTCACTCGCCACCGGCGCCTGGCGCCGGCAGCTGATATGGCTCGTGCTCGCGCTCATCGCGTTCGTGACCGTCAGTCGGATACCGCTCCGCTGGTTGGACTGGGTAGCGGTATGGTTTTACGTGACCTCCGTGGTGCTGTTGGTCGTCGTCCTGCTGTTCGGCACGGGTCCGAACACCCGAAGCTGGCTCTACATCGGGCCGCTGGGCATGCAGCCGGCGGAGCTTGCCAAACTCGCCACCATCCTGCTCCTGGCGCGCACCTTCTCCTCATACCGAGGCGAGCTGGGCCGGCTGTCGAAGCTGGTTCGCCCTGTTCTCATCGTCCTGATTCCGGTGGGCCTTGTGGCGCTCCAGCCCGATCTGGGGAGCGCCCTCGTCTTCGGTGCGATCCTGATTGCGGCGCTCTTCTGGGCCGGCGTCCCGATGGCCACCCTGTTCATGCTGGTCAGTCCCGGCATCAGCCTGCTTCTCGGGTTCTCGCCCGTGGTGTGGGGCATCTGGTTTCTCGCGCTCGCCGTTTTTCTGTACCTCTGTCGCCCGTTCGCCGCCGAAGGAATCCTCGTGCTGCTGGCCAACGTGGCGGCGGGCGCGCTCACGCTTCCGTTCTGGCGCAGCCTGGCTCCCTACCAGCAAAACCGCCTTATCGTGTTTCTCGATCCAGTCGTCGATCCGCTCGGCGCCGGCTGGCACCTGATCCAGTCCAAGGTGGCGATAGGTTCCGGGGGGTGGTTCGGTCACGGATTTGCCGCCGGGCCGCAGAAACGCCTCGCGTTCCTGCCGGAGCAGCATACCGACTTCATCTTCTCCGTCATCGGTGAGGAGCTGGGCTTCCTCGGCGTCGCGCTACTGCTGGTGCTTCTCGGGCTCTTCCTGCACCGGGTGCTGGGCGTGGCGAGGTCGACCGAGGACGCCTTCGCCAGCATCACCGTGTTCTGTCTCTTCGCCGTCTGGTTCTCGCACTTGATCATCAACGTCGGTATGACGGTGGGGCTGATGCCTATCACCGGGCTGCCGCTCCCGTTCTTGAGCTACGGAGGCAGCTTCCTGCTGATGCTGTTCGTGGGACTGGCGATCGTGGCACGGGCCTCCGCGGAGTCCGGAGCCTGAGCGGACGACCGTGCCCCCTCGGCGCCTGCGAGACATCTGAGACGGCACACAGGATCTCACCGACTTCGCCGCCCCGCACCGGACCGGGTATATTCTCGGGCGCCGATTCCGAGGAGCTCTCATGACCTGGTTCAAAAAGCCCAAACAGAAGCTCGTGTCACAGAAGCGTGAGCTGGCGGCCGACGTCTGGGTGAAGTGTGACGGGTGCG
>JBDHGL010000131.1:0-3344 GCA_039589875.1 Gemmatimonadota bacterium
CCTTGCGACGGTGTTCGCCGTCAAATGGGGCCTGCCGGGAGCGTTTGGAGGATTCATTCTCGCCAGCATCTTGAGCCTGACGCTTCTACGTCCTTCCGTCCCCCTGATGCCGTCCTTTTCCTCTTCCCTCCTGCGCGGTATGCTCCGCATCGGGACGCCGCTCGGCCTGACCACGGCTCTCACCCTCGGCCTGCAAACGGTGGATCGGCTGGTCGTAGCCGCGCTCGGCGGCATCGAGCTTCTCGGCTACTATGCGTTCGCCGGCTCGATTGCCGGAGCCGCGGCCTCAGGCGTTTTGGTCGTTCGCACTGTCGTCTTCCCCGACGTCTATCGTCACGCTGGAACGGTAGGTGGGGCACGGGCGACAAGACGGCTGATCGAGGACACGATCGCGCCCTTCGTGCTCGTGTACGGGGCGCTCCTGGGCCTGGCCAGCTTCGCGATCGGCCCCCTGATCCAGCTGTTCGTGCCCGAGTACGTGGACGTCGTGCTCCCTGCACGCCTCCTCATCTTCGCAGGCGCCACGACCGGACTCTCGGGACTGGCCTCGATCGGGCTAGTGGCCGTCGCGCGGCAGAGGGTCCTTCCCCAGCTGGCCGCGGTCGCCTTCGGCTTCAACCTGGTGGCATCCGCCTGGCTCCTCCACGCTGGCTTCGGACTCACGGCGATCGCCACGGCGGCCGGGAGGCCGGAAGAAAGGTGCTGCGTGCACTCCTACCCTTGGCCTACAGTCTGTCGCTGGTTGTGGCGCTAGGGGTGGCTTTTCCCGGCCTCGATTGGAGCTCCGCTCTATCGTCGGCGGCCCTCTATTGTCTGCTGTTCAGCCCGCTTCTGCTCGCGCTCCGCCGCTCCCCTGGGCGCGTTCCATGATCTGCTCAACGAGCTCCACGAAGCGCGCCCAAGCCAGGTTCTGCTCGGCGTACGCCGTGCCGGCGGACGTCAGCTGAGTCGCGAGCGCCTCGTCGGTCAGCACCCGCGCGATCGCCTCTCCGAAACTCGGCGAATCGGGCTCTGCAAGGAGCGCCGTGCCGTTGCGAAAGAGCACGCGATGCGTCGGGATGTCGCTCGCCACGATCGGCTTGCCGCTGTCGAGGTATTCGAGTGCTTTGAGGGGCAGGTTGCCGCCGTGCGATCGAGGTGAGATGAGCACGTCCGCGAGCCCGAGGAACGCAGGCACCTGTTCCCGGGGCACTCTCCGCTTCAGCAGGACCCGTCCTGCTAGCTCGTCGGGAATCGACCGCGCCAGGGCCGTCAGCTGACCGTCATCGCCGGCGCCGACGAGGAGAAACAGCGCATCGGGCACGCGTTCGAGAACGTAGGGAGCAGCGCCGATCAGCACATCGAGCCCCTGGTACCTCGCGAACGAGCCTGCATAGAGCACCACCTTGGCGTCGGCCGGCAGGCCGAGCGCCGATCGCAATCGAGCCACCTCATCCTCCGTCGGGCGCGGCAGCGTGGCGGGAAACCGCCAGGTGAGAACGGGCGTGTCCGGCGCCACGGTCCTAGCATGGCTCTCCAGTCCGGCGCTGCACACCACGAGATCGACTCCTCGAAGGGTTCGGCGCTCCAGCCGGGCGAGAAGACCGAGAAACGCTCGGCTCCGAAACCGACGATACTGGGCGAGCTGCTCGGGCAGCGAGGACTGCATGTCGTAGATCACGAAGACGTCGCGTCTGCGTCGGAGAAACGCCGCCAAGTAGCCGGCTTCCTCGACCGCATGCACGCACAGGTAGGACTCGAGATCCAGCTGGCGTCGCGTCTTTGCGAAGAGAAAGAGGTCCAGCAGAACCTTCTTCACCGAGAATCCGATGGGGATGCGACGGAACCCGAACGGATTCGGCAGCTCCAGATAGCTCACCCCACGGATGTCGATCTGTCGGCCCGGAGGAAATGACAGGACGTCCGTACGATATCCCAGCTCCGAGGCCGCGCGCAGGACATGAGCGATCGCGATGGACGTTCCTCGGTCCTCGAAGAACGGCTGAGGAAGGACGAGGAGCATACGGCCGGCGCCGTCGGTCTCGCGCTTCGGAGCGCTGCGTTCTTCTCGACCGGCCACCTTTGCTCCGCTAGTCTCTTGCAATGACTACGTCGACCCCGATCGTGGCGATCGCGCTGGACGCCGCCGAAGCCTCCGTCGTGGACCAGCTCTGCCAGGCCGGCAAGCTGCCTGTCCTGGCGCGGCTCCGAGAGCAAGGCCGCAGCGGCGTGATCCAATCGGAGGCCGAGTACTTCTTGAGCACCGTCTGGCCCACCTTGGCGACAGGAAAGAATACGGAGCACCACGGCTGGTACTACAACAAGATGTGGCGGCCGGACAAAATGCGCTTGCAGTACGCCAGCGAAGAGTGGCTGGACCAGGCACCGTTCTGGGAGTGGCCGGGCACCGACGGACTCGAGATGGCGGTCATCGACGTGCCCTACGTACTCAGGCCACCTAAACCCTTCGAAGGGATCTTCCTCGCGGGCTGGCAGACCCACGACGACTTCGGATTCCTCTCGTCCCCCGCTGACCTGAGGCGCCGCCTGGTCGGCCGTTTTGGCCGTCCGGTACTAAAGACCGAGCGTTTCGGAGAGCAGACGGCCAAGACTCTTCTCCGCTTCCGGCGGGAGATGCTCGATAGCCTGAGTCAGACGGCCGAGATGGCCCATTCGCTCCTGGCGGAGCGGACGCGGGATCTCTTCATGCTGGTGATCGGGGCCCTCCACCGTGGGACGCATTATCTGTGGGATCTCGAGCAGATCGACCGCTCCGGCGTCTCGGCCGACGAGATCGCCGTTCTCGAGGGGGCTCGCGACGAGCTGTTCGTCGCCGCGGATCGGTGCATCGGCCGAATTCTCGAGGCTGCGCCCGACAACGCCCGCGTTGTCGTGTTCGCCCTGCACGGGATGACGGCCAACTCGGGTTGGGCGGATAGGTTCCCGTCGTTGGTTTCCCAAATCCGAAACCACGGTTCGCCTCGACCGCCGCAAGAGGGCTTCCTGTACCGCTGTAAGCGCCGCATCCCCTGGCGTGTGATCCGCCAGGTGACGACTCGACTGCCGACATCCGTCAATCAGGCGCTCGTTCCTTTGTGGTCGGCCAGGATGCTCGACTGGTCCGACACTCGGTTCTTCGCGCTCCCCTTGGACATCAACGGTTACGTTCGAATCAACCTCCGCGGCCGCGAGGCGCGAGGCATAGTCGAACCGGGATCGGAGTACGCGGAGCTGCTGGCGGAGCTGGAGCAGGCGTTCTGCAGCTTCAGGACGATCGGAACCGGCGAGCCGGTCGTGCGAGACGTCGCCCGGACCGACGACCTCGTCGACCCGGCCGCGCCGCGCCGGCACCTTCTGCCCGATCT
>JBDHGL010000132.1:0-2666 GCA_039589875.1 Gemmatimonadota bacterium
GTACGAGATCTCGCCGGTGCTGGATCGGGCGCTGAACCTGCTGCTCGTCCTGCACGCCGACCATGAGCAGAACTGCAGCACGTCGACGGTGCGGATGGTGGGGTCGAGCCAGGCGAACCTGTTCTCGGCGATCTCGGCGGGCATCTCGGCGCTGTGGGGGCCGCTGCATGGCGGCGCCAACCAGAAGGTCATCGAGATGTTGCGGATGATCCAGGCCGACGGCGGCGACTTCGGGAAGTACGTGAACATGGCGAAGGACAAGGACTCGCCGTTCCGCCTGATGGGGTTCGGGCACCGGGTGTACAAGAACTTCGACCCGCGGGCCACGATCCTCAAGGAGGCGGCGGACGCCGTGCTGGACGAGCTGGGCACGGATGATCCGCAGCTCGAGATCGCGAAGAACCTGGAGCAGGTGGCGCTGGAGGACCCCTTCTTCGTCGATCGCAAGCTGTATCCGAACGTCGACTTCTACAGCGGGATCATCTACCGGGCGATGGGCATCCCCACGAACATGTTCACGGTGATGTTCGCGCTCGGCCGTCTCCCGGGCTGGATCTCCCAGTGGAAGGAGCTGACGGAGGATCCGCACATGCGGATCAGCCGCCCGCGACAGATCTACACGGGCGCGAAGGAGCGACCGTTCGTTCCGATCGCACAGCGCAAGGAGGAAACGAAGGAGAAGCCAGCGCTGGTCACGGCCTGACGCCGAAGTTTCCTTCCAAAGAAAAGCGCCCCGACGTCCGTCTGCCGCCGGGGCGCTTTGCCACCAGCCAACAACCCGGCAGTGAGCGGTCAAGGGCCGCCAGCGGCCCGGGTGCTGCAGCCTACGTAGCTACATTGAGCCTCTCCTCCGGGAGCGAGGCAGGCGCATTCGACGAATCTCCTGTCCCAGAGCCCGGAGTCGTGGGCCGCCGCTTGCCGGACAGGCCCTGCAACTGTTGCAACCGCAGTAAAAGAGTTCAGGAGGATCGATGGCTACGATGATCGTGACGACCGTCGCAGGTTCCACCTTTAAGATGGACGTGGAGTCTTACGAGACCGGAGTCGATCAAGCGCTCTTCTTCATGGAGAAGCAGGCACGGCGCGACACGGAGACAGGCACCGAGTTCTACCCGGGGCACCAGATCGCGAAGATCGAGGTCAGACGGTAGCGCGCCAAGAGTCACGGTCAGGCTGTAACGCGCTAAAAGTTACGGAACCCTCATATCGTTTCACATCGATGGTCGGCACCGTCGAAGCTTTGGCCCAGGTGCTACTGAGTACCATAACCAGTTGTAACACAGCGGATTACGCACGCTATATCGAGCGCTTTCGAGCCTTTGTCGCGGGTGCCTTTCCCAGCGGCACGACCGGTGCAGACTCAGGCGACGCCGGGGTTTCCTTCCAGCCATCACCCTAGAGGAGAATAGCGGTATGTCCAGATTTGGTGTGTCCAAGAGCCAGAGGGCCTTTACGGCGGTGGCCCTGCTGCTGGCGGTGCTCTACATGGCGGCAGGTCTGTCGGTTTGGCTCGGGGTCTGGAATCCAAACGAGTTCGCCCGGTCTCTGTGGGGTTTGGGGGGCTTGCTGGCCGGCGTCCTGATTCTGCTCGGAGTGTGGATGCAGGAGAGCTCGCCTCTCGTCGCCTCGCTTCTCGTGTTCGGCGGCGCGCTGCCCATCGCGATCATATTCGCGTGGACGCTGCTGCCGCCGGTCCTGACCTTCTTCATGCTGCTGCTCTGGGCGCGGGCGCGCGGGGTCGAGGCGAAAGCCCAGCGGCAAGTGGCGGCCCGAGCGGCGGAGACGGCCGCGTTCGCCGCCGAGGGTCAACCGGCGGAGCAGAACGCCGGCTAGGAGGGCGACACGCTCGGCGGCGATCAGGTACGAGCGTCGACCGGGTCGAGGAACAGACTACGCCGGGCCTCGCCTCGGCGGATGGGACTTGACCTCGTTGAAGGCCGCGAGCGTTTCCTCGAACTGCCGAGTCGCCTTCTCGATGTAGCGGTGGGCCTCCTCGATGTATCCATCGGTGGAGGCCGACCAGACGCGGTTCAGGTAGCGCTCACCCGCGGCGAAGCGGTTCATCACCTCGGCGTAGGCCTGAAGGCCGTAACTGTGGGCGATGCTCTCGCGCGCATCGACGAAGCCCACGAGATCGTCCAGGAAGCGCTCGTCGATCCGGTGACGAAGGTCGTACACGTTGATCGCTTCCTTCTCCGCGTTCAGGTGCTCCGCGCTGGCCACGATCCGGTCCAGAGAGCTCTCCAGCACCTGGATGTTCGTCGTGAGACGGACCTCGTCCGTAGCCTCCTGGTGGGCGGCCCGCCTGACCACGATCACTCCGAGGATGCCCAGCGCCAGCCAGACGAGGAACGTTCCAACGGCGATGCCCTCTACCTCGCGAACGGCGGTGAAGGCACCTCCCAGGAAGCCGATCGTGATGAACGCGTATCCCAGTCGCTTCATGGCCGCTCTCCCCCTACGCGCCGCTGCCGAAGACGATCATGAGGGAGTAGACGACTCCAACCAGCGCCTCGCCGACGATCAGTCCCGCCGCGATCGGTACGCCCACGTCCTCGCTGAACAGCTTCCCATAGCGCTTGTCGGAGAAGATGCGGAGAAGGGTCCCGATCGTGTAGGTGAGGACGATGTTGAACGGCAGATAGAAGCCGAGGCCGACGAGCACG
>JBDHGL010000133.1:0-2589 GCA_039589875.1 Gemmatimonadota bacterium
GGTTCATCGATCCGGCGTCGAGCTTCAAGTTCGTGCCGGCCCAAGGTTACCAGCCCCGTAAGGGCGAGATCCGATTCGACATGTACGAGGGCGAGTTCACTCACGAGGGTGACGCGTGCACGTTCGAGACGCTGCTGGCCCGGTTCGAACTGGACGACCCGGCCCTGACCGTCGTGGGCGAGATCGTACACGACATCGACTGTAAAGACGAGAAGTTCGGTCGTCCCGAGGTGGTCGGCATCGCCTCCGTCATCAACGGAATCACGCGAATCTGTGTGGAAGACGAGGAGCGGCTCGAGCGTGGCGCGGCCGTTTTCGATGATCTCTACGAGCACTTCCGGGTCGAATCTCGATGAGTCAGGGCCGCAGAGCGATCTTCCATTCGTAAGTCGCTGTCCGCAGGGTCCAAAGCCGGAGCCCCAAGGCAACTACTCCCCGTTCTCGGCAGGTCGTTTCGTCTGGAGGCCGTGGCTCTCCGGAAGTCGGGGCGTGCGATTCTGGACGGCATCGATCTGGACGTGCCTCCGGGTCGCATCACGGTACTCATGGGTCCGTCCGGGTCGGGTAAGACGTCCGTCCTCCGCCTCCTCAATCGGCTGGACGATCCCACCTCAGGTACGATCTGCTACGCGGGGCGCCTCCTGTCGGAATACCCGGTGTCGGAACTTCGACGGAGAGTCGCGTTCGTGTTCCAGACCCCAACCCTGTTCCCCGGAACCGTACTGCAAAACCTGCTCACGGCCTCGCGCCTCGGGTCTGTCCCAGACGATCAGAAAGACGGGCGGCTTCGGGAAGTGACTCACCTCGCGCAGCTCGACCCGGGGTTGCTCGATCGCGACGTGCGTGAGCTGTCGGTAGGGCAGCAGAAACGGGCCATGATCGCCCGCGCGCTCGTGAGCCGGCCAGCGGTCCTGCTTCTCGACGAGCCTACGGCGTCGCTCGATGCTGAGACGGCAGCTCGCCTCCTGCGCACCGTACGGCACCTTGCGCACGACCGAGGGCTCACGGTGCTCATCTCGACACACAGGCTCGAGGAAGCACGAGCCGTGGGTGACTCTTCGGTTCTGCTGAGGGATGGGCGGATCATCGAGGTCCGGCCCGGCGGGGTTGACCCTGCAACTCTGCCTCTGCCGAAGCAGGGTGAGGGAGCACGGGCAGAAGAGCGAGGGAGAAAGAACGAGAGGACCGGCCGTCGAGGGGCGGCGCGAGACCGTTGCTAGCCGTGGAGATCTTCGAAGCTCCAATCATCGAGATCGACTGGCTCGACGTTCTCGCTGCGGGCGGCCTGGTCATGATCGCCGTCGTCATCGCCCGACGCGCGCAGACGGGTCTGGCCCGGGTCTTCGCTCTCGGGGCGATCAGAGCGGTCGTTCAGCTCGCGCTCGTGGGCTACGTGCTCGCCTACGTCTTCGGTCTGGACCGGTGGTACGTGGTGATCGCGGCGCTCGCGCTGATGACCGCCGTGGCGGCCCGCGAGGTGACCCGACGTCAGCCGGCGCATCCCCGCGGCCTATATTCGATCGCCGGGCTCGCGCTCGCCGTGGGGTCGGGCCTGACCCTTCTGTACGTGGTTACGCTCGTGGTTCGACCGGAGCCGTGGTACCAGCCGCGCTACGTGCTTCCCCTCTTCGGGATGATCGTCGCAAACGCCATGAATGCCGCCGCGCTCGTGGCCGATCGACTGGCCGGCGAGATCGAGACACGGCAGGCCGAGATCGAAGCATACCTGGCCCTCGGCGCATCGTCGACCGAGGCGGCGCGCGAGTCGACCACGAGAGCCCTCCGCGCCGCGCTGATTCCGACGGTGAACAGCCTCATGATCGTGGGAGTCGTCTCACTGCCCGGTATGATGACCGGACAGATCCTCTCCGGCACGTCCCCCCAGATCGCGGTACGCTATCAGGTCCTGGTGATGTTCATGCTTGCCGCGGCCGTCTGTATCTCCGCCTCGCTCACCGCAGTCCTCTACCGACGCCGGTTCTTCACGGCGGCTGAACAGCTGCGTCCAACCACTCGTTGAGCGCACGCCGGCCTTGTGCGCGAGCCTTGTTAAATGATACAATTGAATCATATCATAGTCGGCGTGTATCTAGTCGCAGGGGCGACGCACTCCTTGGACAGCTACGAGCGAGGGCCCATGACGCGTCTGGCATTCAAAACCGTGCACACCCTTACCCTGGTCATCTTGGCGATCGGGGTGACGTTCAGGCCGACCGAGGTCGTCGGGCAGGAGGCTTCCGCAGCCTCGCCGGTTCGCACCTACGTCAAGGATTACCGGCGGGAGATCACGGCCGAGCTGATCGATTTTGTCTCGCTACCCAACGTGGCCGCGGATTCCCGGAACCTGAGAAGGAACATCCGGCGCCTCCAGGAGATGATGGAGCGGCGGAGGATCACCACTCGCCTGCTCGAAACCGAGGGTCCTCCGTTGATCTACGGCGAGGTGAACGTTCCCGGGGCGACGCGCACGATTCTGTTTTATGCCCACTACGATGGCCAGCCGGCCGATCCGAGTCGCTGGGCGGGTCATGAGCCGTGGGAGCCGGTGCTGCGGGCCGGATCGCTGGACACCTCGCCGGAGACCTTTTC
>JBDHGL010000134.1:0-4020 GCA_039589875.1 Gemmatimonadota bacterium
TCTAGCTTCACGCTGGATCCGAACACTTCCTATTCTCCTTTCACGCCGAACTCCGCCAGGAGGCTGGCCCTCAGCTCTCGAAGGGATGCGGCCGGTTTGGTGAGAGGTCGATTCGTGAGCAGCACCCCCGGCACCGCCTCATGATCCATGATGTGGTCGCCGCTCCACTTCTCCAGGTTATCGACGAACAGGGCGCGCGGAACCTTGCCCAGGGAAGTGTCATCGGAGGCTCGGATGCCGGGTGCATAGCCCACGAGAAGATCCGGTCCGAGCTCCAGAGAGCCTCCGTTCTCGAACGCTGTGTCCCGCAGGTACACCTTGGTGATCGCCGGCTCATCGGTCGCCGGATCGACCGTGCGGAGCAGTCCTCGCTGAATCTCATCAAGCAGAAGAGCTCGCTGCTCGGCAGGAACGATGCCGAACGGCTCCCGCCCGCGCAGGTTGAGGTAGAGACCGCTGAAGCCGAGCGCGTACGCCTGGGTTCGGGACCAGTCCACGTTGCCGAAGTAGTCCGCCTCGCCCTGCCGGTCCGGATCGATGAGCGCGAGGTACCCGTTCTCCTTCAGCCAGGTGTTCAGGTTGAAAGCGCGTCGCCAGGTGCTGAAGCCGTGATCGGACATGACGATCAGCAGGTCATCGTCACCGAGCGTCTCCATCGTCCGGCCCACGATCGAATCGGCTTTCAGGTACTGCGCCTCGATCGCACCGGCGAAGGGTCCGTCGCGCTCCGCATCGTGCATCGGGTGCTCCGCGTCCATGGCGTGCCACATGACATGGGATACCATGTCGATGAACCCGAAGTAGTAGAACAGCAGCCCGTCGTCGAAATCAGCGAGCAGGTGCTCGTAGGCCTTCCGGAACTCCTCCTCCGCCAGCCCGACCTGTTCGAGAAATTCCCGCTCGCTCAACACGTCGGACGTGAGGGCCTTCGTGTCCTCTGGCATCCCCTGCGTATAGAACCGTCCGAGATCGTCCGCCAGGTCGGCCGCGAGGTCCGGTGGCGTCGAGATCGGCATCGCGGGCGCAAGCGGGTCCAGGTTCACAGGCGTCGCGTAGAGCTCGAACTCCGGCCTCACGCTCCTGAGTAGAAAACGCACGGCTCCATTGAGGCTCTGGAAGAGCGGGAGATCGAAGTCGACCGCCAGCCAAGAGCTCCACTCCCCTTCCTGGAGGATCGCCTCCTGCCCGCCGAGCACGAGCTTGACTACGGGCCGCTCGGGATCGAGATACACGGCGAAATCGGCTCGGGTGGGCTCGCCGTCGACCCGAAACGGGTTCGGAGGCCCAACCAGGCTGGCGTGCACAGCGTGGTTGGTGACCTGCACCCGGTACACGTCGCCACCGGAGAGAGCGCCCGGCGGCCTGCCGGGATCGGTGGTGAAGAAGGAGAACGTGCCGTAGTTCCCGAGCATGTCCGGCGTACCCATACCGCTCAGCTCGCGGCCCGCTGATCCGGAGGGCGGGAAGTTTGCCGGGATGCGAATGATCGAGGTGGGAACGCCCGCCTCTTCCAAGACCTCCCAAAACGGTACGCCGCGTCTGAGCAGAGTCACCTCGCCTCCGCTGAGCGGGATCTGCCAGGGTCCCAGCCGTATCGTTCGGCCGGCATCTTCCGTTCGGGAGGTAGAGAGGTACGGGAGCATCGTGGAGGGCTCCCGGTGTATGAAATCGAAGATTCCGTGCCCACCGGCGTCGAGCCCCGTGATGAAATCGGACCAAGCGACGGGGCTCTGTGGCGGGATCGACGTCGCGAGAGGCGAGAAGAGGCGGCCGGTGATGCCGTGGTCCATGCCATCGAAGCCGAGAACGATCACCCGCCTGCCCACGGGCTCCGCTTCGCTCGAACAGCCCATCGCGACCACGGCAATGGCTGCAACCAGCGACGCGGCAAGAACCGGCCGGCCGAGATCTAATCTCATTCTCCGATCTCCCCGCCGGCCGCTGATCTCTCGGGGAGCCCCGCACCATCGGAGAACAGGATCTGACCGTCCATGTACGGCGGTGGCCGGATTCCGAACAACCAGAGCGCGGTGGGCGCGATGTCGATCAGCGCGGGATCCTCCGCGGCGACCGGACGGTCACAGAAAAGGACCCCGGGTACGAGTCTCGGATCGATGCCATGGTCACCGCTCCATGCTTTCACGTTGTCCTCGAAAATAGGCCCTGCCACGACTCCAGTCGCTCCGTCCCAGGAGATTCGGTACCCCCGGTTGTAGCCGATGAGCAGGTCCGGTGCATCGCCCAGATACGGGCCTGAGTACAACGATCCGGTATCGAAAGCTTCCTGGATCGAGACGTCTCCTCGCTCGGTGTCCGGGAGTCCGCTTAGCCGCTCGATGAGCTCGCGCTTCAGCGCGGCCTCTTCCTCCCCGGCCTGCACGATCCCCTGCGATTCGCGGCCGTCCAGGTTGAGGAACAGGCCCGTGAGGCCGAGGGCATAAGCACGCGTGCGAGACCAGTCTACGTCCTTGAGCCATTCCGCGGACGCATCGCCACCCTTTTTGAGCGTCAGGTAGCCCTCGGCATGCAGCCAGGCATTCAGGTTGATGCCACGACGGAACGACGCAAACCCGTGGTCCGACAGAACCATGAGGACATCATCCTCACCGAGTCGCTCTCGTATCCGCCCGACCAAGGCATCGTTGTGCTCGTACAACTCCGCGATCGCGGCTGCATGGGGAGCCTTCGCTCCGTTCCCGGCAGCTGGATGGCCGGGCTCCAGGTAGCGCCAGAACATATGCTGGATCCGGTCGGTCGCGTCGAACACGCAGACCAGGGTGCCCGAGCGGAGCTTGTCCAGCGCCGCAAAGAACATCTTCTCCCGCTCCCGATCTATGTCATACGTCAGCTGGAGGAATGTCGCATCGTCGATCACCCCCTCGTTCAGCGCCCAGGTGTCCTCCGCCAGCCCGAGGGTGGCGTACTTGCCGAGCTTCTTGGCCAGATAAGTCGCGTAGTACGACGGATGAGAGATCGGCATCGCCGGCTTCTCCGGATCGATGTTGATCGGGGTCACGTAGAGCGAGAAGTGCTCGCCGATCTCCGTGACCATCATTCGGCAGATGCCGCGTACCTTGATCCCAGGAGCGGCCCGGAAGCTCAGCTCGATCCAGTCGCTCAAGTCGCCCACGGGTAACGTCAATGTCTGGCCGTTCAGCCGCAGGCGCGCGGCATCCGCATCTCGATCCAGCGTGATTTCCAGCGGTAGCCGCAACGCCGGGCTCCCATCGGCAAGCTCGTTCTCGGGTCCCTGCAGTGCCGCCTCGAACCGGTCGCCCGCGCCCTCCAGAAGCACGCGCATCCCGCCCTCCTTGAACCGTTCATCCGACGAGCGGGTGGTAAAGAGGGTGAATGTCCCTTGTGTGCCCTGAAGGTCGGGAACGCACATCGCGGCCAACTGGGCTCCGTAGAAGCGATCCGGCGGGAACGTGATCGGGACACGAAGGACAGTGCTCCAGAAGCCGCGATGGCCAAGCACCGTCCAGAACGGACTCGATCTCCGCAAAAGCCGGATCTCCGGCTTGCCGAGCGGAAGGCGAAGCCGACCCAGGCGGAGGACCCGCTTCACACCTCCGATCCGCACGGACGACAGGCGCGGCAGATAGCTGCGCCGGTCCCGCTCCAGGAAGTCGAAGATGTTGTGCTTGGCAGGGTGGACCCCGGTGGCAAAGGACGACCATGCAACCGGCGACACCGAAGGATACGTCGTGGCCAGACGTCGATATGAACCCTCACTCTGGAGGCGCTCGAAATTCGGAAGCCGCCCCTCCCTCATGAACCGGTCGGTCAGCTCGGGATCCTGTCCGTCGAGACCCACGATGACCAGCCGACGGATCTGCGGCTTGGCACCTCCCCTGCGGCGGATCAACCACAAGAGTCGCCGAAACGGCCAGAGTATCAAGGAGAGGATCGCGAGGATGCCCGTCACCAGGAGGGTGAGGAACGAGGTAAGGAACACAAAACCGGCGCCGGGACCCACGTAGGCCAATGCGGGAGTCGGCAGCGCCAGGAGGAGAACAC
>JBDHGL010000135.1:0-2452 GCA_039589875.1 Gemmatimonadota bacterium
CAGGCAGCCTCGAGCTCCGGCACCGGCACTCCCTGCTCCACGGAGACCCGGATGATCCTGCCGCTCTCGCTGATGAGCAGCTTCAGGACGATGCTCCTGCCCGCTCCCTTCTTGAGCGCCTTGCGCGGGTAGACCGGATCGGTCCGGTCGACGAGCTGCGGCGGCTCGAAGACCACCGGCGCCGGCGCGGGAGCGGTCTTCACGCTCTCGGGCTCAGGCTCCGGTTTGGGTTCGACGGCCGCCGGGGCGGTCTTCACGGTTTCGGGCTTCGGCTCCGGCTTGACCGGCTCGGGCTCAGGCTTCGGCTCCGGTTTCGGTGCGGCCTTCACAGGTTCCGGCTTGGGCTTCGGCTTCGGTGCCACGGCGGCGGGGGCGGGCTTCACCGTCTCGATCTTCGGCTCCGGCTTCGGCGCGGCCTTCACAGGTTCCGGCTTGGGCTTCGGCTTAGGCTTCGCCACGGTGGCGACCTTCACCGGGGCAGGCTCAGGCTTCTTCTCGACGGCCGGCTTCTTCGCGACCGGCTGTGGTTCCGGCGCGGGTGGAGCGGCCTCGATTTCCTCGACCTCAGGGACCGGGCTCTCGATCAGCGCCGCGGAGGCGACGAGATCGCCATCCTCGGCGGGCGTTCCCTCGGCCGGAGGCGGAGTAACGGCGATCGGTTCCGGCGCAGAGTCACCGGTGAGGAGCATGACGGCTCCGGCCGCGATGGAAATCACGATCACGGCGGCGGCGGCAAGCCACCACTTCTTCGCGCCGCCACGTTTCTTGACCGGCTCGAATACCGGCGCCGGGCGAGGAGCGCGTTTGACAGGAGCCACCACGGGTTCCGCGACCGCTTCCGGCTCGGCAACTTCCTCGACCACCGGCTCCTGCGCGGCGATCTCCAGTGAAGGCTCGACCAGATCTTCGGTAGGCTCCTCGACGACGGCCTCTTCCACCGCCGGCTCGGCCACCATCTCCGGCTCTTCTTCCGGCTCCGTCTCCGCAACCGGCGGAGCGGCCATCTCTTCGGCATCCGCCGTTTCCTCTTCGATCTCCTCGTAGAACTTCACCGGGGCTTCCGGTTCGGCCTCGACCGGCTTGGCCTCGCCCATCGAGAAGATGGAGTCGAGGCGGTCGTCGATATCGTCTCCGGCATCTGCCAGGAGCCCCGCCTTGGCGATTACGGCCTCGTGCTGGCTCTGCGCATCGGCCTGTTCGGCGGGTTTTTCCTCGGCGCCGCCCATCTCCTCGGCGATGGCCGAGAAGTCTCCGGCCTGCTGCGCCTCGCGAACCTTGTCCTCATCCAGCGGCGCTTCGGCCTGTACCTCTTCCGTGCTCTGTTCTTCGTCGAGGATCGTGTCCAGCTTCTGCAGGGCGCTGTCCAGCTCGTAGGAGTCGAGCAGCATGTCCGATTGAGCGGGCTCCTCGGTCTCGGTGGGCTGCTCTGCAGCCTGTTCCACTTGCTCTTTCTTCTCGGTGAGGAACTGACTGAGGACGCTCAGCAGGTCGTCGTCCGGGATGGCGTCGTCGATCAACATGTCGCAGCCGTGCAGGTCCAGCTCACGGGCGCGCTCCTGTTGATTCTCTCCCGCCTCCAGGACGAGGATCACCGGCATCTCCTTGCCGAGCGGGTTGTCCTTGATCTCCTGGCAGAGCTGGGAGCCGGTCTTCTCCGGCAGCATCGCCTCGATGACAGTCAGATCGGGACGGACTCTCTCGAAGGTCTGCAGCCCTTCCTCGGCGGCGCTGGCGACGACGACGTCGTAACCGGCCTCCGCCAGAGGGCGCTGGATGCGCTCGACGCGGGATTCATCATGGTCTATCAGAAGGATTTTGTAGCTCACGTTCCTGTCCCCTGCCGGATCGTCACTCCCGGATCCCAGAGCGGTTGCTCCACCCGCCTAGAACATAGGTTCTCAAAGTCTAGCCTTTCAAGCTTTGCATAATGAAGTGAAGAATGGGGCAGGTGATTCAAGGGATTTTAAGGCAGGTCCGGAGATCCGGCTCAATCCAGTACGGCAAGGATCCCCAAAAGCCCCTCGAGGATTCCTTCTACCACCAGTACACCCGCCCCGCTCGACGCTTGCGATCCGAAGTCGATACCCGGCGTGATCGGAATCTTCCTGGCGCTGGTGACTTGCTGAAGACCGAGAAGGCGCTCTTTTTCGCCCTGGTCGAGATATATCCCATGGCAGTGTTCGCACCATTCCAACTCGACCCCGCGGATCTTCTGCATGAACAGCTTCCCTTCCGGGCAGGATGGGCAGATCAGGTCGGTCGCCTCCGCTGCACCTGGATCGAGTTGCTTGGTCGCTCGGTTGAGAGCATTGCCGACGGGGTATCTCTCCCTCAGGGTGGTCAGATAGGGAGTGTCGACCCAGATGCCCCAGCAGTCGTAGCAGATGGCGATGGGGCCTCGCGGCTCACTGCTGAACTTGAGCGGTCCGACGCATTTGGGGCAGGCGAGGTC
>JBDHGL010000136.1:0-2408 GCA_039589875.1 Gemmatimonadota bacterium
CTTGGGGTGTTCTAGTTGTGTAGCAGCCAGCTAGGTTCTCTACAGCGCAGTGCCAGATTCCGTCCGCCGGGGGAGACGGGTGGCAGGCAGATGTCACCTGCTCGAAGAGGAGGAAGGATGAGACGGCAGCGAAGGAACTACACACGAATCCTCGCGATAGCTCTTGGCGCGTCGGTGCTCGTACACGTCGTCGTGCTCGGATTCGGGCGGCTGGGCTTCGGAGCGCGCGATTCGGCGGAAGGGCCCTTGAACCTCGTGACCCTGCCCGAGCCCGAATCGGACGAGAACGAGGCCAAGCTGGAGGCGTCCTCGGAGGCCGCAAGCGCATGGAGCATGGCATCCGACTTCACGATCTCGGATGTAGACGTGGAAGATCCCGCGCTGGACATCATGGATTTCCACGTGATTCTCTCGGAGGCGTCCTCGTCCGAGCTCACCGCTCCGCTCGTTCCGCGGCCCCGGATCACGCCCGCGTCGGTCGAATCCGGCCTGTCGCCGATTCGAGTCTCGGAGCCGTCGCTTCTGAGCCTGGCCGACCGCGGCAGACGCGGCGGCGGAAACGGGGTCGGCATCGACGTGCTGATCGGCGTCGGCGGCCGTGGTCGCGACGGTGACAATTGCACGCCCTCCGCGATCAACGTCCGCTTTCCCAACAATAGGCACCTCCCGATGGGCCCTCGCTACCAGAGAGCCGGCGGTAGCAGCATAGGGATTCGTATCGGAGGTCGCAGATAGAGCGACGGAGACAACGGCATAGTCCTGAGACGGCCGTCCCTCCGGACGGCTGTTTCTTTTGGCGCCGCAAGTGGAACCACGGGCTCCGCTCAGGTGTTAACCGAGGACAATTGCCGCGCACGAGGTTCGGCTTCGCCGTTCGAGCGCAGCCGCTGAAATCGCATATATAAGAGGTTCTACGAGCATGCTGATACGCAAGCCGCCACAGATACGGGAGTCGGAGGTCACGGACGAGGGACTGTACGTGAACCGGCGCGAGTTCATCCGCACGGCCACGACCCTCGGAATCGGGCTCGGTCTTACGGCCGCGGCGCCGCCGCTCGCCGCTTGTACACGCGAAGGGTCCTCGAGCGAGACGGGTGCGCTTCTCGAGACCGGCCGGCAGGACGAGCTCACGCCGTACGAAGATGTCACGAGCTACAACAACTTTTATGAGTTCGGGACGGACAAGAGCGACCCGGCAAAGAACGCTCACACGCTGCGCACGCGCCCCTGGACGCTGACCGTAGAGGGCGAAGTAAACAAGCCGGGCGTCTATGACATCGAGGAAATTCTCAAGCGCTATCCGGCCGAGGAGCGCATCTACCGTCTGCGCTGCGTAGAGGCCTGGTCGATGGTCATCCCGTGGATGGGCTTCTCGCTCGCCGACTTCATCAAGGATCTGGACCCGACGTCGCGGGCCGAATACGTGGAGTTCAAGACCCTGCACGACCCGGAGCAGATGCCGGGACAGCGGCGTGGGGTGCTCGACTGGCCCTACGTCGAAGGGCTGAGAATGGACGAGGCGATGCACCCGCTGGCGCTCCTGACGGTCGGTCTGTACGGGAAGGTCCTGCCCAATCAAAACGGCGCGCCCATCCGCCTGGTTGTGCCGTGGAAATACGGGTTCAAGAGCATCAAGTCGATCGTGAGCATGCGCTTCGTCAGCCAGATGCCGGTATCGTCGTGGATGGACTCTGCTCCGCACGAGTACGGCTTCTTCGCGAACGTGAACCCCGACGTCGATCACCCGCGCTGGAGCCAGAAGCGCGAACGACGCATCGGCGACTTCGGGCGCCGGCCGACGCTGCCCTTCAACGGGTACGCGGACCAGGTGGCGCATCTGTACGAGGGGATGGACTTGAGGAAGTACTTCTAATGCCCAGGAGACCACGCCGGAAGCTCGCCGAGCGGTCTTTGCGGATCGGCGTATTCGTCCTCTCGCTCGCGCCGTTTGCTCTTTTGACGGCCGACGCGGTGACAGGTGGTCTCGGCGCGAATCCGATCGAAGAGGCCACTCACCGCACGGGCTGGTGGGCGCTGGCCTTCTTGATGCTGACTCTCGCCGTGACGCCCGTTCGGCGGATCCTGGGCTGGGGGGCTCTGGTCAAGCTGCGGCGGATGCTGGGCCTGTTCGCGTTCTTCTACGCGCTCACACACTTCGGGATCTACATCGGGCTCGACCAGTTCTTCGCCTTCGACTACATCATCGAGGACATCACCGAGAGACCCTACATAACGGTCGGTTTCACGGCGCTGCTGCTGATGGTCCCGCTGGCGCTCACGTCAACGAAGCGGATGATCAAGCGGCTGGGGGGCAAGCGCTGGACTCGGCTTCACAAGCTGGTCTACCCGATCGCGGCGCTCGGCGTGCTTCACTTCTTCTGGCTGGTGAAGGCCGACACGCGCGAGCC
>JBDHGL010000137.1:0-2287 GCA_039589875.1 Gemmatimonadota bacterium
GCGCCTTGAAGTTGATCGCGATCAGGCTCAGCGGCACGCTCAAGAGCGTCGCCCCCCAAACGTAGGTGACCGCTGCGGCGATCTTCCCAGCCAGAATCGCCCGGTCCGGAAGCCGAGTAGCGAGCAGGCTTCCCAAGGTCCCCCGCTCGCGTTCGCCGGCAAACGTGTCCGCCGTCACGGTGGTCATGAGAAAGATCGGGATCCAGATCCAGAACAGCATGACCCAAGGCGCGCTCAGCCAGCTCCTCCCCACCTGATACGGCAGAAAGAGACCGAGCAGGCCGACGAAAAGCACGAGACCGAGCAGCCCGGACTCCCAGCCTTCCGCCGCCGTGAGCTCGCGCCATTCCTTCCAGGTGACCGACGCCACGTCCCGAATCATGCGACACCCGCGGAAAGGTTGGAGCCTTCGCGCTCGGGCGCTTTCAGTGCGAACGCCTCATCGGCTCGCACCGCCCCGAATCGCCCGCGCGCCACACGTGCCGTCTCCGGCGCGTGATCCTCGGCGCCCAGCACGGATAGGAAGGCATCCTCGAACGTCGTCTCCCTGACCACCTCTTCGATCTGAACACCGCAGCCGGCGAGGAGGCTGACGATCGGAGCTGCCGAGGAGCCGGGGACCAACCAGACATGGAGCGTCCCTCCCCTCGTCTCCGCACTCTCGACTTCCGGGCGAAGCGCGAGCAGCGTGAAAGCCTCCTCGGTGAATCCGGAGCCTCGCACCACGATCCGGTTGGAGCCGGCTGATGCGCGGAGCTCTTCGGGCGAGCCGCTGGCAAGCAGCTGACCGGATCGGATGATCCCGATCTGATCGCAGACCTTGCCGGCTTCCGGCACGTTGTGAGTGGTGAGGAAGACGGTGACGCCCTCTTGAGCGACCAGGTCCACGAGCGAGCGTCGCAGCGACTCGGCGGACACTGGATCCAGTCCGGCCGTGGGCTCGTCCAGAAAGACCAGGTCGGGTCGGTGGAAGAGGGCACGCGCTACAGCCAGCTTCCGCTTCATGCCGAAGCTGAGGCGACCCGCCGGCTCCTTCCGCCGGTCCCACAGGCCGAACTGGCGCAGAAGCTCTTCCGACCGGGCCCGGCGCTCGCGCCGCGGCATGTGCCAGATCCTGCCGTAGAACTCGAGGTTGTCCTGAACCCCGAGCCGCGCGTAGAGCCCCGCCTTGTCGAGCAGCGCTCCGGTGCGGCGGCGAACCTCGTCGATCTCGGTGGCCACGTCGTGGCCGAGAACGGCGGCCCGCCCCGCTGTGGGACGCAGAAGTCCGAGCAGTAGGTGTATGGTCGTCGTCTTGCCGGCCCCATTGGATCCGAGAAAGCCGAAGATCGAGCCCGCCGGTATCTCGAGCGAGAGTCGATCGAGGGCGCGGAGCGTGGAGTACTCGCGCGTAAGCTCTTGGGTCTGAATCGCATACTGAGTCATCGCGAGGGCAGAATTGCACGAGGCGTACGCGTCCAGACCGTTCGGGCAAACGCCACTCGTGATGTACTGTAACTACTTACATCATAGCATGATACGACATCATGTTCACAGATTACTGGAAGTGCGGTGGCGCGGGTCGAGGCGCCGATTGTGGCCGCCGGGCCACATTCCGGGCGCGCAGTTGTCGCGACTCGCGAAGACTTTGCCTCGTCGCCGGCTTCCCACACCCCGCCCGCTCGAGTCGACGTGAGCGTATCTTCCGGTCCTTCCGTCATTCCGGCCGAGCGCGCGCGAGGCCGGACAGGCGGGCACGGCGGGCACGGCACGCCCGCGAGGGCGCGGCCGGCCGAAAACGGATGAGCTAAGAAAGGAGCATGACGTGACGGACTCCAGCTCCGGGGTCGCCAACAGCAACACTCGAGTCGTGGTGGGAGAGGAAACCTTCGAGGTCGTGGAGGAAGCTCTCGTCGATCTGTGGTCGGTGGTCAACGACCTTGCCCGCATACGTCCGCCGAAGCCGAAGTACTACCGGGTCACCGTGTTCGGCTCCTCTCGCATGAGGCGGGGCGATCAACTCTTCGAAGACGTGCGATCGCTGGCCGAGCAGCTCTCCTCCATGGGGTGCGACATCGTGACGGGCGGCGGACCGGGACTGATGGAGGCCGCCAACGAAGGGGCCAAGCGCGGCGATCCGAGCAACGTCACGCGGTCGTTCGGCCTTCCGATCGAGCTCAGCTCGGAAGAGGAACCGAACCCGTTCGTGGAGAAGATCTATCGGCATCGCACGTTCTTCTCCCGCCTTCACCACTTCGTTCGCCTCTCGAGCGCATTCATCGTCGTTCCGGGCGGCCTCGGCACGTTG
>JBDHGL010000138.1:0-2259 GCA_039589875.1 Gemmatimonadota bacterium
CGAACGATGAAACCGCGTTCCACGGGTGTCCTGCTGTTCCTCGTTGCCGTCGTCGCGTTGTCGCTCGTGGTTCAGGCCCAGAACAAGTACCGCCTGAAGCCCGGCGCGAAAGGAGCGCTTTGCCTCGAGTGCCACGAATCGTTCGTCGAGACCACCCGGCTCCCGCACGTCCACACGCCGGTCAAGGCCGGTGACTGCTCCGACTGCCACGACCCGCACACCTCCACCCACGGCAAGCTGCTGGGCGGGGACACGACCGAGATCTGCGCGGACGGCCACGGGGAGATCGTCCCCGAGGACGCGCGAAGCGCCCACGAGACGGCGAGGGAGGGTGACTGCGTCGCGTGCCACGATCCGCACGGCTCGAGCAACCCCGACAACCTCGTCCGAGGGGGAAACGAGCTGTGCCTCGGCTGCCACGCCGAGATGGCAGCCGCGGTGAACGAGGCGAGCTACGAGCACTCACCGGCGAAGCGGGACTGCCTCGGCTGCCACACGGCCCACGCCTCGTCCGATTCCGATTCGCTGCTCAAGAAAGACGAGCCCGGGCTGTGCCTCGACTGTCACGACCCGGGGCAGGCGTTCTTCGGCAAGGTTCACCTCGGGTATCCCGTGACCGGGGGACGCTGCACCTCGTGTCACGATCCGCACGGCTCGAACAACGCCGGGCTGTTCTGGGCGAACGTCCACGCTCCGGTGGCCAGCGGGATGTGCAAGCAGTGCCACCAGGAGTCGTCGTCGCCCAACCCGCTGCAGTTGGCGCGGGAGGGGATGGAGCTGTGCCGTGGCTGCCACAACACCATGGTCAACACCACCCTGAGCCAGGCCCGGCTACACTGGCCGGTGGTCGGTGAGGACTCGTGTCTGAGCTGTCACGCGGCCCACGCTTCCGCGGAAGGCTCGCTTCTTCGGGAGCCCGCCAAGCCGCTGTGCGGCCAGTGCCACCAGGACACCCTCGCGAGGCAGGAGGGCTCGGTCACCAAGCACGAGCCCGTCGACGACGGGAGCTGCACCGTGTGCCACTCGCCCCACGCTTCCGACAACGCCCTCCTGCTGGAGGAGGCCAACCTCAACGAGCTATGCGGGACCTGCCACGACTGGCAGCGGCACTCGTCCCACCCCATCGGCAACGAGGTGATCGACCCCCGCAACCCGAACCTCACCGTGGACTGCTCGAGCTGCCACCGCAACCACGGGACCGGGCTCCCGCACTTCGTCTACTGGGACCACAAATCCGAGCTCTGCGTGCAATGCCACGCCGGGATGCAGAGGTAATCGTGTCGAGAATCGTCGCGGCCGTCCTGCTGGCTCTGACGCTTGCGCCGATGTCATGGGCCGCGGAAGCGGTCTCGCTTCGGGCCACCCCGCCGATCTACGTCGACGGGCGCGGGGCCGCGCTCAGCCGGCCTGAGGGCGTCGCGTGCGACGGCGAGTCCCTGGTGGTGGCCGACACCGGACACGGGCGTCTGGTGCGGTTCAGCTTCGACGGCGAGACCGCGTCGCCACAGCCGCCGATCTCTCTGCCGCAGGTGCCGTACCCCATCCGGGTCAAGCTCGGCCCCGAGCGCGAGATCCTGGTCCTGGACGGCCGGCAGCGCAGGATCGCCCGACTCGACCCCACCGGAGCGTTCAGGGAATACGTGGAGCTCCCGGACCTGGGCACGGTGGTGCCCAGGAGCTTCGACGTCGACCCCGGCGGCACCCTCTACGTCTTGGATGTTTTCTCGGGACGCGTGATCGTCCTCGGTGCTGATGGACGGGTCCGGAAGCAGATCGCATTCCCCGACGAGTACGGCTTCCTCTCGGACATCGCGGTGGACTCCCGGGGGAAGGTCTTCGTCGTCGACAGTGTCGAACCGAGGATCTGGGTCGCCGACGCCAAGGCCCGCGAGCTCTCTCCCCTGACCGACGTCCTGACAGAGGACATGCACTTCCCGACGGCCATCGAGGGGGACGGCAAGGGCCGCCTGTACGTGGTCGACCAGAACGGCGGCGGCATCGTGATCTTCGGAACGGACGGCTCGTTCCGAGGCCGGCAGTCGCGCTCCGGATGGAAGGACGGGTTCTTGCGCTACCCCGCGGCGGCGTGCGCCGATCCTTCCGGTTTGCTGTTCGTTGCCGACCGGGAGAACAATCGCGTCCAGCCGTTCGTCGTCGCCGATTAGCCGCACCAGCCCCGATAGGCGCACGTTCAGGATCCCATAAGTACAGTTAGATCGATTCGGGATTTCTCCCACCCGGGGTGCGCCTTTTAGCGCA
>JBDHGL010000139.1:0-3074 GCA_039589875.1 Gemmatimonadota bacterium
AAGCGCTCGGACTGGGTCTGCAGCCCATCGTCGTCGTCAACAAGGTAGACCGTCTCGACGCGCGTCCCCTCGAGGTTCACGATGCCGTCCTCGACCTCTTCATAGAGCTCGAGGCGAGCGACGCACAGCTCGACGCCCCCTTCCTCTATGCGTCGGCCCGTGACGGCTGGGCGTCGCTCTCGGAGGAGGAGCGGGCCGGGGATCTGAGCCCGCTGTTCGAGACAATCATAGAGCACGTGCCGGCGCCCCGCTGTGACTCTGACGGGCCGTTTCAGATGCTGATCTCCACCATCGACTACTCGCCCTACCTCGGTCGCATCGCCATCGGTCGCATCGAGCGGGGCCGGGTGCGCGTCGGCCAGCAAGTGGTCATGCTGCCCGCCGGCGAGCCGGGTATGGTGGCCGATGCCGATGCGGAGGCGGCCAGGGTCCTCAAGCTCTACGCATTCGATGGTCTCAAGCGGGCGGAGGTGGAGAGTGCGATCGCCGGGGACATCGTGGCGCTGGCGGGGTTGGACGGCGTTGAGATCGGGATGACGCTCAGCGATACTGATGTACTAGAGCGACTCCAGGGCATCACGGTCGAGGAGCCGATAATCTCCGTGGACTTCATGGTCAACGATTCGCCGTTCGCCGGCGAATCCGGCCAGTTCGTCACCAGCCGGCAGGTAAACGAACGACTGTATCGAGAACTGGAGCGCAACGTGGCGCTCAAGGTGCAGCCGACCGACAGACCCGAGGTGTTGACGGTCTCCGGTCGCGGCGAACTCCACCTAGCAATCCTGATAGAGACGATGCGCCGTGAGGGCTACGAGTTCCAGGTGAGCCGGCCGCGCGTGATAGTCCGCCAGGGCGCGAACGGCGAGCGACAGGAACCGTACGAAGAGCTGGTCGTCGACGTGCCGGAGGACATGACGGGCGTCGTGATGAAGAAGCTCGGGCCGCGTCGCGGCGAATTGATCGAGATGAGCAACCCTGGGCAGGGTCGTTCGCGCATGCATTTCAAGCTCCCGGCTCGCGGGTTGTTCGGCTATCGTACGGCCGGTGGGCGGGACCGCTGACAGGTCGCTTGCGCGGCGTCTTGGTGGCCGACCGTCAGGGAGACGCGCTGGCCTACGCGTTGTTCAATCTACAGGAGCGAGGCACGCTGTTCATTGGGCCGCGTGACCGTGCCTACGGGGGGATGATCATCGGCGAGCACTCGCGCGCCGGCGACCTGGATGTGAACGTATCGAAGGGGAAGAAGTTGACCAACGGCAGGGCTGCGGCTTCCGATGACAACGTTGTGCTGGAGCCGCCGCGCCGCATCTCTCTCGAAGTCGCGCTCGAGTACATCGAGGACGACGAACTGATCGAAGTCACGCCGGATGCTATCCGGCTTCGCAAACGCGTGCTCAATGCCAATGAGCGCAAAAAAGCCGCGCGCCTGAGACACGCGGTCGTACAAGCCTGAGGAAACCAGTCGTGAAGAACGAGAGCTCGCTAGGGATACTGGAGATTAGGGACAAAGGTAGCGGGTTCATCCGCTGCCGCGAGGCCAGCTACCTCCCCTCCGATTGCGACGTCCATGTGGCCCGAAAGCTCATCCAGCGGTACGGGCTGCGCACCGGTGACGAAGTGGCCGGGACTGTCGGGGTGGCGCCGGGCCGGGGAAAGAGCCCGCCACTCACAGAGGTCAGCGCCGTGAACGGTCGGCCACCTCAGCATGCCGAGGGCCGCCCGAAGTTCAGCCAGCTCGGCGCGGTCCATCCCGATGAGCAACTCATCCTCGACTGCGGGCGGACCATGGTCGGGGTTCCCGACTACACCAATCGCGTCATCGATCTGCTCTGTCCCTTCGGAAAGGGCCAGCGCGCGCTCATCGTGTCGCCGGCGAAGGCGGGAAAGACCACCGTGCTGCAGTCGGTGGCGCAGGGCATAGTCAAGAACCATCCCGATGCTACGCTGCTCATCCTACTCGTCGACGAGCGGCCGGAAGAGGTCACCGAGATGGAGGTGTGTGGCTTCGGCGAGGTCGTCTCATCGAGCTTCGATTTCCCGGCCGACCGCCATGTCTCGGTGGCCGAGCTCACGCTGGAGCGCGCGCGCCGACGCGTGGAGATGGGCGATGACGTGGTCATCATCCTCGACTCCATCACCCGGCTCGCACGCGCCTACAACTCGGTAGAGCGGGGAACCGGTCGCACGCTTTCCGGCGGCCTCGATGCCTCTTCCATGGAAGGGCCCAAGCGCTTCCTGGGCAGCGCGCGCAAGAGCGCCCCCGCTAAGGGTGGCGGCTCCCTCACCATCATCGCCACTGCGCTCGTCGACACCGGCTCGCGCATGGACGATGTCATCTTCGAGGAGTTCAAGGGCACCGGTAACAGCGAGCTGGTGCTGAGCCGCGAGCTGGCCGACCGCCGCATATTCCCGGCCATCGACCTGAACGCCAGCTCGACGCGGCGCGAGGAACTGCTGCTCGCGCCGGATGCGCTCTCCGTATCGCAGGCTATTCGTCACCGGCTTGCCCAAGCCGCGCCGGTCGACGCCATGGGCGAGTTGCTCTCTGTTATGAAGCGGACGGACTCGAACGCCGACTTGATCAAGCAGGCGGCCGCGGCGGACCAGTAGACGCTCGGGTGCGCGCAGCTCCTCTTTTGTACAAGCCTTCCATCTGACTGCAAAAAGTAACCCGGCAACGGTCCCGCGGGGTTCAACGATTACCTATATTAAATGAAGTTCCAGATGGCACAGAACTGGCCCGCTACGCGGAGGACCAACACTATTAGTAGCGGTTGGGCAGCGGCAGGCTTCGGGCCCCTTCGGAAGTCAGAGGTACTACGATGATTAGGAACGCCATTCTCAGTCTTGCGCTCTTGGTGCTGCTAGGACCGACTTTGGCGGCGCAAGAACCGGCGGGCTCGGACGGTGGAAAGGCGAGCTGGTCGGCCGGCCTGATGCTGGGCTACAAATCGGGCTTTGGCATCCAGGCCAATGGCATGGTATCGAACTTCACTCCGAGCTTTCCGGTCATGGCCAGGCTGGGCATCTCCTACGTATCGGTGGATGCGGGCCGTCCCCTGGACGCGAGACGC
>JBDHGL010000140.1:0-2200 GCA_039589875.1 Gemmatimonadota bacterium
ATTGTGATCTCCGCGGCTCCACCGCAATCGATCGCCGTAGCAGATCCATGGCCTCCCGGTACTCGCCGGCATCCATTCTCGAGACGGCCAGCGAGTTCAAGACCACCGGATGATCGGGGCTCACCCGGGCCGCGTGGCCGAACAACGTTGCGTCGTCCCGAAAGACGTAGCCATATCCTCGCGTCACGACCGCCGCGCCGAGGCACGCGAGCACGAGCGCGGAAGTCCCGAGGACCCGTCGGGAGCGGCGGGGAAACGCGCGAGTCAGTCCCTCACCGGCAACCAGCACGATCACGGCGCACCATGGGACGAGCGCCATGTAGAGGTAACGCTCCGAGATCAGTAGCCCGGTGGAGTGAGCGAAGAACAGTTGAGACAGTCTCGGAAGCAGAGGGAGAACGATCCAGGCCATCCAAAACGCCCAGCTCGACCGCCGGTAGAGCAACCAGAGTCCCGCGGCGGCGAGCACCGCGAGCGTCGCGAGGCCGGCAACTTGGACCCCGAGGGGTTGGCCCGTCAGAGGGAAGCTGTGGAAGGGGCTCAGCGGGAAGGGAACCGCAAGGTGGCGTGCGTCCCAGAGGAGGGCGGAACCGGCCCGTCCCAGACCCCACAAGAGATCGGCCGAGGCGTGCCCGAGTCCGGATCGTGGCAGCACGCTCACTCGCAGCCCGAGGTAAACGACGGTGACCGCCCACACGGGCAGCACGTCGACAAGGCGCCGCCGGCGCTCGGAGCGGGTAGCCAGGACGGCCTCGACCGTTGCGAGCGGGGCGAGAACGACGGCCGTCTCCTTCGACAGCACCGCGAACAGGGCAGACAACACCGACAGTACCAGCATCGTCACCCGCCGCCCGCCGTTGAAGCGCCTCGCGAGCAGGATGCAGGCCAAAGTACCCATCATGCCGAGTAGAGCCAACTGATCACCCAGGCAGCCGGCCCAATACACCACCTCTCCGGCCAGGGGGTGGAGCGCGAATAGCGCCGCCGCGGCGCAGGCGAGCCTCCGGTCGATTCCGATGAGCATCAACAGGACGACCGCCATCCCGGTCGACGCGATGTGCAGAAGGAGACTCAGCACGTGGAACGCACGGGGCGATCCTTCGCCGAGCGCGTACGCGATTCGGTTCGCGACGATGAACAAGGGTCGGTAGTAGACCAGGCCGGCGCCTACCTCCCGTCGCGCGTGCGCCCACACCTCGTTCTTGAACGGCGCCTGCCAGTCGCCTCGGGACTTCACCCAGGGGTGCTGCTCGATCTGCGGGTGATCGTCGTAGACGAACCCGTTTTCGAGGTGTGGGCCGAACACGACGAGCACCCCGACGATCAGCAGGATGCCGCCGGCGACCGGCATTACCCATGAGCTCCGCTCGAGATCCGATGCCATTCGTCGTACAGCCCTCCTGTCCACTTCCTAGCACAGGGCCGCGCCGGATGACAGCCGGACCTGATTCCGCCCGCTCTCTACCATGGTCAAAATGGACAAACAGGGCCGCAAATGTCCTCCATCCTCTTGCAGGCTCCGCCTCCGGCCGCTCTCATGAAGGTAGCTTCTCAGCTCACCAACCGAAGGGGACCGACATGAGAGATCCACGAACGGGCTTGCTCGTGGCGATCGGATTCGTGGCAGTCTTGGGGCTCGTCCTCATTGCAGCGGACAGCGCCCAGGCCTACGAGTCATATCACGACCCGGACCTGAACGATGAGGGCTACTGCTCCGCCTGCCACCCCGGCTTCACGGGCGGGAGGAGTGATGTGACCCACGCCCTGCACACCGCGAACCCCGACCCGATCACGGACCGGTGCGACCTCTGCCACACCGGCTCGGGTCGCGACAATCCGCTGATCATGTGGAGCGCCGACTCCACCAACCCGTACGGCTGCACGGGGTGCCACGGGAGGGACTACGGCGAGACCATCGAGGCCGACTACAGAGGCTTGGGCACGCTGGGCGATCCCAAGATGAGCGGCTACGGCCTCCGGGCGCAGCACCTCGGCAAGGGAGTCACGCTCTGCCAGACCTGCCACGACGACAGCTCGCAGACCATCCAGGCCGAGAACGTCAACCCGCCCAACTACTCGCTTCCCACGAACGACGTCAGCCTCGGCGGAAGCTCGATCGATGCCTGCACCAACGAGGATTCGGCCAACGACTCGGACACGCTCGGGCTCGACAACGACGGCGACGGCTGCAAGGAGGCCT
>JBDHGL010000141.1:0-2068 GCA_039589875.1 Gemmatimonadota bacterium
CGGGACGTACGTGCGCGAGGGCTTTCGCCGGATCAGCGAGACCTTTCGGCACCTGGGGCGCTACAGGGAGGCGGCGAAGGTGCTTTTGGCCCGACTCATCTACAACGACGGGCTGGTGACCGTATTCTCGCTCGGCGGGATCTACGCCGGTGCCGTCTTCGGCTTTTCTCTCGAGGAAGTCATCGTGCTCGGCATCGCGCTCAACCTGGCTGCCGCGCTGGGAGCCTTCGCGTTCGGCTTCGTGAACGACTGGATCGGCGGCAAGAGGACGATTGCCATCACGCTCGTCGTGCTGAGCATCGCGGCCGTGATCGGTGCCGCGGCGGAGACGCGTACCGGTTTCTGGATCGCCGCCCTGGGGATCGGGTTCATGGTCGGGCCGAACCAGTCGGCGAGCCGCAGCCTCCTCGGCGTGATGACTCCCGAGGAGAAGCATGCGGAGTTCTTCGGATTCTTCGCCTTCTCCGGGAAGCTCTCGTCCGTCCTCGGGCCGCTCACCTACGGTACCGTTCTCGCCAGCACCGGCAATCACAGGGCGGCCATGCTCTCGATCGTCGCGTTCTTCGTGATCGGCTTCTTCCTGCTGCTGCCGGTCAACGAGCAGGCGGGAATCGAGGCCGCGAGTCGGGTTGGAGGGACGCCGGAAGCGGAAGACCGGCCGGCGTAGTGAAGGCGTCCGACCTACCACAGCGCTACAACGCCGTCCAGATCCTGGAAGAGAATCTCGCCGACCGGGCGGATAAGCTCGCCCTGGGGGGTCCGGCGGGAGAGCGGACCTTCTCCGAGGTCTCGGAGGAGGCGAACCGGTTGGGAAGCGCCTTGCTGCAACTGGGTCTGAGGAGCGAGGACCCGGTCGCGATCCTCTTACCCGACCTGCCGGAGTGGCCCGCCTGCCTCTTCGGCACGCTGAGGGCGGGAGGCATATCTCTCGGCGTGAACACGCTGCTCACGCCACGAGAACATATCCACATCCTGTCGGACAGCAGGGCCCGCGTGCTGATCGTGGGCCCGAGCCTGCTCGCGAATCTCGTCGCGGGCCTTCGGACATCCGACGTCACGCTGCCCGATCTCGAGCAGATCATCGTTGTCAACGATGATGGCCCGTCCGGCGACGGTGGGGGGTTCGAGAGCGCCGAAGCGCCGCGCCCCCTCCACGACTACCGGGCGCTGGTCGACGCCGCGTCAGTCGAGCTGGCCCCGGCGCCGACGCACCGGGAGGACGTGGCAACCCTGAACTACTCGAGCGGCACGACAGGCACGCCCAAGGGAATCCCTCACGCTCACAAGGACCTCGCCTTGTGTGCGGAGCTCTGGGGCGTTCGCTGTCTCGGCCTGCGGGAAGCGGACATCACCTACTCGAACGCCAAGCTGTTCTTCACGTATGGACTCGGCGGTGGTCTCCTGTTTCCCTGGTACGTCGGTGCGGCTACGGTCCTGAACCCAGGGCCGGCCCGCGACACCGAGAGCGTGTTGAACCTGATCGGGCAGAGCCGCCCCTCCGTCTTCTACAACGCGCCGACGGGCTACGCGGCGATGCTGGCCGAGCTCGATCGGACCGAAGCGTACGACCTCTCGTCGCTACGGCTCTGCGTTTCAGCCGGCGAGGCGCTGCCGGCTCCCGTGTGGCACGCCTGGAGGGAGGAAACCGGCCTCGAGATCATCGACGGGATCGGCTCTACGGAGCTGTTTCACATCTTCATCTCGAACCGGCCGGGCGAGATTCGTCCGGGCAGCAGCGGTCGGCCGATTGAGGGCTACGAGGCGAAGGTGCTGGATGAAGACGATCAGCCGGCTGGGGAGAACGTGGTCGGCAACCTCTGGATCAGGGGAGAGAGCGCTGCCCGTGCGTACCTGAATCAGGAGGAGTTGAGCCGTCAGACGTTCGTTGATGGTTGGGTTCGCACCGGCGACAAGTATTCCATGGATCGAGAAGGCTATTTTTGGCATGCCGGCCGGGCCGACGACATGCTCAAGGTTGGCGGCATCTGGGTATCGCCGGTGGAGGTCGAGAGCACACTCGCCGGCCATCCGGCTGTCCTGGAGTGCGCTGTCGCAGGGATGCCCGACT
>JBDHGL010000142.1:0-2067 GCA_039589875.1 Gemmatimonadota bacterium
TTATGACGAATCCGCGCGGGGGATGGGCCTGGGTGCTGCCCATAGGCGACAAGGAGCGCTCGCTGGCGTGGGGCACGGTCGAGGGGTGCCTGGCGCTGATCGGCAAGAGCGTCGGCCAGCCCGAGGACTGGCTCTAGCATGGGAAGGGCTTCGGCGGGCAACCGGAACGGCCCGCTGCACGGGGTGCGCGTGCTCGAGTTCTCGCTGGGCTTCTCTGCCCCCTACGCCGGCATCCAGCTCTCCGATCTCGGTGCCGAGGTGATCAAGGTGGAGCCTCCGGGTGGCGAGCCCTTCCGCAATCTCGGCACCCCGGTCCCCGGCTACTCCAAGCCCTTTCAGTGGGCGAATCGCGGCAAGCAGAGCCTGGTGGTCGACCTGCGGCGACCCGAGGGCCGCGCGGTGATCGAGCGGCTGCTGCCGCAGACCGACGTCGTGCTCATCAACTACCGGCCGGGGGTCGCGAAGCAGCTGGGCCTCGACTACGACACTCTGTCGAAGCGGAAGCCCGATCTCATCTACGCCGACATCAATGGCTTCGGGGATGAAGGGCCGCTCGCCGAGCTGCCGGCTTCGGACATCGTCGCCCAGGCATACGGGGGCGCGGTCGCCCTCGACGCCAAGCTCGACGACTCGGGAGCCCCGGTCTGGCCGGCACTCCCGGTGGGCGATCTGCCGTCCGGGATCGCCGCGGCCATGGGGATCTCGGCGGCGCTCTACCAGCGCGAACGGACGGGCCAGGGCCAATGCCTCTCGGTCTCACTGCTTCGAACGGTGATGCAGATGGGCTTCATCCACGTGATGGTCGAGCCGGTGAACGACGAGGTCCTGCGTGACTTCATCGTCGCCGAGATCGAGCGCCGGCGCGCCAGCGGCAGCTCCTACGCGGACCTCGTCTCGGTCCGAAGCGAGCTGGGAATCCGGGGCTCCCCGATGTCGCTCTACTTCTCGGGCTACTGCGCGAAGGACGGAGGCCTGGTCCTCGGCGCGCTCACGCCCGCCAACCGTGACGCATGCCGATCCGTGTTGGGGATCGACGACGACCCGACCGACGACCCGGGCTTCGACGGCAGCGATCCGGCCAACCAGAAGAAGGTCGAGGCGCTGCGCGATCGGATTCGCGCCATCTTGCTGGAGAAGACCGTCGAGGAGTGGATACAGCTGTTCATCGAGGCCGGTGCACCCGCGGCCCCGGTCATCCTGCCCGAGGACTTGCCGAGCCACCCACAGGCCTCGCTGCACTTCATGGAGCTTCAGAGCGAGATCACAGGGCCGCAGAAGCAGGTTCGACCCCTCGTCGAGCTGTCGGCGAGCCCGACCGCGCCCCGAGCCGCGGCTCCGGTCATCGGTGGGCATACCGACCGCGTCCTGGCCGAAGTCGGCGGATACGGGGAGAGCGAGATCAAGGCTCTGCGGGAGGCGGGAGTCGTCGGCTGAGCCGCTCAGAGCTCCGCCAGCTTCACCACCCGGCTCGCGATGGCGGGCAGCGGATCCCGCGAGCGCGACCAGCGGAAGAGCATCATTCCCTCGCGGTGCCCCTGGAGGTCGATCCAGTTCGAGGCGCCCCGGCGCTCCTCTGCGATGATGATGCGCACCGAGCCGTCGGGCTCGAAGGTCGCCGTGCGGTTGTTGACGTGGGAGCGGTGGTCCTCGTAGGAGAGGGGCTCGAACCAGTAGCTGGTGAGATCCAGGCCCCAATACGGGGCGTCGCCAGGAGTGAACGTGACGACCAGCGCCTCGTCCGGAGCCAGCCGGAAGTAGCCAGCCGAGAAGCGGTGGCCGACCGGCATCTCGGGCGATTCCTCCGTCTGCGCCTGGCTGACCTCGCGAAAGACGTTCGGCTCGCTTGCGGCCTGGCGGTCGACGATCGCGGCCCAGAAGTGGACCGCGTGATCGACGAAGGCGGCGGTCCGCATCAGGCCCTTCTCCAGCTCGGCCAGGGCGAGCGGCGGGCGGGGCCCCGTCACCCCTTCGCACTGGATCTCGAAGGTCGCGCTGCGCGTCTGGCTCCAGTCGTGCGCGTACTGCCGGATGTAGAGCAGGCTGGCATCGGGCTCCGTGCGGATCCAG
>JBDHGL010000143.1:0-2049 GCA_039589875.1 Gemmatimonadota bacterium
ATCGAGCTGACGGGCTGCCGCGAGGGTGCGCTGCTCGACCTCGGATGCGGGCCAGGGAGATACGCCATCCCTTTCGCCAAGAGCGGATTCGCCGTCACGGGCGTTGACCTGACGCCGTTCCTGTTGGATCGAGCGCGCGCCTATGCCGGCGCGGAGGGAGTGGACGTCGAGTTCGTGACCGGGGACATGCGAGACTTCTTACGGCCCGACGCGTTCGATCTCGTGCTCAGCATGCTGACGTCGTTCGGCTACTTCGATGACGACGACGAGAACTTGGCCGTCGCGCGCAACATCTTCGAGAGCCTCAAGCCCGGCGGCGTCTTCGTCTTCGACACCTACGGCAAGGAGATCATCGCGAAGATCTTCCTGGAGACGAACTCGAAGGAGCTACCGGGTGGAGAGCTGATCGTTCAGCGGCGATCGGTGATCAACGATTGGAGTCAGATGGAGAACCACTGGCTGCTGATCAAGGACGGGCAAACGCGCTCGTTCCGTCTCCGCCACTGGATCTACTCCGGCCGCGAGTTCAAGCAGCTTCTGACGGCCGCGGGCTTCTCGGAGGTCGAACTGTACGGCGATCTAGATGGAAAGCCGTACGGGCCCGATGCGGCTCGCATGATCGCGCTAGGCCGAAAGGCCTAGGGCCGGCGCTTAAGACCGCCTCAAGTCAGCTACCTTGGTCTCGCGCAGGATCGTCTCGATCTCGAGGCTCGCCGCTGTCCAGCGGTCATGCAGCGGACACGAATCTTCCTCCGTGCACTCCGGCCGACCCAACAGGCAGCGGGGCCGCTCGATCTGGCCGAACAGCGACGCGATCTCGTGCAGCGTCACTTCATCGGCGGGAACGGCCAGCAGGAAGCCGCCTCGTTTGCCGCGGAACGACCTGAGGATTCCCGCGCGAACCAGCTGGTGAAGGACTTTTCCCAGATAGTTGTAGGGCACGTCGACGGCTGCAGCCAGCTCGCTGGTGCGTATCGGCCGGCCGGGCGGTTGACCCGCCAGGTGGGTTACGGCCCGCAGGGCGTAGACGGCGGTCCCCGAAAGCACCATTGAACGGGCGAACCCGAGGGGTTGCGGGTAAAAGGTTGGGGCATTATGATCATAACTACATGATAATATGTCCAATCTGCCCTAGCAACCCTGCTCGACGGTCCCATTGAGGAAAATCATGACCTGGAACGTTAGCGATTCCCTTCTGCGTCACGCGGCCGAGCCGACCTTCCCAACGCTCATATGTCTCGTAGCGGCCTTAGGCGTCTTCGCCTGTAGCGGCGATCCCGGCGCCGAATCGGCGGCCTCGCAGGCCCAGCAAGCAGAGTCAGCCGCGCAGCAGGCAGCCGGCCCGGCAGCGCCGGCGGGCCTGGTCGATGCCGCGCTGGCCGAGCGGGGTGAGGAGATGTTTCGCGCCAAGGGCTGCGTCGGCTGTCACACTATCGGCGGTGGACGGCTGACCGGCCCGGACCTCCAGGGCGTCACCGAGCGGCGGCCGTTCGACTGGGCCATCGCGATGATCATCAACCCGGACTCGATGATCAAAGAGGACCCGACGGCCAGACAGCTGTTCGCCGAGTACATGACTCCGATGCTGAACGTGGGCGTCACGCCCGAGGAAGCACGTGCGATATACGAATTCCTGCGTCGCGATAGCGAGGGACAGCCGTGAGGAAGCGTCATCCGGCAGCCTGCGGCGCACGAAGCCCCAACCATCAACGTCGAGGAGCGAGAGCGATGCGATCCAACCGAGGAGCTTGGGCGACTATCGCGATGGCCGCATTGGTGGCCATCACCGCGACAGCGCTGCAGTCCTGTGCTGGAGCGGGGGACGGTGCCGACATCGGCGCCATCGCCCAGGAGCGTGGCCTGAGCGAGGCCGACATCGTTGCCGCGGTCAAGACCTATCAGCCCACGGGCCGCTATGATGAATACCTGATGTTCGCTTCGGGCGGGCATTCCGGACAGGTCCTGGTGATCGGCGTTCCGTCGATGAGGCTCTTGAAGGTCATCGCGGCTTTCACGCCGGAACCGTGGCAGGGTTTCGCTTACGGCTCT
>JBDHGL010000144.1:0-3818 GCA_039589875.1 Gemmatimonadota bacterium
CGGTCGATCTCGGCTTTGGGCAGCCAGCGGCCGCGGGCCACCACACCGCTGATCAGCCCGACGTTCGAGACGTCATCGAGCGGGTTCGCGTCGATGAGGATGAGGTCGGCAACCTTGCCGGCTTCCACCGTGCCCCATTCGTTCAGCTCGCCGAAGTACGTGGCCACGTTCCGCGTTCCGGTGACCAACGCCTCGTAAGGGGTCAGCCCGGAAGCGACCAGCGTTCGAAGCTCCGCCCGCATCGAGAAGCCCGGTACCTGAAACACCTGGGGCGCGTCGGAGCCGAGCAGAAGACCGGCTCCCGCGTCGTGCAGGCCCTTGATCAGCTTTTGCCGGATCTCCACGAACCGGCGTGCCGCGTCGGCGGAGTAGTTGTCGCCGTCGAGGAAGTTCTGCTTCGACGTCACCCACTGAGCCACGACTTCGGGCGGCATGTAGGCCATCTCCGGCCTCGCGGCCATCTCCTGAGGGTCCTCCGGCAGGGCGATGCTCTCGATGAGGCTCTGGGTTGGCACGTTCCACACACCCGCCTCACGAGTGTCTTCCGCGACCTGGGCGATCTTTGCCTCGTCCAGGAAGTCCACGAGCAAGCCGCCGAAGAAGGAAGGCGGCACGCCTTCGATATCCGCATCGTCGGCGACGAGGGCTTGCGCGTATCCGTCCAGGTGGTCGATCGACAAGTACCCGGCCTCGAGGGCGCGCTCCAGGCCTACCTCGGCGGGTACGTGACCCGCGAAACCGATCCCGGCGCTGTCCGCGACTTCATCTAGCGCGTCGAACGCCTCTCGCGTGAGGCCCGGGTGGATCTTGAGGAAGTCGTACCCGGCCAGACTCTGGTGCCGCACGGCACGACGGGCCGAGTCGGCGGTCGGTATGCTGTTTCCGTTGATCGAAGGCCCAGACGTGTAGATGCGTGGCGAGAGGGTTTCCTGCCGGAGCGCCTGTGCCCGCAGCTCGATGTGGATCGGAGCGCCCAGCATGCCGCGGATCGTCGTGATCCCGTTCACCAGGTAGAGAGCAAGGACGCGGCCGGTGAAGTCCGGCACACCGGACTGGCCGCTGGGGATGTGAGCGTGCATCTCGGCCAGCCCCGGCATCAGGTACTTGCCATCGGCGTCGATCCGCTCTGCCCCTTCGGGGACATCCACCGATTCGACAGCGCCGATCGCCACGATCCGCTCTCCCGCGACGAGAACGGTTTGACCCGGTATCAGGCGCTCCGTGTCCATCGGTACGACCGTGACGCCGACGAAGGCATGGGTAGCCGAGGCGGCTTCTTCGGCGAGCGCCGCCGAGCTGCCACCTGCGCCCGCGCCGTCTCCACCGCCGGAACAGGCCGCCGCGACGAGCGCCAGCGCGAGAGGGATCGCCGACTTTCGATTCACTGCTGGACCTGGTTTCTGTGCCGTCGCTCGCATCGGGCCGCTCCTGTTCGCTTGTTTGGACAGGCTACGGTTCTAGCATCGAGGCTGGTTCGATGCCAGAGATGCCGACACCGGGGACGAGCGCTCGAGCTAGGATGCGGCGAGTCGACCGAAGCGCCGGTCGCGGCCCCGGAAGTCGTGCAGCGCGGCCCTGAGATCCTCTGGCCCGAAGTCTGGCCACATCGAGTTCGTGAAGTGAAGCTCCGCGTAGGCGCTCTCCCACAGCAGAAAATCGCTCAGCCGGCGCTCGCCGCCCGTCCGGATCACCAGATCGACCTCGGCCGCCGTGGGCTGCCAGGCGGCCGGCTCCCGGGTGTTCGAGATGAGCCGGCCGAAGCTGTCCAGGCTCGCGGTCGTACGAAGACCGTCCCATGCGAGCTGCCGCACCGCACCTGGCCGAGTAGTCTATGGCGATTCGGAGCCACAGCCGGCGGCCGCCGGCCGTAGCCTCCTCGGCGCGTGTGATCGCCGAAGTCAGGGCTCGCGGGAGGCGGTCTCGCCTTCCGATGACGGTGACCCGCACACCTCGCCGCTGGCACGCGCGAATCTCACCGGCGAGATACCGGCTGATCAGATTGAACAAGCCGGCGACCTCGTCGGCCGGCCGCTGCCAGTTGTCGGCCGAGAACGCGAACAGAGTGAGGATTCTGACGTTCTCGGTGAGAGAGGCATCGACGACTCTGCGGACCGCATGAAGTCCTGTTCCGAGCGGAGGGTCAGACGAGAGAGACATTAGAGGCGCCGAGACATCAGAGACCAAGCGTGGACGGCACTAGCCGGCCTGGCCTATGCGCTCCTCGTGTGGCTGATGAGGGCGCTCATATGCTCGAGGTAGCGATCCAGCGCGCGCCGGCCCTCGGGCGTGAGACGGTACTCCGTTCTTGGCGTCCGATCCTGAAAAGACTTGGTGCACTGGATATATCCGGCGTCTTCGAGCTTGCGAGCATGCACGCTGAGGTTTCCGTCGGTCGCGGCGAGCATTGACCTGAGCTCGGTGAACGAGAGGGTCTCGTTCACCGCGAGGGCGCTCACGATGGCGAGCCGCATTCTCCCGTGAATCAGCCGCTCCAGCTTCAGCGGTTCGGCCGCGGCGGCCTCGCCGCGCACGCTCTCCAGCTCCAGATCCGCGCCCTCGTCCACCGATTTCCTGCTGCTCCTCTTCCTGGCCTGTGCCATCTTTCCGTTTGCCTCTTCTTCAGCCGCCGTACCGGCGGGCGATGATCGCGCCAAAAACGACTTGCAGCCCGCCGAACCCGATCGCGAGCCACAGATTCCCCCAGCCCGGCGGCGTGAAGAGGGCTGCGGCGCCGCAAGCAAGGAATCCAGCGCCCATCATCGGCACGACCGGTACGGAGAACGTTCCCCCCGCGATCACCGCCGTTCCGTACGTGAGCAACCACACTCCGGGCAGGAGCTCGAACTGGCCGGCCCGGACTAGCGCCGCTGTGAGAAGCCCGCCCGCCAGTAGCGACGGAACGAAGCCGAGCGCGAACCTGCGGGCTGGACGAAGGGGAATCGCGACTCCCATCCGTCTCGACTTCCACGCGATACCGGCCAGTCCGATCGCCAGCGCCAACACGGCCGTCCCAAACCAAACCGCGAGCCATGAAAGATCGGATGGTTGACCGGCAGCGACCCATGCGCCCGCGAGTCCGCTGAGCCCCATGCCGATTCCGCCGACGCCGGGCACGAGCGTGAACGCTGTGGCGCGCTCCATGGTCGCGCGTATGAACGAGAGGTCCTCCGCTGCCCGGTCGCCGAGCAGCGTATGCGGCTCCGCTTCGCCTCCGTCTTCGGCTCGAAGGGGAATGACGGTTTTCATAGGGGATCAACCTAGCACTCCGCGCCAAACTGTCAAGTACTTTGTATATTGAAGCATACCATCGATGGCTCTTCCAGATATCGAGGGCCAAGCTGGGAATTGTGCTTGGTCTGGCTCGCTGGCAGGTTCGTTTGCCGGCCCATCGAAGGAACCCGGAGATGATCTGGAAAGGGGGAGTAGGATTCTGCTACCGACGGTTCAGCTCGGCCGAACGGGGTCCTGCGTGTCGCGCATCGGGCTGGGTGGGATGTGGTTCTCGATCGACGGACGTCCGACAAAGGAGCGTTCGATGCAAGTCATCGAACGGGCCGTGGAGCTAGGAGTGACGTTCATCGACACGGCGGATGTGTATTGCTTGGACAACAACGATCTGCACCACAACGAGCTGTTGATAGCAGAAGCTCTGGATGAGACCCAGGCCCGGGATCGAGTGCTCGTTGCAACGAAGGGCGGGCTTACCCGCCCGGGGGGACGGTGGGAGCGGGACGGCCGGCCCGAGCGACTTCGCGAAGCAGCCCTGCGGAGCCGAGATGCGTTGCGGGTGGAGCGCATCGCCCTGTATCAACTGCACG
>JBDHGL010000145.1:0-2457 GCA_039589875.1 Gemmatimonadota bacterium
ATCGGCCCTCGACGCGCAGACGGAGGCTCTGGTGATGGCGGCCCTCGGGCGACTGATGGAGGGCCGCACCACGATTCTGATCGCCCACCGGCTCGCCACGGCCCGCCGCGCGGACCGGATCGCCGTGCTCCAGGAGGGCCGTGTGGTGGAGAGCGGGACCCACGAGGAGCTCGTCGCGACGGGCAGCCACTACCCGCGCCTGGCCGGCCGCGAGCTCGAGGCCTGAGCAGGCGCAGTGCCGGCTCAGAACCGCTTGCGGACCACCAGGAGGACGGTGTGGTCGGCCTGCTCGCTCGCACCCGTCCAGCCATCGCGTGTGTAGGCGCCCTCGAACGCGTAGAGGAGCCGCAGGCTGGGCTCGGTTTCGCCCTGGACAGCGTCGATGTACTTCGAGAAGTCGAGTGAAGCCTCGGCGCTCCAGCTGTCGGTGGCGCTGACCACGCCGTAGGCGAGATAGTCGCTGGCGTAGCGGTTGAACGTGACGCTACCGGAGAGGTCGGGCAGCTCCTCCGGCCGGACCGCGAAGGCGAGGCTTCCGTCGTAGCTGCGATCGATGGAACGCGTGTACTCGTCCAGGTTGTCATAGCGGGCCAGCCCGAAGCTGGCGGAGAGGTCCCAGCGCTCTCGGTAGATCCCGAAGCTCAGATCCGTGCCGCTGCCGGCCCAGTCCGCCCCCTCCGCCCCGGGCTGCCGACTGTCGTAGAAGGAGCGCCAGTAGTTGAGGCTGACGGACGCATCCCCGCGCTCCCAGGACATCCCGACGTTCAGGTCGCTCGTTGCATCCGTACGCGGCTCACCGCTGCCGCCGGGCTCCACCTGGCCCTCGGCGACGCTCGCCCACAGCGAACTCGGCGCGAGGCGCAGGATTCCTCGATCGGACCAGGCTCCCGTCAGGTCGCGAAGCCCGTCCAGCCACAGCTCGACCTCCGCGCTGTTCTGGCCGAGTCGAGGCCCGGTCTCGCCGTCCGGATCGTCCCAGCCGCTGGTGACGAAGCGGCGCGAGAGGGTCAGATCGAGCGGCCCCAGACCCACCACGCCGCCGACCCCCAGTCGCTGCTCGTTGGATCGTCGGAAGAGATCCTTCTCGTTCTCCTTCTCGGACGCCTCCACGGCCTTGAAGCCACGGTCGACCCGGTCGGGAGGAGCGGCGGCGGTCGCGAGCCTGCGCCCTCCCTGCTCCCGGATCACGAGCCCGTCGAGTCGTGTGGACGGATCGCTGTAGCGCGACCAGCCATGGCGGCTGGTCAGCCGGATCCGGTCGTTCCAGAAGCCGAGCTTGATCCGGGTGTCGCTGACCGTGTTCTCCTCCCAGCCGAGGAGCGGCCCGACGTCGAATTCCCCAGCCTTTTCGTCCGCCGCGCGCCGCAGGTCCACGAGGTTCGACCGCACGCTCAGGCTCCAGAGGTCGGAGGAACCGAGGTCCCCGGAGACGGCGACGGAGTCCCGCCAGCCCCGGTCATCGCGGGGCAGGGCGGCAACGGAAGCCTCCGGGCGGCTGCGATCGGCTCGGAGGTTCAGCCGGAGATCCCAGCGGTCGGTCTTCAGCTCGGAGGCCTGCCCATGGGCGCCGGGCCCCGCGTGGGCCGAGGCCCCCGCTCCGACGATACAGACCGCGATCACCGCTCCGCGCAACCAGCGCATCATCCGCTCGAGCCGGCCGGCGCTTTCTCGGGCCCGGTCGGGACGGCCGGATTGCACTCGACCGGGCTGCCAGAACCCCCGCACACCACTCCCGATAAGTGCTCGGGGGGAGCGAAAAGTGGCGGTGGCTAATTCCCCCTGGGGGAATCATGTGATCAGGCTCACCATTCTATGACCGGAGCCGGTCCGGTGTCGAGCGATTCTTGGGGACCCGGCGCTGCTGCCTGGGTAGGGCGGTCCGCCGATCCCATGGCCCGGGGGCCAGCGCAGCCGCGCGGGGCCGGGCGGGACCCTGGGGCAGATTTCGAGGATCGAGGGTTCGACGTTGGAGGCGGTTCGATACCGCGAGGGCGCGGGCGCTACTCGCGTTGTCGCTTCTGGACCGCGGCGCCGATCTCTTCGTTGACCTGGCGGATCGCCCTGACCACTGCCAGCCGACTCGGCTGATCCGTGGCGCGTTCGAGCCGCGCCTGCAGACCGTCCAGGTCGTCGTTCGGACACACCCACTCCTCCAGCCCGACGGATTGCATGAAGGAGTCGATCTTGCGATCACCCGAAACCGCGACGACCCCTTTGCCCATCGCGACTCCGATGATGCAGCCGTGCAGACCGGAGCTCAGCACGATGTCCGAATTCCGGTACTGGTCGAGGCAGAGCTGCAGGCCGGATTCGCTACCGCTCTCGATCAGGTTGTTGGTTCGACGCAGCGGCCGATTGGTGCGGGCTGCCAGCTCGCGCGCCCTGGCATCCATGAACTCATAGGCCCGCTCGCCGACGGTCGTGTAATTGTCGACATGGAGCAACCCGTGCCCCGCG
>JBDHGL010000146.1:0-8587 GCA_039589875.1 Gemmatimonadota bacterium
AAAAAAGGCTAAGGAGCATGCAACGGTTTATGACTCGGAGACGGAGGAGACGGAGGAGATCAGGGTCGAACCGCTAACGGGCTGGGGTGTCCTGCGCCTGCAACAGGAACTGGGAGAGTCCGTCTCCACGGTCGGCTTCAGCCTGCAGGGGATGGGGCGCGATGTCGGTTCTTCGAATGACGATCCGCTCGGAGCTGAGCTCACGAGCCAGGCGTTGAGCGGCGGGATCGACTGGAATATCCGCCTCGGGGGAGGCGAGTACGAGCTGGGGGGGCACGCCGGATTCGGCCTCGTGGCGGGCGACGCGGCGGCGATCATTGGGATACAGGAAAGTAGCGCCCGTTACTATCAGCGTCCCGACGTCGATTATGTCACGCTGGACTCCACCCGAACCTCCCTCACCGGATTCTCCGGCGGCATCGACTTCGAGCGCGAAAACGCGGAGCACTGGCTGTGGGAGGTCAGGGGGGGCTTCGACACGCCCGGCTTCGAGATCAACGATATCGGCCGGATCGTCAAGGCGGACCGCATCCGGGGCCTCGGCGCATTGCGTTACCGGGAGAACACCCCGGGATCTTGGTATCACCGCTATTCTCTCGGCGCCTTCACCGGATCGGGCTGGAATTTCGGCGGCGACCGTCAGTACACGTTCCTGGACTTGGAGAGCAACGTCACCTTCAAGAGCTTCTGGGATGCGTCCCTCGGTTTCGAGTTCTTCGCCCGCTCCCAGAACGACAATCTCACGCGCGGCGGCCCGTCGATGGGGACCGGCGCCGCTTGGAACGTGGGCGGCAGCGTTTCCAGCGACAGCCGAAAGCGGACCCGGTTTTACGGGTTCACGAGCTACCGTCAGGACGAGCTTGGGGGATGGGGCCTCAATCTGAGCGGCGGCGTATCCGTGCAGCCGACAGAGTCGATGGAGCTCTCCCTCGATCCGAGATGGCGCCGGTCCGTCAACGTGCGCCAGTACGTCGACACGATCGAGGACGGCCGCCCGGCCACCTTCGGGAAGCGATACGTCTTCGCGACCACCGACCGAGAGAGGATCTCGATGCAGACGAGGCTCAATTACGCGATCACGCCCGAGCTGAGCCTCGAGTGGTACGGCGAGCCGTTCGTGGAGACCGGCCGCTTTTTCGACTACGGGGAGCTGCTCGCCGCCCGGAGCCGAAACCTGCTCATCTACGGCACCCTAGGCACCGAGATCGAGGAGATCCCGCCGGAGGAGCCCGGCGATCCCGCGACGATCGTCGTCAAAGCCGGGGACGACGTCTTCAGCTTCGACGCCGGTGATTTCGTGGCGCTCTCCTTCCGGACCAACTTCGTGGTGCGCTGGGAGTACCTGCCCGGGAGCACACTCTTCTTCATTTGGCAGCTCAACCGCGGGGCGGACGAATCGGTGCAGGACCCCGATCTGGCCAACCTGGGGAACTGGGGCGACGCGATAACCGCGCCCGGTCAGAGCTTCTTCGCGCTGAAGATCACCTACTGGCTGGCCCTCTAAAGCGCTCGGCTAGGCGGCTCCCGCCGCTCCCGCCTGCTCCGGATCGAACACATCCTCGATCGCCAGCTCGAAGAGTCGTGCGATGCCGAACGCGAGCTAGACAAGAACGAGGACCATCAGCGGGTAGTTGAAGTCGAGCACCGGCGCTCCGAGGGGCTCGAACAATTGGTAGCCGGTCAGGAACAGAAAGCTGGCTCCGAAGCCGAGTGCCAGACCCTCCAGATGAGTCTTCCGCAACAGCTCGTCCGCCGACCGCAGGAATCGCACGTAAATCTGTATGAGCAGCAGGCCGAGGAAGGTGGGCACGGCCGCAATCAGCCAGGTAAGTGGGGGTGTCGCGACGATCTCGTAGCGGAGGAGCAGAGAGGCCAATACTTGTCTTTCATTGATCGTTTGACGACCGGAAGTAGCGTCGGTGGGCGGCTCATCGAATCGGAGGCCATGACGGTTCTTTGACAGCTTCGACGATCTACGCAAGGAGATGATCGCCGAAAATGCGAAGCTCGGTGGAGACCTGCTTTGTCGAAGAGCGCTTCGTGACTCGCGAGAGGTTAGTAGGGTCATTCTCATGTATGGGGCACGCGCCAGACCACGCCGGATCGGAGGTGACAATGCGACAATTGCTCGGAGTGTCTATCTGCATCTTCGCCGTCGGCTGCATCAGCACGAACGTGCAACGCTTGGATCAGGCGGCACGCCCAGCTCGGTCGCTAGATTCAGTGACAGTGCTTCTTGAGAAGCCGCAGCAACCTTACACCGTCATCGCGGTCATCGAATCGAAAGCCAAGACGGTCTTTGACAGTTTCGACGATCTACGCAAAGAGATGATCGCCGAAGCGGCGCAGCTCGGCGGGGAAGCCCTGATCTTGGGACCGGAATCCACCGACTCTGAGTTCATCTTCACGGGAACCACCATGATCAGGTCTGACACGAAGAACTTGACTGGCGAGGTCGTTGTGTACGACAAGGGCGAGGGCTCCTAGTGGAGCCGGCCCAAAGAAACGTCGGCTGCTAGCTCTCTACGCCCGCCTTCCCGTGCCCGGCGAGAGTAGTGCGCTGCCTACCGAGACGCTGCAGCTGACATCCAACACGAGGCGCCCCGCGCGGAACCCGTCCAGAAACCCGCCCAGCTAATCGAGCAGGAATCGGAAGCGGACCTTCTCGGCGCATTTCGCTTTCTTGCCGGAATCGCAAGCGCCACGAGGGTATCCGTCCAGTCGCGGCAAACTCAAGAACGATTGGTTTGCCACCGTAGCAAGGTCGAACCCGCACACAAAACCGGATACCCGAGACGCAGCAGGGGCGGCCCTGAAGGAACCGCCGCCCACCCCACCTTCGGTCAGCAGCTACGGCTCCCATGCATTTGTTATCGCTCATGACGTTGCCTCGCGTTACACCAGCTCCGAAGACCGACTGGGAGCCCGCGCGGCTCCTTTCGCATTACAGCGTGAAGGTGGACTTTCCGGCGAAGCTTGGGCTTGCGTTCACGTTGCCAGTTGTCCTCAATATGGGGAGTGGTTTCCGGCTTTGCCTTTCCCGACCGATGATCCCTGATGTCACTACTTTCACTTGAGTTCTTCGCCGTATCTGTTCTCGCCATCCTGATCCTCCGTGGATCCCAGGGACCGATCCGCGTCTTCGGCTTCACCGCGGTGTGTTCGCGGAGGTGGAGGAGGCAGCTCGGGATCCGGATGTGCTGACCCGCACGGTGCGGCTCTCGGACAGGTTCGGGGACCACGGGCTGATCAGCGTCCTGACCGGTCGATTCGACCGGGAGATACTGGACGCTGATCTATGGCTTATGAGCTGTCGCGTGCTCAAGCGTGGAGTCGAGCGTTTGCTCTTGAATGAGGTCGTCCGGGCGGCGCGGGCGCGTGGCATCGGCGAAATCCGCGGAACGTTCATCCCGTCCGGCCGCAACGAGGTCGTCCGGGAACACTACTCCCAGCTCGGATTTGCGGAACTTCCCTCGGATGGCCTTGCCACGCGCTGGACGCTGACCGTCGACGATGTCGAACCCCTCGACACGTTCATCACGGGGAACAAGAAATCCAGGCCGGCATGACCGATCCGGCAGATGTATTGGCACGTGTACGGGGGGTCTTCGTGGAGTTCTTCGACGACGAAGAGATCGTGCTCGAGCCGAGTTCGACGGCTGACGAGGTCGAGGGCTGGGACTCTCTGGCCACGGTTGAGCTGATGATCGAGCTGGAGCGCGAGTTCGGCATCCGCTTCAGCACCGGCGAAATGGCCGCTTTGAGGAACGTGGGAGAGCTGATCGACCGGATCGCACGGGATCTGGACCGATGAGAGACGGCATGCTGAACCATGTCTTTCTCGCCCACCGGATCGAACGCTGCTACGAGGCGGACCTTCTACCTGGCTGCTAGTTTAGTAGTTAGACCCACGCGCCGGAGTGGCGGAACTGGCAGACGCGCCGGACTCAAAATCCGGTGGGAGCAATCCCTTGAGGGTTCGAGTCCCTCCTCCGGCATCCCCGAGCGGCTAGTAGAGATCCGAACGGCTCGCCAACGAGAGGAGCGCGTTGGTAACGTGTTCCGGCCAGCCTACCTCGGCCTTGGCCGAGAGGAGTTCCGAGACCGGGTCGAGCGGGCCGTCGCGTCGCTGGAGGAGTGTCGCGTCTGTCCACGCGACTGCCGCGTCAATCGGCTGGAGAATCGCTGGTCCGCCTGTAAGACCGGTCGATACGCCGTGGTCGGGAGCTACTTCCCGCACTTCGGAGAAGAGGACTGCCTCCGGGGGTGGAACGGATCTGGCACCGTCTTCTTCTCCCACTGCAACCTGCGCTGCGTCTTCTGCCAGAATTACGACCTCAGCCAGGCGATCAAGCCTGGCATCGTACCAAACGGCGAGCCTCCTGAGCGCGTTGCTCAGATGATGCTCGAGCTTCAGGCGCAGGGCTGCCACAACATCAACTTCGTCACGCCGGAGCATGTGGTTCCGCAGGTGATCGAGGCCCTCTACCTGGCGGCGGAGGGCGGGCTAACGCTGCCGATCGTCTACAACACGAGCGCCTACGATTCACTTGAGAGCCTCGAGCTGATGGACGGGATCGTGGACATCTACATGCCGGACTTCAAGCTCTGGTCGGCGGAGCGTAGCCGCGATTACCTCAAGGCCGAGGACTACCCGGAGGTAGCGCGGGCGGCGATCCGCGAGATGCATCGGCAGGTCGGCCCGCTGATCATCGGCGCCGACGGGCTCGCCAGGAGGGGACTGCTCATCCGCCACCTGGCGATGCCCGGTTGCCTGGACGAGACGAAGTCCATCCTGCAGTGGATCGTGTCGGAGCTCGGGCCCGACACATACGTGAACCTAATGGATCAGTACTCGCCGGCCGGCAGGGTCGGGCAAGGACGGTACACGGAGATCGATCGCCGATTGAGCTCGGACGAGTACCGCGAAGTGCTTGAGTGTGCGCGTTCTGTCGGGCTGGGGCGGCTGGATCGACGAGCGTCTCCGGCAGGGCGCCAGCGCCGCCTTCAGTGGACCTGATTTTCGGCACGCCCTCAAGGACGCCCTCGGCAACCTCCCTCCTTTAACTGTTGTCTCCCAAGCCGCAGCGCCCAGAGCGTCTCGAACGGCACACCGGCTGCTCGAGCGTCGTTTGAGATTTAAGCGAGCAGCCCGTTTCATCTATGGACAGGAACGCTCCCGGCGAGCCCGAGAACTTGCGCGGCCCTGCCGGCCGCCCGTAGCAACAGGGGTCGATTGCTCACGGGCACACAGAGGGCGACCACGACTTTTGCGCGGAGACCGACGTTGAGAGTACGAGGATCTCGGACCATCAGGGCAGCTTCGGCTGCATCGATTCTGGGCTTGTCCACGGTCTTGGGTTGTGCCGATCGCGGCGCGACCACGCTTACCGCCGAGCAGCCGCTTCGCCTTGCGGACCACATCGAAGTGGCGGTCGTCGAGGGCTCCAACCCTCCGGCTGAAGTCCCGGCCGCGATGGAGTGGCGGTTCGATGAGCCGACCGATTGGCGGGCGTTCGACCACTACGACCCACCGATCGCGGCACCGGAGTTCGCAGCGGTCGAAGGTGGCTACCAGGTGCGGCTCAGCGAGGCCAACAACGACCCACGCGGCTGGGGCCTGCATGGAGAGATATACCTCGATCTGCCGGAGTTGAGGCGAGGGGACTGGAGTCACATCCTGATCCGGGCGCGTGCCGACGGCGGTATCGGCGGGCTCGGGCTGGCGTTCAACCTGCGTGCGGACGGTGAAGAGCCGACGCAGGACTTCATGCCCACCCCGTGGCAGTTTTTCGGCGAGGACGCCGATGTTATCCGGGACGGCACCGTGCACACCTATCGGCTGCGGGCGGACTGGTCACCGGCTTGGTTCGGCCCCTGGCGGGATCCGTGGCGCGAGTTCGGCATCGCCCTCAACGCCGGTGCGCCCGGAACGTTCGATATCCTCTCGATCTCGTTGGTCCCAAAAGCTGCCGTATACGCGGAGAAGCCACTCGGCATCACCGACCTCACGCGCGAGCAGCAGAGCCGGCGGTCCATCTTCGTCCACGCCCCATCCCGCCTGTCCTACCAGGTGCAGGTGCCCGAGGGCGGGCGTCTCGACCTCGGCCTGAGCGTCCTGCGCGATGACCAGTCCGTCACCTTCCGGGTCGAAGCAGAGGGGCGAGGAAGTCCGGCCGTTTTGCTCGAGGAAGCCTACTCGGACTCCGAGGCCTGGGGCCAGCGAACCATCGATCTCTCGCCGTTCGCGGGAGAGACGATCACCCTGACCCTCGCCACGGATTCGGACGAGCCCGGCACCGTGGCGTTCTGGGGTGCTCCGGTCCTCAGCTCGTCCCCGCAGCGCTCGACGGCCAACCCCGTCTCCGTCTCCGCTTCGAAGCCGAACGTGATCTTCTACATCATCGATGGTGCGGGCGCCGACTACATGAACGTGTACGGGTATGACAGGGAGACGACTCCCAACATCGCCCGCATCGCGGCCGAAGGAGTCGTGTTCGAGCGGGCGTACAGCAACGCGGCCTGGACGAAGCCGTCCACCGCATCCTACATGACGTCGCTCCATCACAGCGTGCTCGGCGGCTTCAGCTCGGACAACGATGCCATCCCGGCCGAGGCCGTCACCATGGCGGAGCGATATCGTGCGGGCGGCTACCAGACCGCCGCCTTCACGTCGAATCCGTTTGCCCTCTCGCTGAGTGACCTGCAGCGCGGCCTGGACATCTACCGAGACGCGGGAGCCGAGCCCAACTCTGCCTCCTCGGCCGAGCTGCACGAGGACTACTGGCGCTGGCGGGAGGCCTATCCCGGCGAGCCTTACTGGGTCCACTTCCAGACGACGGACGTGCACGAGCCCCACGAGCCGGTCGAGCCGTTCGCGGGACGCTGGGTCGATGAAGACCGTCGTCAGGCATTCGAGGGTTGGTGGCGAGGCTTACGTCAGGTGGAGAGCGGCTCAAAAACATGGGAGTGGAGCCGCGGGAATTCTTCGCCACGCAGCGGGATCTGTACGACGAGACGATGGCTCACAACGACCACCAGCTCGGCCTGCTCGTTGAGCGGTTGAAAGAGCGGGGAGAGTGGGAGAACACGATCTTGATCATCGGCGCGGACCACGGCCATCCGGCCGGTAGCTTTTCCCGATTTGGGCGTGGGCTGCTCGAGCCTCAACCGGCCGACGAGGAAGGGGCGCTGTTCGATTCATATCGGTCCCGGATTCCGCTGATCTTCGTGTGGCCCGGGCGGATCGTGGCCGGGCAGCGGTTCGAACGCCCCGTGTCGATGATCGATGTGCTGCCCACGCTGCTCGAGCTCACCGAGCTTCCGCCGCCCGAGGTCCTTCAGGGCCGCTCACTGGCCCCTCTGCTGACCGGGCAGGTGGACGAGGGCGGGTTCGATGCCCAGCCGGTGATCCTCGACCAGTTCCAGGCCGACATCGAGACCGGCGAGCTCACCGGCCATATAGAGATCGTCGATGGGTGGTGGGGCGCTTCGATGGCCGTCAATCCGACTCACTGGACCGACGACGGAACGGCGCCGCCGATAGCCGGCGGCTGGCGTGCCGCCCGGCCGCTGCTGCCGGACAGTCCGAAGGTGCTGATCTACGATCTGGAGACCGACCCCTTCGCGACGCGAAACGTGAACGAGGAGCATCCGGAGCTCGTCGAGAAGTACACGGCGATGCTCGAGAAGCAGTGGGAAGCTCACCAGCTGCTGGCGCAGCGGTTCAGCGTGACAGGGCAGGTGGAGATGACTCCGGAGCAGCTCGAGACGCTCCGCTCGCTCGGTTACATTCAGTAGCGGCCCAGTGCTAGGAGGCGATCAGGAAGTTTCTTTCGCCCGGTTCCGGTAGAGCTCGGGCTTGACGATCGCCGCCATCGCCCGCACGTCCAGAGGCTTCTCGAGAAACGCCGCCACGCGCCCGGCCACATCCTCTGGATCATCGATTGCATCTCGGTACGCTATTTCCAGGTATTCGAAACAGGCACGATCCTGAAGCAGGCGGTACGTTTGCGCCACGTGGCCAGCGAACAGCTGGCGCATCCGGTCGTCGTCGATCTCGGATGACTCGCCGCGGGCAGCCAGCATCTTCGCTTGAGAGGCGAGCACCTCGGACAGACCGCGTTGCAGGAGTACCACACGATAGTTGACGTCTTGCGGAAGGAAGCGCAGTAGATAGCCAATGATCTTGATGACGCTGCCTCGAGCCTCGCGCACCCACGAGGTATCTCCGTCCTTGTCCAGCTCCTTCACGCGCTCGAGCTCGTAGTAGCCTTGCGGATTGCTCTCGTCGGCCACGCGAAGATGATCGGAGACGACCGGCATTCCGCCCGCCTCGAGCATCTGCATCATCATCGAGGTCCCGGAGCGGGGAAGGCCGGACACGACCACGACCGGGTCGCCGAACCTAAGCCTGCGGTAGAGCCGCCTGGTATTCACGGCGCACAGAATAACCTGCGTGCCGCGGCGGATGCGACAGCCGGCCGTAGAGGATCCCGCGGGGTCTTGGCGACCGGCCTCGCCTGTGTTCTCCTCCTGGCGCTGCCGACTCCCGCATTGGCCTACGTGGGTCCCGGCGCCGGTTTTG
>JBDHGL010000147.1:0-4727 GCA_039589875.1 Gemmatimonadota bacterium
AAAAAATGCCACGGAACATTGCCCGCCCGCGCTCCGTAAGCTGAAAGAAGCCGCCGTAGGCGGCGTCCACGTGGAGCCACAGGTCCTCGTCTCTTGCCACCCGTCCTACCTCTTCGAGCGGGTCCACCGCTCCGGTGTTGGTCGTGCCGGCGGTCGCGACGACGCAGAACGGCTGGAGCCCGGCCGCACGATCAGCGATGACCCGGTCCTGGAGACGCGCACGTTCGCCGGCGGGAATCCCGCCAGCATCGCTACCTTGGTGACCGAGGCGTGGGTCTGGTCCGTCACGTATACGGTCCCCGACAGGAAGTCGTCGGGCAGGCGGGCCTTGCGCGCCGCCAGGAGAGCGGATAGGTTAGCCATCGAACCGCCGGAGGTCAGCACACCTCGGGCTTCCGGCGGGTAGCCGAAGAGGTCGGCCAGCCAACGGATCACGTTCCACTCCAACTGCGCCATGGCGGGGGAAGTGTGCCACATTCCGACAAAGCGGTTCAGAGTGTTCGCCAGGAGGTCGGCAACGGCGGCGGCGAACAGACCGCCGCCCGGGATGTACGCCAGGTAACCTGGGCCGGCGGTATCCAGGCCCTTCGCGGCTGACTGCCGAACCACCGCCAGGAGATCGGCAAAGGCAACTCCCCGCGCGGGCGCCGGCTCACGGAGGCTCCGGGCAAGCTCCTCGGCGCCCTCCAGGTCAGAGGCGGGAGCGTTGGGCAGGCTCTCGAAGAACTCGACGAGGCTATCGGTGGCAGCTTCCAGCATGGCGCGGACCTGGTCCCCCGTAGGCTCCAGCGGGTATGAGGTTTCACGCATGCCGGACTCTATTCTATAGCCTCACACTCACCCCAGGCGCGGGCGCGATGGGAGGGATCCATCGCCGAAGGGCGGTGATCTTAAGGCGGTCAGATGGCTCCGCCCTTCCTTTCCGCATCTAGCACCCTGCCTGAAAGACATCGTGCAGATGCGAACCTGAGATCATTAGCTGTGTAGGGAGATGGCCCGATGCGTTCCGGCGACCGTTTCTCGGCCACCCAGCGATGCGCCGATCGACGTTATGATTGCGTCGAATTTGATGTTATGATTGCGTCTAAACCAGAGTGGTCGCCCAAGAGGCGTTTGAAGCCAAATCGGGGAGCAATGACTACATCCGCAAGAGTCTGCGCGCAATGTGGCGCTGATGCACCTGACGGGAGCCGGTATTGCGGCCAGTGCGGCGCGCCACTCACGACCGAGACAACGGCCGCTCCCCCTATGCAGGAGCGCCGTCAGGTCACAGTATTCTTCTCCGACCTCTCGGGCTTCACAGCCCTCAACGAGCGGCTCGATCCCGAAGACGTCCGTGACATCGTGAACAAGGTCTGGGAGCGCGCCGGCGAGATCGTAGGTCGGTACGAAGGACGGATAAACAAACTGCTCGGGGACGCAGTGATGGCAGTCTTCGGCGATCCGGTCGCCCACGAGGATGACCCGCTGCGGGCGGTGCGCGCGGCGCTGGAGCTGCACGCGGCGGTCGACGGGCTGAACCGAGATGTGGAGCTCCGCATCGGCACCCCCATCGGCATGCACACCGGTGTCAACACCGGCGTCGTGCTGACCAGCGAGACCGTCCTCGACGGCACGCAGACCGGCCCGCTGGGCGACACGATTAACGTCGCGGCGCGCCTGCAATCGCTGGCGGAGCCGGGGCAGGTGTTGGTCGGCCCCGAGGCCCGGCGTGCCATCGAGGCAACGTTTGAGCTCGAAGACCTTGGCCTTCACGACCTTAAGGGGAAGGGTGAACCGGTGTCAGTCGCGCTGGTCCGGTCGCTTGCGTCTCGCAGCGTGACGCCGGTGCGGCGCCAGGCCCGTTTTGTCGGCCGGGACACTGAGCTGAGCCTGCTTCGCGATGAACTGGAGCGCGTACGAAACGGCGCGCCGGCATTCGTGGCCCTCTCGGGCGAGGCGGGCTCGGGCAAGACGCGCCTGGTCGAAGAGTTCCGGAACCGCATCGCCTCCGACGTTACCTGGCTCGAGGGCCGGGCCTATCCCATCGCACAGAACATCCCATACTATGCGATCACCGACCTCATCAGCAACAGCCTGGGCATCGACGAGTCAGACTCCGCGGAAACGGTGCGACAGAAGTTGGAAACGGGCATCGGCGCGCTCTCCGGCGACTCATCGGAGATTCTGCCGCCGCTGCTCCAGCTGTATGACATCGAAGGCTCCCTCGGCTCCTCGATCGATCGCGAGGCGTACCGGGGGCGGCTGCTCGAGTCCATCCGTACGCTCGTGGGGGCGCTCGCTCAGCAGGGGCCGCTGGTCGTCTGCCTACAAGACTTGCACTGGGCGGACCCCTCAACGGTTGATCTGCTGCGTCAGCTCGCCACCGAGGAGCTGTCACCGGCCTTAACTCTCTATAACTACCGGCCGGAGTTCTCCATTCACGAAGGTGGAATCCGCGAGATCAGGCTGGAGGAGCTTTCGGACCGGGACACCCGTGACCTAGTCGCCTCCCTCTTGGACACTGCAAGCGCACCTAGCGAGCTCGTCGAGTTCCTCGAGGAGCGCGCGGCTGGCAACCCGTTCTTCGTCGAGGAGATCGTCAATAGCCTGATCGAGAACCACGGCCTCGCGCGGAACGGCGAGGACTGGGGCCTGACGGGCCAGTTCGACGCCACCTCTGTCCCTACGACGATCCGCGGTGTGATTGGCGCGCGCATCGACAGGCTGGACGCCGAGCGCCGTCGCATTCTGCAGGAAGCGTCGGTCATCGGGCGGGAGTTCCTCTTCACGGTCCTGAGCCAGGTCAGCGGCGGCGACGCGACGCTTGAAGACGGGCTCTCGGCGCTGGAGTCCGCCGACCTGATCCGCAAGCGCAGCGTGGACCCGGATCTGGAGTACCTGTTCAAGCACGCGCTGACGCAGGAGGTGGCATACCAGGGGCTCTTGCGGGCGAAGCGGCATGAGCTACACGGCCTAGTGGCCCGGGCGATGGAAAGGCTGCTGGGCGAGAGGCAGAGGGAGTTCGCGGAATCGATCGCCTATCACTTCCAGAACAGCGATACCCCTGAAAGCTCGGTGCCCTACCTACTCATCGCCGGCAAGAAAGCCATCGAACGCTACGCTCTCGCGGAGGCCGAGACTTACTACCGGACTGCCTACGACATCCTCCTCGACCAACCAGAGGGTGGCGAACGCGATCACGATCTCCTTGAGTTAATCGTCGAATGGTCGCTCCTCCACTATTACACGGCTGACATTCCCGCCATGAACCGGCTGATGAAAGAGCACGCCAATCTCCTGGAACGCGTGCCGGATCCTGAGCTTCGCGGTATGTGGCTCGCGTGGCAATGCTTTGTCGGGTACTCTGTCGTGAGGCTTGAGCAGTCCGTCGCTGCCGCTGATCGAGCCATCGCCATCGGCGAACAGTGCGGCTCAGTGCGAGTTCTGGCCTATGCATACACTCAGCGGGCCTGGGCGCTCTACATTGCGGGGCGCAATCACGATGCCGCAGCCTCCGCTGAGGAGGCGCTGGCGCTGGTAGACCGGCTGCCGGATGAGCGAGACGCGCGGTATGTCCGGCTGAAGGCCGGTTGCGGGGCCGCGCTGGGCCGGCTAGGTAGCGGCGACTTGATCAAGTCACGGGCACTGGCGCATGAACTGATGGACTTCGCGAGCGCATCAGGCAGCGCCAGGGCGCTTACTTTCGCTCATCTGGCATCGGCGTTCATCGCGTATTTGACCGGTGACGATGAGCGGGGTATCAGAGAGGCGGAACGAGGGCGGGATGCTGCGCGGGATCCATTCTACGGATCCATGATGGATGGATACCTCGGCCTGTTCCTAGCCGGCGCAGGTCGATATGAGGCCGCAAGGGCCATGATTGAGCCCGCCCTGCGCTTTGCCGAGGATCGCGAGATTACGGTGATAGCCCTGCAACTCCAACTGAGCGAGGCTCTGGTGCTCCTTGGCGAGGGCGAGCTTTCCCGGGGCATGGACCAACTGGAGTCGGTCAAGGGGAGGGCCGGCGAACTCGACGCGGCACATGGCGAACTCGCTGGTGTGAACGAGGCAGTCGTATACGCGCGGATCGCCACCGGTGAGGCGAAGGGATCGATCGGAGCGATGGTCCGCAACCCCGGATTTGTGATCGGCCGGGCGCGGAAGGCTTCGCAGACCGCGCGCGATGCCCTGACGACGCTGAGTGAGGAATTGCCTCCGGACCTGGAAGGCCTGCGGTTCACGATCGAATTCGAGTTTGCCAAGCTCCTCGTCAAGCGAAAGGAACGCGACGAGGCGCGCAGGCATCTCGAGAGGGCGATCGCTTTCTTGCAGCCGCTCGGCGATACGATCGGCATGCGAGACGCTCAGGACCTCCTGGCGACGCTGAAGACGGCACGTGGCAGTCAGATGGCTTAACGCCGCGTCAACGGAGCGTACACTTCAATCAGATGCTCGGCACTGGTCTAGTCAGATTGCCGAAACGGGTTTGGCGCTGATCAATCCCTGTGTCCTCTCATGCCGCGGCAGTCAGCGCTTGGTCCAGGTCGGCGATGAGGTCCTCCGGGTCCTCCAGCCCGATACTGATCCGCATGATACCGTCGCCCACCCACTCGCGGATGGCGCGCTTCTGCTCGGCGTCCAGGTAGGGGGCGCTGTCCACGTACATGTCCGTGGGGTAGTAGAACAGCAGGCTCTGGTAGTCGCCGAGCGACGTGGCGTAGGTGAAGACGCGGACCTGCTGGACG
>JBDHGL010000148.1:0-7245 GCA_039589875.1 Gemmatimonadota bacterium
GTCGAGGCGAGGGGAAGTGGACGCAGGTCACCTGGGACCAGGCCTTGACGGAGATCGCCGACCACATTCTGGACGCCATCGAAGAGGTGGGGCCCGAATCCATCATCGACGAGGGCACGCCGGGCGAGGGCGGACTGCTTGCGGGCTTCCCGTTCCAACGCATCGCAAACCTGCTCGGCGGCCTCCACACCGACGTGAACGCCGTCATCAACGACTTCTCGCCCGGCCTGTACATCACGTTCGGAAAGTTCAATCCGACTAACAGTATGGACAGTCGATTCCACTCGAAGTTCATCATGATCACGCACGCGAACCCGGTCTACACGCAGATGGCTGGGTATCATTTTGCGGCGGAGGCTCGCTACAACGGCGCCGAAGTCGTCCTGGTAGCGCCTGACTGCAGCCCGTCTCACGTCCACGTCGACCGCTACGTGCCGATCAAGCCCGGCACGGACGCCGCTCTCGGCCTGGGCATGGCCCAGGTGATCGTCGAGGAAGGGCTGCACGACGCGGCGTTCGTGAAGGAGCAAACGGACCTGGCGCTCCTCGTGCGGCTGGACAACCGCCGGCTGCTGCGCCAGTCCGACCTGCAAGACGGCGGCCGCGACGACCAGTTCTACTTCTGGGACCAAGCATCGCAGGGCATCGCGGAGGCTTCACGGTCTACGCTAGACCTGGGCGATTTCGACCCCGCCCTCGAGGCCGGGCGGCAAGATGGCGCCTTCTCGGTCCGTGTCGCAGATGGCCGCCAGGTGGAGGTCGTGCCGGCGTTCGAGCTTCTGAAGGAGCGCCTTGCGGACTACAAGCCGGACAAGGCGTCCGAGATGTGCGGCGTCAACCCGGAGGTCATCCGGACGTTGGCCCGCAAGATAGCGACCACACGCGGTTCGATCGTCTCGGGCGGTACGTCGTTCAAGTACTACCACGCGGACCTGATGGTCCGTGCCTATCTGCTCGTGCTGGCGCTCACCGGCAACTGGGGCCGCAAGGGGTCCGGGCCGGTGGAGTGGTCGATAGCCGGCTTCGACGGACCCCTACTCTTCGGTGGCAAGGAGAAGGAGGGGTTGGAGGAGACCCGCCGCATACTGAAGATGCGTGATGCTGCACTGCAGGCTTTCAAGGCGGAGGACCCCACCCGGACCGAGGAGATGCTCGGCATCGAGATGATGACCCGCATGGCGCCCCAGGGGGCGATGGTGCCGCCGGCCTTCCTCTGGTACTACCATTGCGGCTACCAGGACAACTGGAACCGTCCCGAGTGGAACGATCCGACGATGCAGCGGCCCTTCGATGAGTACTTCGACGAGGCGCTCGACAAGGGCTGGTGGGATGGTGTGGCGCGTCCGGGCCCGGAGACGCCGCCCCGGGTCTACTTTGAGGTGGGCGGCAATACACTGCGCCGCACCCGCGGAGGCCAGAACCAGTTGCTGCCGAACTTCTGGCCCAAGCTCAAGTGCATCGTAACGGTGGACTGGCGCATGAATACGACCGGGCTGTTCTCCGACTATCTCCTGCCCGTGGCCCATCACTATGAGAAGGTGAACTTCCAGTTCTCGACGCCGTCGGTGCTCCACCTCGTGTTCTCGGACAAGGCAGTGGAACCGCCTGACGACGTGAAATCCGAGTTCGAGATCGGTCGCATGCTGGCGGAGAAGATCGAGGAGCGGGCCAAGGCGCGGGGCGTCGTTGAGTCGCGAGACAGCCGCGGGATGGTGCGGCGACTGGACAACCTGTCAGAGCGGTTCACCGTCGGCAACGCCTTCCGCGATGACGAGAAAGTGGCGCGTGAATGGGTGCAGGACAGCGTTGAGGTGGGCAACCTGCCCGACGGGACAAGTCTTGACACGCTGCGGGAGCAGGGACCCGTGCGGATCACCGGCTGGGGCATCTCGCCGATCGCCCTGAACGAGGCCGCCGATATCAAGCCGGATGAGACGCTTACCGGCCTCACCTGGCACACCGAAGACAAGCTTCCCTATCCAACGATGACGCGTCGCGCCCAGTTCTACATCGACCACGAGTGGTTCCTGGAAGCCGGCGAGGAGCTCCCGTGCCACAAGGACAACCCGGCCCAGGGCGGGGAGTACCCGTTCGTCATGACCAGCGGGCACAACCGCTGGAGCGTCCACTCCATGAACATCGTGAACGACGTCATACAGGAGACTCATCGCGGACGGCCCCACCTGGTGATGAATAGCGACGACGCGCTCCGGCTGGGCATCCGGGATGAGGAGGAGGTTGAGATCACGAACGACATGGGTGTCTTCATCTCTCCCGTGAAGCTGTCGCCGTCGGTACAGCCGGGCCAAGTCATCTCCTACAACGGGTGGGAGCCGTACCAGTATCGGACCTGGAAGGGCGCCTCCGATCTCGAGCCCGGCATGGTGAAGTGGCTGCACATGGCCGGCGGCTACGGGCACTTCCGCTACTGGCCGATCCAGTGGCAGCCCGTCCCCTTTGACAGGGGCATCCGCGTCAATGTGGCCAAGCTAGATTAGTGAGGGACGGAGCGCGCGGCGCGCCTCCGGCAGGACGAATGTGGAAGGGACACCGGTCGCGGCCCGGTCGCGAGAAGGGGATCCGTCAGCCTCGTGTTTCCCTGACCCTGCGACACAAGGGTGGTTAAGTACCGGTGACCCGTCATAGTGTGCATACGATCGGAGGTGCCAAGGTGCGACTCACGACAATTTCGCGGGCGTTGAAGGGTGGCGAAGAGGGTCACGCAGCGCCGCTGATCCCCGCCCTCGCCGGGACGGCGGGAGCGATCGCCCTGGCGATCGGTGCGGCCGCCGACAGCGATGTCACGGCGATCATCGGCGGCGTGGTTCTCGCCGTGGGGCTCCTGGGAACGACCGTCGTGCACCACCTCACCATCGAATACGACTTCTTCAAGCGCCTCGACAAGCTCGAGAAGTAGTTAGTTAGTACGCGCCTGGGCACGTTCTGGCGCACCCCGCGATCATCGCCCGCGAATACGGCGTCCCGGCCGTCGTTGCCACCGGCAACGCAACCCAGATCATCGAGGATGGCCGGCAGGTTGTCGTGGACGGCGAGGCCGGGACGGTACGGCTGCTCGACTAAGTTCGAGACTCGTTACCGGCCCGTAGCGACTCCATCAGGCTTCTCCGCCCCACATTCCCCTACCACCTCCGCTCGCCTTGGCCGTACTGACGTAGACTGTGGTACCGTTCACGTGAACAGACCATAATCATGCGTTGAGCATCACAACCTTTAGCCGGGCGAAAGCTTCGCTCGCGAGCAAACCCAGCGACTGACCAGGAGAAAGTAATGCCAGCCGACGATCTCCCCATCGAGCCGTCAACCAAGGTTGCCGCGCTTCTCGACCGGTACCCGGAGCTTGAGGACGTCCTCATCGGGATGGCCCCACCCTTCAAGAAGCTGACGAACCCATTCTGCGCAGGAGCGTGGCCAAGGTCGCGTCCCTTCGGCAGGCGGCCGCCGCCGGGCGTCTACCGGTCGACGAGCTGGTCAACAAGCTTCGAGCCGAGGTTGGGCAGGCGGCGATCGCCACCGAAGACGCCGTCGGCGCGGACTCGTACTTCTCGACCCAGCCCGGCTGGTTCGACCGAACGAAGATCGTTGCGTCCATCGATGAGCGGGACGCCATGGACCCCGACAAGATGACCGTCGTAGCGGTCCTCCATGAGGCCGCGCGCATGCGGGAAACGGAGATCGTGGAGCTGATCACGACGTTCCCGCCCGCGCCCGGGATCGACATTATGAAGATGAAGGGCTACCTCGCCTGGACGGAGCAGGATAAGGACGGCCTGATCAGGACATACTTCTCGAAGCCCGCTTCTCCGTAGAGGGAAGGGAAACGCCCGGCCGGTCCCGCCAGCGAAAGGAGCGACGTGATGGTTGAACTCCCCGAAGAGCTGCGTATGTTTCAGCTCAACGTCCGGCGTTACGTCCGCGATGAGCTCATGCCGCTGGAGGCATACGTCCTCAGGGAAGAGGAAATCCCTCAGGCGGAGCGAGACCGGGTGGAGGCGCTGGGCCGGGAGCTGGGCCTGTGGAAGGCGGCGCTGTCGGAAGACCTGGGTGGAGCCGGGCTAGGATTGATGGGGAACATGATCGTCAGTGAGGAGATGTCCAAGGTGCTCCCCATCATCGGCGGGAACCTGTACAGCTCGGGACCGCCCCCCCTACAGAGATCGCCGGAGCAGATGGAGCGCTGGTTCTGGCCCGTTCTCAACGGCGAAATGACGTGGTGCTTCGCCTTGACGGAGGAGGGCGGTGGCTCCGACCCCGCAGGCAACATGCAAACGACTGCGACGCGCGACGGAGACAATTGGGTCATCAACGGGCGCAAGGTGTTCGTGACCGCCGGCGACACTGCAGATTTCGCCGTCGTGTTCGCCCTGACCGACAAGGAGAAGCGCGGGCGAGGCGGCATCAACGCGTTCGTGGTGGAGAAAGGGATGCCAGGGGTGACCGTTGAGCGGCGCATCGAGACGCTCGGCGAGGTGACGCCGGTGGTGATGGCGTTCGACAACGTGGTCGTGCCGGACTTCAACCGGGTCGGCGGAGAGGGCAGTGGCTACGGCACCGCCCAGCGCGCGCTGACCGCGGCCCGGGTGCAGATAGGGGCCAGGGCGATCGGCATGTCAGAGCGCCTGCTGGAGATGGGCATAGAGTACGGCAAGAACCGCATCACCTTCGGGGAACCCATCGGCGACCGGCAGGGGGTGCAGTTCATGCTCGCCGATTGCGCAATCGAGATCCACGCCTGTCGCTCCATGACGTACGACGTGGCGTGGAAGGCCGACCACGGCGAGGACCCCCGCATCTGGGCGTCCATCGTCAAGGTCTACGCTTCCGAGATCGTCTGGAACGTGGCCGACCGCATCCTCCAGATCCACGGTGGATGGGGCTACAGCCGAGAGCTGCCGATCGAGCGCTTCCTGCGGATCGCTCGCCTATGGCGCATCGCGGAAGGGCCCAACGAAGTGCACCGCTGGGTCATCGGGCGGGCGCTCCAGAAGTACGGGATTGGGCTCCTGCGGCCTGTGAACTAGCGCTGGGGGAGGGTCAGTGGGGCGAGCCTAGAATGGCCAAGGTAGGGGGGCGCGCCCTATCGCCGCTCCCCGAGACTCTTGCGACTCGCCGAGGGGGAGCGCGCAGGGGTCACGCTGAAGAACTCGTGCCTGTTCCTACCCTGCTTCTTGGCCCGGTACATGGCGGCGTCTGCAGCGCGAATGAGGCCTTGGCAGTCTTGAGCGTGCCGGGGATAGAGGCTGATACCCAGACTCGCACTGACACTCGCCGCTTGGCCGTCGATCCGGAAAGGCGTCTTGATGGCCCGAAGGATCCGTTCAGCGATTGGACGGGCTTCGTCTGGACGCCCAATACCGGGGAAGACAAGGGTGAACTCGTCACCACCGAGCCGAGCCGCCGTATCCCCCTCGCGTATGAGCTGGGTCAACCGCTGTCCGACTGACTGTAGGAGGCGGTCTCCGGCCGGATGCCCCAGTCTGTCGTTGACAGCCTTAAACCGATCGAGATCAAGGCACATTACAGCGAGACCTCGCCCGCTTTCGCGGGCCTGAGCCACGGCGGCGTCGAAGCGCACCTGAAAGGCGGCGCGGACCTGAAGGCCAGTCAGCGGATCGTGGTAGGAGAGGTGCCGAATGGTCTCTTCGGCCCGCTTGCGGTCGCTGATATCCCTCGTGAAGATGGCAAGCTCGGCTACTTCACCGTTTCGGCCGAAAACGGGATACGCGCTGTTGTCGAACCAGGCGCCCAGGCGCCCTCGCGTTGATCCTCGAAGCGTGCGGGCTGCCCCGAGCGGATCACCTCTTCGTTGCGTACGCGCCGGTGCTCGGCGAGTTCCGGCGGGAAGAGGTCGTACACGCACTGACCGATGAATTGCTCGGCATCGTCACCGTTCGTCTGGGTGGCGTGTGCCGCCAACCTGGTTCTCGCCGTTTCGTTCAGTGCGAGAATCATCCCTCTGGCGTCGATTAGCAAGGCGGAGTCCGTGGGGGCGTTAAGAAGGGCGCGCACCGTTTCCTGGCTCCGTCGCATGGACTCCTCGGCGCGCTTCCGGTCGGTAATCTCCCGGCTGAAGACGGCCAGGCCGACGATCCTACCCCTCGCGCCTCGGACCGGGTAGATGCTATTGTCGAACCAGGAGCCTTCACGGTCATCCTCGAATCTGGCAGGTCTGCCAGTCTTAAGAACCTCTTCGTTCCGTGCCTTCCGTTGCATCGCGACGTCCGGTGGGAAGAGATCGTATACGCATACGCCCACCAGACCGTCTACGTTTCGACTGTCGGCCCTATCAGCGTAGACGCCGAGGCGGGTCAGGGCGGTTTCGTTTGCGGCGAGGATTGTGCCCTTCCTGTCGATGAGCAGGGCCGTGTCGGGCGGAGCGTTGAGCAGAGCTCTGACCGTCTCCTCGCTCCTTCGCAGGGCTCGTTCAGCGGATTCGCGTTCCTTGACCTCGGCGAGAAGCTGTTTGTGAAGAAGTTCCACATCCTTGACGAGCGTGGCGATGGTCTTCTCGAATTCGAGCCCGCCAATTGCAGCGACCCCGTCCCTCTCTGATGAGCGGGTCATTGGGGAGTTCGGCTTCCTGTTGCGGGACATGCAACACGCCCAAAGTGCATTTCGGTCTTTACGACGCATCGCTGTCAGAATTCGTTGCGCCCTGACCGACACGAAGTCAGGAATGCGTGGACGCAATGAAAGCCAGTGACCGCGCAGCGACAGATCAGGCAGCGGCGCGCCGAATGATCTCTGCGGCCTCTTGCACGCGGTCAAGGTGCGTGCGGTGGGAAAGAATGGCCGCACGCAGGAAGAATCTTCCGTCGATCACCGTGCTGGAGAGGAAGACGCGGCCGGAGGCGTTGATTTCCTGGAGTAACTCCCGACTAGCCGCGTCGCCGGCGCGAGCACGGAAGACTACGATCGAGAGTTCCGGTTCCCACGGCAGCTCCAGGGTGGGATGCTCGCGGAGAGCGTCGTGAAGCAGTCGCGCCAGGTCCAGCTTCTCGTCCAGAGCGACCCGGAAGGCGTCGAGGCCGTGAAGCTTGACCGGCAGCCACACGCGGAGCCCTCGGAAGTCGCGGGAGAGCTCGGGAGAGTAGTCTGAGAAGTTTAGTGACTCGCCCTCCGTCGCCAAATCCTGAAGGTACTCAGCCTCCTCGATGCTGTGCGCCTGTCGCAGCGCTTTCCCGTCGCGGGCCAGGAGACATCCGGTCCCGTAGGGAAGGAACATAC